>CAZFFD010000004.1:0-48381 GCA_964518035.1 uncultured Methanotrichaceae archaeon | reverse complement strand
AGCACAATGAGTGCAGCAAGCACAATGAGCGCAGCAAGCACAATGAGCGCAGCAAGCACAATGAGCGCAGCAAGCACCACATCGGTGGTCAGCACATTCGCTACTATTGGGGTATCTGAGATCAGTATCGTAAGCGTCATATGCCTCATTGCTCTGCTCTGCGCTTCGGAAATCCTATCAGCTTCAACGCGATGGAATAAGCGTCTTTCAACTATGCTGAATCTAGCTATCGCGCCAATGGTCCTAACATTCTTCTTGATCGTGGGATTTAAGGTGATGCAGGTCGTGGGCGCTTAAAGGCGGCGATCCTGCTTTTATTAACTATTTTGCACATGGAGGCCTCTAGCCCTTGGGGCCTGGCTAAAGCGTTTTTTTCCTTTCGGATTTTTCATTTATTTGAGTTAGCTCCTGGTTATGTTTGAGTATCTCTTTAAAACATAGGCGTAGAGCACGAATATGAGTGCTGGTGCCGCAATAAAATAAATCAATAAGCCCGGCTCCTGTGGAGTTATCAGGAATAATGATATATTGGTAACTCCGTGTGCCAGGGAGATGACTGGTAGGCTCTTTGTCAGCCAGAAGAGCAACCCGAAGACAGCTCCTGCAAAAGATACATACAGAAGCTCCAGAGGAATCTGATAGCCGCTGTGCATGAATCCGAATATTATGCTTGCCGTCAACAGTCCTGCTTTTGAACCCATCCTTTCTGATAATACTGTTTGCAGTGACGATCTGAAGATGAACTCCTCCACCAATCCAACAAAAAATATCATTGTCACAATCAGGATTAAAACATCCTTGATATGCGTGCCGGGCGTGAGAAGCTGTGGGTGTATCACATTGTACTCTCCCCAACCGAGTGCAAAGCCTATTGAGACTGCTAATGGCAGGTAATACCAAAATCCTTTAAATGTCAATCCTGCCTGGCAACGACCTATAAATCCTTCTTTCAGCAAAAAATACATAGGAATAAACATTGGTGCATAAACAAAAGAATATGTATAGAGAGTCAGATTAAAAAATACGGGCATTGCAACATTCAATAACCGAAAAAGTGGCATAAGCATAAGGGCCGGATAAATCTTGTTGTCTATATATATCGATGATAATGCTAACACAATCAGATTCAAGGCATGAATCAACATCGCCTGGCTGGGATGGCCGAGAAAGATTAAAAACTCTGCCAGGAGTATCAGAAATACTGGTATGATCAGATCAATGCGGTATTTGGCAATGCTCTCAGCTCTCATATAATTCTGATCTATTCTCCTAATACATTTAATAGATTCCCTCCAGCTTCTGCCATCAGCTCAAAGATCTGATGAATTGATTTAATCTGTTTCCTCTGGAAAGCAATAAATACTTTCCCAAATCTCTAACACAAGATATGAGAGTGATTATTGCCTTGTTCTTGCTCCTTGCCACTCCAATTTGGTCGATGGCGCAAAATGACTCTGCTGTCGATCTCAGTGATGCAACTGGATTTTATAGGATTGACTTCGAGGCAAATGATTCACTTCTGGTGCCTCAAATGGTCTTTGCAGACGGGGCAAATGAATCAGTCTCGTCCGCCAACCTTATCAGGTCTATTCCTATCTATTCGTCCAGCCGGCCAATAATCGGAAGCCTTCACACATCCCTGAATCGAAGCAGTTCTAATTGCAGCAGACCAGATCAATCTGTGTGTCTATCTCCATTTAGCCTTTCGCGATTTCTGGCCGGTCTGCCGGATGCTGCCAATGTCTCCTTGACCAATTGCTCCACGGAGATTGATGAAATCGATGATCTCAATTGCGCGAACAGCTCACGATTTCAGATCAGCAATCTCGCGAGTGGCATGTATACGGCATATCTAATCGATGAAAATATATCAAAAGTGCTTGATGCGGTGCCATTGATGGTCACACGAGGGAGCATAGTTCTGCAGATGTCTGATAAGGTGCTTTCTGATGAACCGTTCATCCAGGTCAAGATGAATACGACTGAACAGGGCAACAGCAGTAAGTTCTTCGCTGCCATCATGCTCTCGCGAAGCGACTATGACAACATCAGTTTGAGCCTCTCTAAAAATGAGAGCAGTGAGAGTATGGATATCACTTTGTATCTCGGCAACAGATCCGTTCAGATGCCAAATCCCACTCAAGTGTCTACAGAATTTCTCATGAATATGCTTCCCCTCCTGCCACAGAACAGTGCCATAGGTCTGCAGGAGTCAACGCAGTCGGGTGTAGACCTTATTCTCCTGGCCGACAAACCCTGGAACAGAGGGAATTATATCTTGACCTGCGGGGTATACTCGCCGGGGGTGGGCCTGTTGGGAATTAAGCAGAGCGAGGTCGAGGTGATTTGATACATCTCGCGAACTTTATTATAGTCGTTCTGATAGCGGGGAGGAATAACCCCTATCACGCGGAGATTTGAGCGCTTCAAGGAGATCAAATGCTATAATGGATCTTCCTAAATTGCTCTCCATGCAAATGAAAGATATTTAAAGGAACATGTGTCAATAACAATGGGTGTCGGAAATTATGAGATTAGTCTGGAGTTTGTCCGTGGCTATTGCGGCGTTAATATTACTCGCCACATCGCCAATAGTTCTTTGCCAGCAGTCAGATGGTGGCAATGCAGCTGAAATGGAAAAGCAAATAGCAGAATTGAATGCAACTATGGCTCGCCTAAGCCAGGATATGGATGCTTTTGATAAGGCCAATGCAACCATCAATTACAGCAGTGAGCAGGTAGATGGTGTATGGTATAATGTTACCATCTATACATCTAAAGATGGCCTAATTTTAAAGGAATACTTGGATGCCAATAACAAAATCAACCAAACCATGTTCATCGTGCCTGAGGACCTATTGACTACTAAGTCTGCTGGAAACGAGGAAGAAGTTCTGACTATCCTTTCCAGTTCTCCTCCCTGCGAATGGATACTTATAAAAAAGACCACTGAGTATCCCATCATAGAAGAACTCTATAATCCTTGCTTGAATGTTAAGCTCATCAGCAGGAAAGAGGCAGATGGAACTGTATCCTATGTGTATCATGACTATACCAAAGCGAAAGACAATACCTATACAGTGATAAAACATGGCGATGGTTCTCAGGAAAGGAGCGTTGAGACTTATGAGAGCCTCCCACCAGAGTGCACTTATTGCGAGAACACCCATGCTTGGGAGTGCAAAGAGGAAGTAGCGGTTGGCCCATCGCCAAGCCCCGAGCCAAATCCCTCTGAAAATCCTGCGCCAACTCCTATGCCTGCGTGAATTCCCTAAACTTTTTTTTAAGACATGGATTAAATAATCTGGAGCGGTTTAATTGTCACGATTCCTACTAGTACTATTGATCTTTATGGCATCAAGCCTTCCTTCTGTATGTGGCCAGGCTGATTTTATGGATCTGGCTGGCCTGACAGGGGAATTCTCAGATAGAGGCATTGATGTCAATAGCGACGGAAAGCTGGACTATCTCAATATCGACGTTGGGGTAAATGTTATCGTCCCAAGTGAATACAGCTTGTATGGATTTCTATTGGATAGAGACAAAAAGAAAGTAGCCTGGTCGGCTGATCATAGATCTCTATCCGGTGGCAACCAAACCATGCAACTAACCTTTGATGGCAAGACAATTGAGAAGAGCAAGCTGAACGGGCCATATTCTCTCTACAATGTATCTTTGAACTGGGGATCGGCTTCTTTGGGCCTGCATTACTGCGATAGGCTTGAGGATGCTCATTACACCACAGCTTATTATAACGCCAGCGATTTTGTAGATCCTGCAGATACTGGCAAAGTCCTATCCGGAACAGGAAATGGCAATCTCCTCGTGACGCTATCCATAAAAACTACTGTGCCCACGTTTTCCGGCAGGTATATGTACGATATTGTGGGATTAAACATGCCTCCTATATCAAGTCCCTATGATGTCTCCAGCACCCTTGCAACTGGATATAATCTCAGCATGCCTGGCATCTTCATACCTGGCAAGCCCAATAATTTCACCATCACAGCCAGCAGGGTCAAAAACATCAATGTGGGTGTGATGAAGCTACAAGGAGACATGCAGCGCATATGGGTGAGTTCCATGTATGAAGCCGACGACTCTGGTGTGGCCAGTGCGGAAAACGATCTCATCTCACCCAGGGGTTCATATCATGTCAAGATATTCGGCGATGCCGTCGAGAATGAGACTGAGGTAGACCTATTGATGTCTTTAGAGAAAATCCTGATTGTGAACGGGCCATTTAACCTGCTCATCAATACCACGGGATTTCCTGACGGCAGCTACAGCGTAAATGCCAGGGCCCTGAATGGATCGTTCAATTTCGAAGAGATATCTCTGGGAGATCAGGCGAATTAGCATTAGAGCGATGGCTCAGTGCTTAAAGGACGGTCGAGTGATGAGGCTGGGTGGTGCAGGGATTAAGGATATTTATCTAATTTTTATATTAATAGCATTATCTGTATCATCCGGTCTGGCCTTCGATATCACGCCGACAGTTCCGACGCCCGGACAAGAAATAACCATATCTGGCACGGCCAAGCCTGACGAAGCACTCACCTTCGAGTCCAGCTTCGCCATGGATCTTCCGGTTTCCGGGGGGCAGTATGAATATGAAACGACCATCCAGGTTCCCCAGAAGCCCAACCGCTTCACAGTATCTGCAAGAAACGTGCAGGATTTAAATGCAGGCGTTAAAATAGTTATCTGGATCACCAAAAGCTTTCAGGCGAGCGGCGGGACGGTTCGTCTCTCTCAGGCAGATGTGCCTCCTGGCAGATACAACCTGAAGATGTTTGGCAGTGCTCTTCCAGGATCGACCGTTGTTCCAGTTGATATCGAGGCAGAGACGCAGGTGTTGGCGGACTCGAACGGCAAATATGAGTTGACCATCGACACCACCGGGATTCCTGCTGGATTATATCGAATACATGGGGCCTCAGAGACAAAGACGGTATGCCTCGGCGGCTCCTGCACAGATGCCTCGTCAGCCTCTTCGAGCTCTCTTGCAGGTAGTGATGCTGAAAGCAATGAGATTGATGCGTCTGTATCTGATACATTTGGCGGATCGAATGATGATAGGAGGACGACGAAAAATAAGAAGAGCAAGGCAGTGGGAATCAATCGCGAGACGGTAAAGTGGTACGCCGGGCAGGTTGGCCTCTCGGCTGAAAATTCCAGCCAGTACGACGAGGCGGAAGAGCTGCTTCGAAAGAGGCTTGATGGTGGGTACTGGAAGATAATTGCCAGAGGCGAGCCCCTAACCGAGGAAGCCGGAGACTGCATGCAGGAGTATTGCCTGGTGAGAGGAACAGATGCTTGTACGGTTTGCCGGGATAAGGATATCATACTCAAGGGCGGCGGCCAGGTCGCGACAGCGACAGCCTCTGCCAGTAATAATAGCAATAGTACGGCAATAATTCGTGTCTCTTCTGACCAGAATAGCTATAATTTGAGCCAGCCGGAGTCTGATCAGGATAAGGGCATCATGAGCAAGATAAGAGATTGGATTTTTGGCTGGCTTGGCATGCTTTTTGGGAGGCAGTAAGTGATATCTGCAAAGCTGAAGTCAATTCCCTCGGACCTTCTAGCGTCCATAATCCTGGCGCTGGCAACACTGGTCTTCGTGCTCACGCCGCTCTCTAACCTGCCGGTTCGCATTCCGCTGGGTCTGCTTATGGTCCTCTTTGTGCCGGGATACACTCTTATCGCTGCCCTTTTCCCCAAAAAGGCGGATCTGGAGGGAATTGAGAGGACTGCTTTGAGCTTTGGCCTGAGCATAGCTGTGGTGCCGCTTATCGGTCTAGGCCTGAACTACACTCCATGGGGAATCAGGCTCACTCCTGTGGTCGTGTCCCTTGCCATATTCACAATAGGCATGGCAGTGGCGGCTCATTGGAGGCGCATGAATTTGCCTCTTGAGGAACGGTTCTCAATTAATTTTCGCGAGACCATCGGCACCTGGAAGAGAGAGGTTTTGACAGACGACAAATCGCGGTTGGATAAAGCCCTGACAGTAATATTGATAATAACCATAATTATGTCCATCGCAGCCCTGGTTTATGTGATAGTGACTCCCAAACAGGGAGAGAAGTTCACGGAGTTTTATATTCTGGGGCCAGGGGGAAAGGCCTACGATTACCCGACGGAGGTTCTGGCAGGCAATAAGAGCCTTATAATTGTGGGCGTGGGAAATCATGAGTATCAGACTGTCAACTATACCATGAGGATCATCCTGAACAACACTCCCTGGGATAACGCCACAGCCGAAAAGACTGCCAAATATGATTACGGCGGGATCTATCCTGTGATGAGCAAGAATCTGACTGTTGAACACAACGTGACCCGCGAGATGCCTATCGAGTATGTTCTCAATCATACCGGAGACCTGCAGAAGCTCGAGTTTCTCCTGTATCGCGAGGGCAACTTCACAGGCTCATATCGGGATCTGCACCTCTGGGTTAATGTCTCTCAGAATAGATCAAGTCCATCGGATTTGGATGTGTACAGGAATAGAGCTGAGTTTTTGGAAAGGAAGTAGATCGGCATCAAGAGGATTGGATGTTGCCCTCTTCTC
Source organism: uncultured Methanotrichaceae archaeon (assembly GCA_964518035.1). GTDB lineage: Archaea > Halobacteriota > Methanosarcinia > Methanotrichales > Methanotrichaceae > Methanothrix. The sequence continues at coordinate 41,804 of CAZFFD010000004.1, read as the reverse complement.
TCTTCGCCGGATCTTCCGGCATCAAGCGTATCCGGACAGCTCTTCTGTCCGGGATCTTCTTCTTTGCCTCCTCTACCTCATCGCGAAACTGCATCAAGTCATCAAAGCAGCTCATGGCCATATCCTCGTTGATGGATACCATTGCTCGGCTATTATTTATATCAGATTCTCGATTTGGGAATTTGGAGAAGGATCGCTGAGGATCGGGGTTAAGGGATGAAGGATCTGACAATCAAGGCTGTGGCGAAGGTTTCTCAGGAGCCTGTCTTCTCGGCTCTGGCAATTGCCGCATTGAAGGCACGGGCGAGCAGGATGGCCGCAAATCAGATCATCAGGACTGGTGAATTTGAGCTGATTGTGGCCGATGACGAGAACGGCGAGGGACTGGCAGTCCAGATGATCCTGCCGCAAAAGGAGATCGAGGACATTGCTCTCGCCAGGGCTCGCGAGATAGACGAGGCCGCTGATGTGTGGAATGAACACGAGAGGCGGGAATGGCTGGCGGGATTTTGGGCGGAGCTTGGCCGGTACCTGCTAAAATGGCAGGACGTGAGGGTGCGTCGCGGGCCCGGGGAGAATGTCACACTCGATAAGGCTGTGAGCAGGTGAAGTATGCTCATTTTATTAAAATAATGCCATATATATTTTAATTCAATAGCTGACTGCGACAGTAAATCCTGTCAAATTCATTCAAAGACGGATAGCTCAATTATGGGTATGACATTTTCTCCACGAATACCTCAATATCGCTAACAAGGAAAATAGCTGCAATATGTCAAGGAATGCGAAGCTCCTGCAATTGATAGAAATGTTCAAGTGGATGCGAGGATATTGAACGTCCGGAATTTGATGCATAATATTGACTCTATGGGAGATCATATGTCCTCTAAATTTTCTCATGGCTACGCATTGCTTATCGGAGTGGGCGAATGCGTAAACTCCGATTGGTCGCTCCCCGTCACGGTAAAGGACATGCGGGCTTTGCGCTCTGTTCTTACCGATCCGCTAATGTGCGGCTATCATGATGATAGCTCCCATATCAAACTTCTTCACGATGATGATGCCACCAAGCAGGCAATCCTAGACGGCTTGAGGTGGTTGGCAGAGCAAACATCTGCCGATGATGAGGCGACTGCAATCGTATTCTACTCAGGCCACGGAGGGTTCGACCAGAATACGAGAAGCTATTTTCTATTGCCTCATGAGACAGACCCTTCAAATATCGCATCCTCTGTCCTATTCGCTGAAGCCTTCACCGAAGCTTTGCGGTCGGTAACGGCCAAGCGCCTGCTGGTTTTTTTGGATTGCTGTCATGCAGCCGGCATGGCAACATCTAAAGACGGAATTTCTCTGAATCTGCCATCCGGCTATTGCCAAAGGGCCATGCCAAAGGGCCTGGTCGAAGAGCTAAAACAGGGCGAGGGGCGAGCAGTTTTTAGCTCATCCACCAATTTGCAGAAGTCTTGGATTATGCGAAATGGCCAGTTAAGCATCTACACCTACCACTTAATCGAGGCTTTATACGGCGCAGGAAATCGACCGGGTGATACGGTAGTGCGTCTCTCCAATCTGATGAATCACCTGGGAGCGTCCGTACAGCAAAGTGCCCGCAAAGCATGGAATCGAGAGCAGACTCCGTTCTTCGATGCAACAACAGAGGACTTTCCTGTGGCCTTGCTATGTGGCGGAAAAGGGCTGTCCTCAGGGGGCTTTATGCCAACAGAGGCCGCTAGAAGGATAGGTAACTTATTGCCTAGCATTGGCGGATCAGCCCAAACAGCAGGACTCTGTCAGCTGCCTGCGCATTCATTCGAAAACCCATTTGGTCCGTTGAACGGTCGCATAACTGATCTGCAGAAGGTCTTTGACCGGAAACGCGAGGTGCAGGACGCATTGGAGTTCCTTAAAGCCGGAAGCAGTGTAGTATTCCTTGGAAATGATGGTGTGGGAAGATCCACTCTGTTAACCCTCCTAATGGGTCGTGTTTCTGATGAGCTGGGTTGGGATACTGTCTATCTGGATATGCAGATGGTGTTAGATGAAGACGGCTTTTACGATGAACTATGCAAAAGGCTTGGCGTGTCAAGTGCCAGGGGCTATCGTCTGGTTCGCGCACTAAAGAATCGCGGCCGACACATTCTGCTTGCCCTGGATGAGGTAGATAAGATGTCCTGGGACGGGTTCACCCGCAACATGAGATCAGAGCTTCGTGGTCTTACCGATGTCGATGATGCCCCTCTTAAGCTAGCTCTGGCAGCACGCACACCCCTCGACCGCCTCTTTCCGGATAGCGAAGGCAATACATCACCTTTAGCTGGCATTTGCATGCAAATTGAAGTGCGTCCCTGGGATCCTGACCATGCGGAGGGCTTTTTGTTGGGACGATTAAAAGAGACTTCCGTAGCCTTTTCAGCGTCCGAGGTGAAGCAGCTTTTGCAGGACAGCAGGGGAATGCCTAAGCTGTTGATGCATCTGGCTTTCAACCTCTATCGACAGAAACAAAGGCAAGAGCTATGAATAAGACCGTTCCATTCCTGAACTTGGCCCCAAAATTGAATCGGCCGCTGCAACTCTGGAATCCGTTAGACTACTTGCTCTTGCTCTATTGGGTGTTCTTTTTCCCTCAGGCTCTGCGTTGGTATGTTGAAACCTTCGTCACCCCGGAGCATAGAAATGCTAAAGGCAAAGACCTTTGGAAAGCATTTCGGCAGGATATTGTCCTGCGCTATCTGGTCCTGCAGGCCTTTCTCCTGGTCGTGTTCATAGCTATTGCCATGGTCTGGATTATGGCGCAGGCCGGTCTGCCAATAGAAAAGAGTAGCGTGGCTATCTTTGTGGCTATCTTTGTGGCTATCGTCGTGGCTATCGTCGTCGCTATCTTTGTGGCTATCGTCGCGGCTTTCGGCGTGGCTTTCGGCGTGGCTGCCGGCGTGGCTTTCGGCGTGGCTATCTTTGTGGCTACTAGCGTGGCTACCGGTGTGACCATCTTCGTGATAAACGTCGTGACTACCATAGCGGCTATGGATGTGGCTACCATCGCGGCTATGGATATGGCTACCAGTGTGGCTCTCGACGTGGCTGCCATCTTGGTTTCCGGCGTGGCTATCGTCGTGATTTTCGGCGTGGTTTCCGGCGTGATTTTCGGCGTGGTTTTAGGCGTGGTTTTCGACGTGGCATCTGGCGTGGCTACCGGTGTGGCTACCGGTGTGACCATCTTCGTGAAAAACGTCGTGGCTATCGTCGTGATTTTCGGCGTGATTTTCGGCGTGATTTTCGGCGTGATTTTCGGCGTGGCTTTCGGCGTGGCTTTCAGCGTGGCCACGGTGGCAACAATCCTTAGGCTGGATGCCTGGGCGATAGGCTCTCTATATTTTGCTATCTATGCAAATCCTGGCCATGCAACTAGAAGCACGCCTTTACCTCTGCCGGGCCTGAGCCGCTACTTGAATGAATGTCTACGCGACGATTGGCCCACCGGGGTGCATAATCTCAATGAATTGCTGGCTTATTCTATGCAATTTATTCCCGTCGTCCGGGCGCTTAATGATGCATTGGAGGAACTCCCGTCGCCACGTTTGCTGGCTATGGCAGACGAGATTGCCAAAGATCCTTATGATTGGAATCTGCTGTACTTTGCCTCTGCCTCCCTGGAGAACAGAATGAAGGCAAGTGCTATCAAGGGAATTGCATTTCTCCCTGGAAGGTGGAAAGATGCCTTGAAGGCGCGCTATCCTGCTGATTTGCGTCTTGACACTCAAGCTCGTGCTGCCTGTGCAGGATTCTGGTATCTTCATAAAAGGCGACCCTTGCAGGCATCACAAGCATTTGCTGTTGTGCGGACGTTGCCAAATGGAGAGGAGATGTACCTCATAACCCAGGCGTTGTTGCATGCGCAAGGGGCAAAGGATTTCTCTTCCCTGGCAGATCTCAGCAAGAAGACGGATTTACGGCAGATGTTCACGCAGCCCTCGGACCCGGAATTGATACTGCATCCTACCACATGGCAGGCGCTAGAGCACTTGCAGCGCTGTACCCTGGAAGCCCTTGCGGTGCAGGAAAGTGCTTCCAAGGCAGCACGTTCCTGGGCTCTCAACCGAGCAATAGGTGAGGTGGTCGTCGTGCTGGAGATGATTGAGACGATACCAAAGGCAGAACGCGCCCTGGTTGAGGAGACCGCAGAGAATTGGCAAAAATTTCTATTATCCGTTGCTGGCGATATCGGGAAATTTCCTATCCAGGAGCCTGTGCGGACTCCCTACGTTGTAGGCGATCCTGTAATTGGTGCGGGTTTTAAGGGGCGGGAAGATACCCTGCGTCGTTTGGAGGAACTCTGGTGCGGTTCAACTGCATCGCCTTCCGTAGTACTCTGCGGTCATCGCCGCATGGGGAAGACTTCCATTCTTCGCAATATCAATTCACATCTGGGTTCAGAAGTCCGTCTGGCATATGTTAACCTTCTGACTCTGGGCGGAGCTTCTGGTGGAATCAGCGATCTGTTGCTGGCCATTGCCGATGAGATTCAGGCATCTCTCACTGGACTTCCAAAGCCAGATGAAGGAGCATTCGATCGACATCCTTACCGGGCTTTTGAACAATTCCTGGTGCAGGCGGTGGCTTGCCTGGGCTCATCGCGCTTGATCATCGCGCTTGATGAATTTGAGCAACTGGAAGAATGGATTCGTGCCGGCCAGATTCCGCGAGATGTGCTCAAAGTACTGCGGGGCTACATGCAAAAAGATGAGCATATTGCCTTTGTCTTTGCCGGGTTGCACTCTCTGGAAGAGATGACTGCCAATTATTTCGAGCCATTCTTCGCCAGCGTGCTGACAATTCCAGTTAGTTTTCTTAGCCATGATGCTACATTTCAGGTTCTGGCCAATCCTACGCAAGAAGATTTTCCACTGGATTACAGTCGAGATGCATTGGAACGCATCTGGCAGTTGACTGGTGGACAGCCCTACCTGGTGCAGCTTGTCGGCCATCACCTGGTCAGCCGTTTCAATCGCCTAACCTTCGAGCAGGGCAGGCCATTGGTGACAGAGTTCAAGTTAGATGATGTAGAGACTGTGATCGGAGATCCGGACTTTTATGGCCAGGGGCGCTACTACTTTGCAGGAGTCTGGGGACAGGCGGGACAGGGGGCAGAAGGCCAGCAAGAGATATTGAAATTTGTAGCGGCCTTTCCTGACGGCATATCATTTCAGGGAATCATAGCTCGTTTTGGCCCCAATTCTGATAAAATAGCTGCTGCGCTTAAAGAATTGCAGAGGCATGATGTTTTGGCTGAAAAAGAAGGACAATGGCGGTATACCGTTGAGCTGATGCGCCGCTGGGTTAAGGATTTTTATGGATCCAATAATTAAGGGATAGAGAACGCTCAGTATCCGAAAAGCATCTCATCAGAAAGATCAGAGCCAAACAGAGAATTAGACCGGCAAAAAATCAAACCTATCTTGCTCAGTAATTAGGGGCCGGGACCGGGATTCGAACCCAGCTCGAGGGATCCACAGTCCCTCAGGATAACCACTACCCTATCCCGGCACGCCACAATTGCAGTCTACTGCAAGGAGATAAAACTTTCCCCGCAATAGGCCTTTCCTGTGACATCCACCACCATCGAGACAAGGTCCTCCAGGCGGTTGATGTAGTAAACCTGGCCGAGGCTGGAGAGCGCCTCTTCAACGTGCCTGTCCTTGTAAGCCTGGTCTATGCAGAAGAGCACGAAGTGACCGGCTTTTGCTGCACTCTTTATCTCCTCCCATTCCTGGTAGAGATTCTGGATGTGGGTGTCTGTGATGCAGAGGATAAGGAATCCTGGACGCTCTTCGGCGAGCTGTCTTATCGCCTTTCCAGGTATGTGGGTGCGAGTCGAGAAGAACTCCACCAGAACGTTCTCGACATATCCGAGGTCTCGCGTCCAGGGTGCGACCAGATATTTCTCGCTGAAGTTTATGGCAGCTACCTGCGCACCCTTGCTATGGGCAAACCGGCAGGCTTTGAAGGCTGCGAGCGTAGCCCTGTGGGTCTTGGTCCCCCATGTCGGCCCCTCCATTGAGCGGCTGCTGTCCAAAACCACGAGCAGGTCAGGCACGGCTTCGGCTGCAGGCATCAGCCGGCCCGTCTCTTGGGCGCGCTTGTATGTTGTGACGCCCGGTATCAACCTTGGCGCGAGGCTCAGGGAGTAGGAGACGTCCAGTTCACTGCAGGGGTCTGTCAGCCGCCACTTGGCTGGCGAGGAGGGGTAGCTCTCGCTTCTGGCGCGTGCCGTCTCTCGAATCACTATGCTGTAGCTTTGATCGCGATACCAGCGTGCCAGGTCCGCTTTCAGCCCCAGGACCGCCAGAACTTTTTCATACTTGGCAATATCCTGGTCAGCGACGCCGGATAAGGGAAGTGCATCGGCATCCCCATTCAAGATCTCCAGGCACCGAATGGGGCCGCGTCCTAAAACGCCAGGCAAAAACGGCTCCAGGATCCTGGCCATCTGGCGGCACTGCCGGGGCCACAGGCATTTGTCTCTGATGCCTGGTGAAAATAGCCTTTCCAAAAGAGCCACTTCCGGGCGAGAGCATGACGGCAAAAATGGCAAGGATGGTATGGCCACCCCCCAGTAATTCTTTAAAAATCCCAAAATCACACGATCCAGGGGCATCAGCAGCTCGCCCTGCATCGATAGCCTCTTCCAGCCCATGAGCACCTTTCTCTCGTCCTCCTCGCTTCTCTCCAGCCGGAATGAGTCCACAACGATATCTGAGAACAGATTGACCAGATAACGAGCCCTATCGATATCCGGCTTCTCCAGGCCGTCCAATGCAGCCAGTGCTAAAAGCCCCGCCTCCTCTAAAGAACGGGGGCAGAATATGTAATGAACGATGAGATGATCAAAGAGGTTCTCCAAATACAGTGGGCCCTCTGCCAGCATCTGTTCTGTTATGGTGATGCAGTAGTTGCTGAAGGGAAACTCGCCCGACGGCCCCGACTTTCCCGGACGAGGTGGCGGCAGAATCGGCCAGTTCCAGTTCTCTCGAGACCTCTGCCAGACTTCACTCCAGTTTAATGACATCAATAGCTGCCTCTGGCCCAAATCCGCCGGCTGCGATGCTTCCGCCTTTCTTTCTCCACCCGGCCCTCCTCCCCGCAACTCCCCTGACCCGAATACTTCCGCCGCTCATGAGAAGCCCCAGATATTCCCCTGCGTCTCCCAACACATTGAGGCTTCCGGAGCGCATGAGCCACCCTGCTCTCTCTTTGCATGAGCCCCGCACGGCTATTTGCCCGCCACAGTTGCCGAGACCGAGAAACTTGCCGGCGTCGCCGAGCACCACTCCAAATCCGTCGCACATGTTTCTGAAGGCATAATCCCGGCATCCTCTGGCAATGATCCTGCCACCGTGCATCTCCTGGCCCAGGTAGTCGCCGGCCTTCCCCCGCACCGCTATCCGGCCTCCACTCATCCTCTCGCCAACATGAGCCCCAGCCTCGGCCAGAATGATCGTTCCACTGTGCAGTTCCAGACCTACATAATCCCTTGAAGGCAACACCAGCGGGGCATTGCTTCTCTCTGCTGCAAGGCTCGTGAGATACCCCCAGATCAGAGCATATCTCTTTTTCGGATCTGTTGAGATGAGCAGGTCGAGCTGATTTCTGTCTTTAGGCACAAGCTCCTCGACGGCATCGCGGCTGGGCTTGTTTCCAACTCTGTCTGCCAGATCCTCCAGGCTGAATATCATATCTCCTTCTCGTGTCTTCAGCCTCCTTCCAGGTCCCTTTTTCTGGTAAGCGGAATCGATTAAAGAAGACAGCTTCATAGTAGGCCTTCCAGAGCTGGAATGAAGTCCAGTCGGGCTATGGGATCGTCGAATAGAGAAAGCTCCTCGATGGCCTTTCTCGCAGTCGTCTCTCTGTCCACGGCCCGTGAGAATATCCGATTCATCTCTTCTCTCTCGTTCATGGTGCGGTTTATGCTCTTCTCCACAAGTCCTGCCACATAGGCCAGTTTCCCGGCACCAAAGTATGGTGGCTTCTCGAGAGCATGGCGCATCGGTGTGGTCCTATGCCAGATGATATATGGCGCGATCGCCTTTAGAACCTCCAGGTCGGCATCTCTATCCAGCAAATAGGCAAAAGCCCTGCAAAAGATCCTCAGATCCTGGCGCACCCGGTCTGAGAGCCCCTCGTCCACCTGCCAGCAGATGGCTTCGGGATTATTTTGGTAATGGCAGCCGGAGCAGAGTCCGAGAGATGGCTTGCTTATGGATAGCTGTGTCTTGTCGTAAAATGGCGCTCTCTCGCAGAGTGTGAAATCCCTGATCAGGCAGAGTATGGCCAGCTCCACCTGCCCGGACAGAGGCTTGCTTTCCACAATTCCTGGCAAAGAGGAAAACTCCTGGGAAGTAAAGCGCGGGAGCAGGTCTGCTAGATCCCTGACGTCCTTCTCTCGCTCTGATAGGAGAAGGCCTGCCAGGAAGTCTGGCTGAGTAGCGGGAACACAGGCAGAAATTCTGTCCCTCAGAGCCTCATCCAGTGGGTAGGTGCCTGAGAACTCCGGGTTCATGGTTGCGAAGTAGCAGGTGTCTCCAGGTCTGCAGAGCTGTCCAGCGTAGCTGATCTTTCTCTTCTGCAATATCTCCAGGAAAAGGTTCTGCTTGCCGCTGGGGAAGCGGTTGATCTCATTTATAAGCTTCCAGTTAGACGCGGCCCAAGTCGTCCAGAGGACCTGGGTGGGGCCGGTTGCGGATGCAGCCCATTGTCTGGGGTCAAGAAAGCCCACGATCTTCTCTTCAGTCTGCTCCGGGTGGCCTGTGACCATGATATCCTCGACCTGGTCCAGGTTCATAGAGAGAAATGAGGAGCCGAGCAAGTTGATAAGTGTGGTCTTGTTGGCACCCATCCCGCCGTAGAGGAGGACCACGCGACCTCGTAGGCAGGCATTGGCTATAGAGAAGTAGAGCTGTGCGTTGATCCTCTGTCTGCCTACGGCTAGATCCTTTCTGCCTACATGCAGCCGTTCTTCCTCAAGGGACGCTATGAGATGCTGAATCTTTTTATGTGGATCTGGCATAAAAAGAAGGCTACATCGCCTGCAATATTTAAAATGAGCGAATAAGGAGGAATAGCAAAAGTCAGTTAGGTAGGAGGGAAATTATGTTTGACTTTTGCCAATTATATATACGACTCATGACGAATATAAGCTTTTCGCTTTAGACAATCAACGTGTTAGTCTGTGGGCCTGTGGTTGTGTTTTGGCAATCGAAATAAGTGGGTTACAAGGATTGATAATGAAGGTGGGCAAAAGTCTGTATCGTAGGAGGGATTGATGGCCGACGACTTTTGCCTATCCCGTTTACGACATCAGACGATATAAAGCTTTCTATCTCCTAGCTATTGTATGCGATCCTGTACTGTTATTAGGAGGGGGAGCAAAAGTCAGTGAATAGGAGGTCTCTTCGCGCTTGACCTTTGCATGGATGAACAACGGTTATCAACGTATATAATTGTTTCTGTTCCTGTCAATTGCCGAATTGACTGGGGGTCGGTTTCTTTTTTGGATGTCAGCTTGTACGGGCAAAAGAGTCATTACTCTTGTTGGAGCTTGTACTCAATAAAAGTCTGGAAAGGCTGCCCTGCAGCGATCTGGTTGCCATCGGAGGCAGCCTTCCCATCTGAGTCACTGTCGAGATCCACCGATTGATCATAAAGGAGGTGCAAGAAGGAATGGCGAAGCTGGTATTGTTGCGGCACGGCCAGAGCCTCTTTAACCAGGAGGGGAGGTTCACCGGCTGGATGGACATTGATCTGTCCGAGCGGGGCCGGGCTGAAGCCGGTGAGGCGGGCTGGCTCATGAAAAGCAGTGGCCTATCTTTTGATATCGCATTCACCTCAGTTCTCAAGCGCGCCATCCGTACGCTGTGGATTGTACTCGACGAGATGGACCTGATGTGGATTCCTGCTCTGCCCTGCTGGCGGCTCAATGAGCGTTTTTATGGGGTGCTGGAGGGCGAGAGCAAGGCTGAGATGGACAGGAAATATGGAGCTGGACAGGTTCATCTCTGGAGGAGGGGATTTGTAGAGCGTCCTCCTGCGGTCGATACGGACGATGAGCGCTATCCTTGCATGGATCCACGCTACCGGGATGTGCAGGAGAGCTTGCTTCCCAGGACCGAGTCGCTGAAGGATACACTGGAGCGCGTTCTGCCCTTCTGGCAGGTTCTGATTGCCCCGGAGCTTGAAAAGGGCAAAAACGTCCTGGTCGTCTCGCACGGCAACACCATTCGCGCTCTGGTCAAGCATCTGGATGGCATCTCCGACCAGGATATCGAGAAGATCGAGATCGGCACGGCCCAGCCTCTGCTTTACGAGCTGGATGATCAGATGAGGCTCGTGGGCCGATCTTATCTGGGACTTCCCAGGGCCGGGCGGAATGGAAAGTAAAAGAAGTTCAAATTTCTGGGAGTGTTGGCTAAAATGTCTTATGCGGTTGAGATCATAACGATTGAGCGAAAGGAGGAGCTGATAGAGCAATATGCCCGCCAGGTGCTCTATGAGGTCAAGTCTGAGATTTATGGCTGCTGCATCAAGCTTCTCACAGGCAGCTCAGTGATCAAGAATGCCTGGGAGGAGAGCTTCTATTTCGCCTCACAGAACCTTCGCTCGCACGGCAGGCTCTATGTTCTGGAGGACAGGTCGGTAGGAGAGAACCGGGTGTTTTACGATCCCCATTCAAAGAGCTGCTTTCTCTTCAACATCGACTACTACGGCTGGATCAAGTCCCTGGCGCTCTCTTTAGCAGGTGACATCCTGGAAGACAACCACGGGATCTACTCAGTGCACGGGGCCTGCCTGGATGTGCGGGGACGCGGCGTCTGCATCCTGGGCGGATCGGGAGCCGGCAAGACCACTCACACATATGGTCTCCTGCGTCAGCCTAAGGCGCGCGTGGTCTCTGACGACTGGTTCTTTGCGAGGGTTTTTGGCGACGATGTCCTGGCCTACAGCTCCGAGAAGAACTTCTACATTCGGGCTGATCTCGCTGATATCTGGAAGGAGTTCTCAAGGCTGGTCGATAAAGCTATTCTGGATGAAAAGGGGCGGGCGGTTGTGGACCTCCGGTGGGTGATAGGCAAGGGGCGCATCCTGCCGCTAACGACTCTTGAAAACGTGATTGTCCTCAAGCGAGATCCCTCTTCTGAGGAGACTGTGCGAGAGCTGGGAGCAGAGGGGGCACTGGCCATCCTGGAGGCGAACGGCTACTTCAATCCGCATCTGCTGGTGAAGAGCGACTTCAAGTGCAGGCTGCGGAGCCGATTCTTCCGGGAGCTATTCACCCGGACAAGCGTGCACGAGGTCAACACCAGGGGAACGCCGGAGGAGAGCCAGAGGGCAATTGGGGAGATATTGGGGGGCGGGTAGGCCGTGAGGCATGGCCTCCGGTCGCATCTTTGGTGATGTTGCGGTGGAGAAAAATTGGAAAACCATAGCGGAGACCGCGAAATATAAAGCGAATTTAGGGAACAATGGACGGAAATAAAATATTAATTAATATTAAAACAATAATATATTAATGGAGAAATAATGACTTGTGATTTGGGTGATGAGGAGTTATTCATCTTGAATCTGCTCTACTCAAAGCGTAATTTGAAGTCAGATGCTGGCTATCATTCGGATAAACTGAATAATCTATTCAGAAAAAAGTTCAATAAAGACTCGAAGGCCTCAGTTAAGAGGCTTGTAAATGATGGCTATCTGTCGCCGATAGGAAAAAGCCCGCCCAAGTATTACATTTGCGATATACCGAAAGCATTGTCTGCACTCGATCAACATGGCTACTCAGTGACACCAGGACGGATTCGGAGACTGTAAAATTGATTTTACATGATGGCAAAATGAATATATACCATACGGGGGTTTTGTTTAATCGGTGAGACTGGTGGCAATGCCTTTCGAGGGACTGCTGGGAAATGGCTGCGAGCTAAAGATAATCGAATTTCTTCTGCCGCTAAAGGGATTAGAGTTCAATCTATCCGAGTTGTCTGAGGAGATTAGCGTATCCAGGCCCACGGTGGATCGCATAGTGAAGAAGTTCGTGAAATGGGGATTGATGAAGGTTGCCAGCACACATGGCCGAACTAAATACTACTCTTTGAATGAAAGCTCGGACTTCATTGAAGTATTCGAGAATCTCAACAATCGCTTGGTGGAGCAGATGCTGGGTGAAGAAATGCTATGCCAGATTGGCGAATATAGAATGCATCATGCTCCTGTTTGCATCCCCAAGCCCATGCCGCTATCCGAGGAGGTCGCAGGATGGATTGCTGAGCCATCTGAAAATCAGACTGAGTCAAATGGAAATATAATCCTCAAAGATATCCGAGATTTTCCAAACGACATAATCGCTATAGGTGTACCAGATGCAGCATGATGATTTCTTCAGGAGAGAGCTCGTACAGGAGCTCAGACGTGTTGAGAATTTAATGAGGCGCGAAAGCTCAGTTGAAAAGAAAATATACTACTTTTCGGCAGCATATGGCATAACGAGCAGGACGTTTAGATATTCCTTTTCTAATGACATACTGCTAGCTGATTTTGTCCTCCAAGGTGCATATAATCTTTTAAAAGATCGACTTAACCGCTTAAAGACCGGCGATAAAACCGTACAACTTGATGAGATTATTATTGAACGGATTTGCGATGGGCTGAAGCTTCTTGCAGACCGAATTGAATCCAAAGATAATCTGCAGAATGCCCTTGAGACAATACTTAGTGCGGCGTATGTAACGACTGGTCCTGGAAATTATTTAAGAGAGAAAAATGATATTAGTCTATAAACATTTTTAAGGTGAATTTAATCATCACCTTCGCCCCGCACCGCATACCTTTAGATACTTTGCCCGCCTAACGCGCAGCTGAAAATGCCTGCTGATCCTGTCGCCAAATGGGAGGAGTTCCTCCGTTCCCGATACTGGGATGACCTGCTGGAGCTGGCAGACTCCTACCCGGATGAAAGAAGCCTAATAGTCAAGTTCTCGGACTTGGACCGCTTCGATCCGGAGTTTGCCGAGGAGCTGCTCGAAACCCCGGAGCCTATCCTGGAGGCTGCCCATGCTGCCCTCCTGGAGCTGGACCTGCCGATGGACGTTTACCTCGAAAAGGCGCACGTGAGGATTGCGGAGTTGCCACGCCACTTCAAGACCCGCGAGCTGCGTTCCGACCACATAGGCAAGCTCCTGTCAATCGACGGGCTCGTGAGAACCGCAACCGAGGTGCGGCCAAAGATAGTCTCCGCGGCCTTTCAGTGCGGAAGATGCGGCTTTACCTTCTTTAAAGAGCAGACCGGCAACAAATTCGAGGACCAGAACCTTAAATGCATGAACCAGGCATGCGACCGTGGCGGGCCCTTCAAGCTGCTCCTCGCCCAGTCCAAGTTCGTTGACGCCCAGAAGATCAGAGTGCAGGAATCTCCCGAAGACCTGAGGGGCGGAGAGCAGCCCCAAACGCTCGATGTCGAGCTTGAGGATGACCTCGCAGGCCGGATATTTCCCGGAGACCGGGTGATCGTCAACGGCATTCTCAAGTCCTATCAGCGCACCTCTCCACAGCAGGGCAAGAGCACATACTTCGACCTCTTCCACCGCGGATTGTCTGTGGAGATGAAGGAGCAGGAGTTCGAGGAGATAGACATCGATCCAGAGGAGGAGAAGCAGATCCTTGAGATGTCATGCGATCCTGAGATCTATGAGAAGATCAGGGGTTCCATTGCCCCTTCAATCTACGGCTACGACGACGTGAAAGAGGCGCTGGCGCTTCAACTGGTCTCTGGCTTTGAAAAGCACCTGCCTGACGGCGCGCGCATCAGAGGCGACATCCACATCCTGCTGGTTGGAGACCCGGGCATTGCTAAGTCCCAGCTCCTGCGCTACATGATCAAGATCTCTCCACGCGGCATCTACACATCAGGCAAGAGCTCAACGTCCGCTGGTCTCACTGCGACTGCAGTCAAAGACGAGCTTGGCGATGGACGCTGGACGATCGAGGCCGGAGCATTGGTCCTGGCAGACAAGGGCATCGCTGCCATAGATGAGATGGACAAGATGGACAACGAGGACAAGAGCGCTCTGCATGAGGCAATGGAGCAACAAACGATAAGCGTCGCCAAGGCTGGCGTCATGGCCACCCTTAAATCCCGCTGCTCGCTTCTGGCCGCTGCCAATCCAAAGCTTGGCCGCTTCGACAAATACGAGCCCATCGCTCCTCAGATCAACCTCACCCCTGCCCTCATGTCCCGTTTCGATCTGATCTTCGTCCTCACCGACGACCCGGACAGCAAGAGGGACTCTGCCATTGCCCAGCACATCCTGAGGAGCAACTATGCCGGTGAGCTGGCCACACAGGCTCCCTGGAATTCTGATATCTCTCAGGGCGACATCGAAGACGCAATGGTCGTGATCAAGCCGATCGTCGATCCTGAGATGCTGAGAAAGTACGTGGCCTATGCCAGAAAGAATATCTTTCCCACCTTAAGCGAGGAGGCCAAGGAATACTTCCTCAGGTACTACGTCGGCCTGAGAAGCCAGGGTCAGGACACAAACAAGCCTGTGCCAGTTACTGCCCGGCAGCTTGAGGCTCTCATACGTCTCGGCGAGGCAAGTGCCAGGCTTCGTCTCTCTTCCAAGGTCACCATTGACGATGCCAAGAGGGTGGTCAAGATCCTTGAGGCGTGTCTGCGAAAGGTGGGCGTCGATCCGGAGACGGGATTTTTGGATGCAGACATCATCGCCTCGGGCACGACCAAGAGCAGCCGGGACAGAACTAAATCCGTGATAGACATCATCCGCGATGTGAGCAAAGAGCTGCAGGGCCCGGCTCCAAGAGATGACGTCCTGGACCGGGCCGAGGAGCTTGGGATAGAAAGAGCTAAAGCGGAAGAGATCATCGACCGAATGAGACGAGATGGAGATGTATTTGAGCCGAGACCAGGAATGCTGAAGCTACCTTAAATACAAGAAAGCCATGATTATCATGTCCGATATGCCTCACGAGATGGAAAAAAAGGAGATGTATTTGAAAACATATCAGCAGGGAAGAGAGACCCTTGTCGCTGTTTGCGATTGCGATGTACTGGGATGCAAATTCGCCGAGGGACAGCTCCGGCTGGACGTAAGCACCGACTTCTTTGGTGGGGATATGGCCTCATGTGCTGAGGTTGAGACGGCACTGGCCTCGGCAACTATGGCTAACTTCGTGGGCCCCAAGACCGTCGAGCATGCCATCAACCTTGGCTACGTGGAGAAGGACTGCGTCCTATCCATCGGCGGAGTTCTCTACGCTCAGATGGTGCGAATGTGAGGCAAGCCATTTGTCCTCGCTGCGGCCTGCCCACTGATGACGGGCTCTGCAGACAATGCATCCAGGAAACGACGAAGCTTGTGGGCTGCCCCGATCTGGTGGAGGTCGTCGTCTGCTCTATATGCGGATCTCAGCAGATAAATGGCAAGTGGCAGCTTCCCAATAGCCAACCTCTGGAGGAGCTGGCGTCACAGGCTGCAGTGGACTCTCTGTGGCTTCATAAGGAGCTGACCGGGCAGGATATAGAGATCGACCTGAGGGCAGTGGGAGCCACTCGCTATATCGCTCGCATGGTTGTTTCAGGCAATTTCCGGGGGAAAGACATAAGCGAGCAATGCGAGATTCCAGTTCGCATCAAACGGGTGGCCTGCGAGAGATGCAGTCGCATGGCCGGAAAATACTTCCAGTCAACTGTCCAGTTGCGCGGAAACGCTACCAGAACGCTTACCTCTCTGGAGATCGAGGAGTGCAAGAAGATGGCCAGAGATATGGCAGACTCTGGCTACCATGGTGGAGATCAGCTCTCCTTCATCCAGGAGATGAAAGAGGTCCGGGGCGGCCTGGATATCATTCTGGGGTCTACTCAGCTTGGCAGACGCATGGCCCGGGCGTATGTGGAGCGCTTTGGCGGTCGGCTCCTGGAGACTGCAAAGCTGGTGGGCAAGAAGGACAACCGAGATGTCTTCCGCTCCACGCTGCTGGTCAGATTTCCGAGGCTCAAGCGTGGGGATATTGTCTCATTCCGGGGAGAACTCTTTGCCGTGGCTGGTTTTGATAGCAAGGCTACGCTCATCACAGCCATCCGAGATGGTCGCAGGTCTTCCATGAACGAGGAGAATGCCGAGGCCATAGAGATCCTGGGAAATAAGACCGATGCCCTATTTGCGACAGTGATCTCATGCGACGATGCCGTTTTAGAGATCATGGACCCGGAGACATTCCGGTCGGCTCTCGCGGCCCGTCCCAGGGGTCGGGAATTCCAGTGCGGTGAAGAGGTCAAGGTAGTAAGAACGGTGGATGGATTCGTTGTATTGTAGGATTTTTTATATATCCTGACTGAGTTTAGGCGTTCTATTCCCACCCACAAAGTTCTTAAACTAGTTTTGTGCAACTTTATTTGGTAGAAGCACGCATTTGAGCTTCAAATCACATGATGATTAAGCCCTGAGTAGAACTTAGGGCGATGAAATGCCAGCCAAGTGAGGACAAAAGGGCTCATGTGTGGGCATTTCTATCAGATGTTCCATGATATTGGCAAATGGACACTGAAATAGTTGGATGAATCTCATATTCACATCATTCACTGCTCACTGCCTGCCTGAAAGTCGGCATGGCCACAATTGCGACAATGGGTCGCGAATCGGTCTTTCTGGGCCGCGGATAGCTTTGGCTCTATGGGTATGAGTGTGACTTTTATCTAACTATTTTAAAATAAGAGGTGTCTTATATGCAAAATGTTGATACAACTAAATATGTTATTTATGCAGATATAACGGCTGAGGGAATAGTGGAGCGGCCTGATGTGGTCGGCGCTATCTTCGGTCAAACGGAAGGCCTCTTGGGATCCGACCTGGATCTGAGAGACCTCCAAAAAACGGGAAGGCTCGGTAGAATAGATGTCCAGATCACCTCTTCCGGCGGAAAGTCCAGCGGCACTATATCTATTCCGTCGAGCTTCGATAAGGTAGAGACCGCCATCCTGGCAGCTGCCCTCGAGACCATCGACCGAGTCGGGCCGTGTATTGCCAGAATCGCCGTAAACCGCATCGAAGACGTGCGCGCCTCCAAGAGGAAATATGTCATAGAACGGGCCAAGCGCATACTGGTGGAGATGTTCGATGAGAACATCCTGGAGACCGAGGAGATAACCGAGGAGATCAAGCAGTCCGTTCGGGTGGAGGAGATTACTCACCTCGGCAAAGACAGCCTGCCTGCCGGGCCAAATGTTCTGGATTCAGATGCCATCCTCGTTGTCGAGGGCCGGGCGGATGTCCTCAACCTGCTCAAGTACGGCATCAAGAACTCAGTCGCAGTGGGCGGGACCAATGTACCGCCAACCATCGCCGATCTTTGCGCTAAGAAGGTCGTGACGGCCTTTACCGATGGCGATCGTGGCGGAGAGCTGATCATCAAAGAGCTTCTCCAGGTGGCAGACATAGACTTCGTGGCCAGGGCTCCGGAGGGCAAGAGCGTCGAGGACATGACCCAAAAGGAGATTGTCAGGGCGCTGCGCCAGAAGATACCTGTCGAGCAGGTTCTCGATCAATACAAGATCAAGAATCAGCCAAAGAAGAGGCGTGAGATCACCACCAAGAGAAAGAGCCTCATCCGCGAGAAGCCCTTCTGCGTTCGAAACACAGCTGAGAGGGCCGAGGTCATAGCTCCTCGCAGAATTGTGCCTCATGATGTCGTGGCCAAGCCGGAGCCCGTCATTGAGGTTGTAGCTCCTGCGCCACCGGAGCCTGTTCCTGAGCCCGAGCCGGAGAGGGAGTGGTTCAGACATCATGTGGATGAGCTTGATGGGACTCTCTCGGCCAGGATCATGGACCGGAATCAAAATGTCCTGAAGGAGGTAGCCGTCAGGGATCTGGCCCGCGAGCTGAAGGAGGCCAACGGGGACGTGAACGGCGTGATCTTCGATGGCGTTGTAACCCAGCGAATCTTGGACATTGCAGCCGAAAAGGGCGTGGAGTATCTCATCGGGGCGAAGATGGGAAATATCGCGAAGAGCCCGTCCTGCGTAAAGGTTCTAACTAAAGAGGCATAGATTTCTTGCCTCTTTTTCTTCAAATTTTTTTGCGCGTTATTTTGAATTTCGATTTATCTACAGCGAGGTTTCTTTAGATGGAGTTCAAGCAGTGCATTGTGATCAGAGAGGATCTAAAGCTCTCGGCGGGAAAGCTGGCGGTCCAGGTGGCTCATGCGGCTGTCATGGCTGTGGAACGGGCGGAAAAGATGGATCGATCGACGGTCTCAGACTGGAAGGCCGAGGGACAGAAGAAGGTCGTGCTCAAGGCGCCGGGAGTGCCAGATCTCTTCCGGCTGCGGCAAGAAGCAGAACAAGCGGGAATCGCCAGCGCCATTGTAATCGATGCTGGCCTCACTGAGATTCCTGCCGGGACCGTCACCGCATTAGGTCTCGGCCCTGCTCATGGAAAGCTGATGGACAAGGTGACAGGCAAGCTCAAGCTCGTCTGAATGAGTCCAATAATTTCGAGACAAAAATGATTTCGGCAAGCGTTCAGGACAGGTCTCTGGGCATGGATTATTACGTCACCGACAGCCCAGGTTGTGGCGGGATTATCAAGAGCAGTGCAGAGGACTTCTCAGTCTCCGAGGTATTCGAAGAGCTGAACTATGAGGGCGGAAGATATCTGGTCCTGGACATAGAGAAGACCAACTGGGATACCCATCACCTCATCCGGGAGATGGCAAGAAGGTTATGCATCAGCCAGAAGAGGTTCGGCTGGGCTGGAACCAAAGACAAGAGGGCAGTCACATCTCAGCGCATAAGCATCATGAACCTGGATGAAGCAGAGCTATCGAAGATCAACCTTCCGGACCTCAAGATCAAGGTGCTGGGCAGAACCAACCGGGCGGTGGGGCTCGGAGACTTGCTTGGCAACCGATTTGCCATAACCATCCGGGATCTATCATGCCAGAACCCAGAGGCTGCAATGTCTCTCATCACCGAGGAGATTGCAAAGAACAGGGGCGTTCCCAACTACTTCGGAATTCAGAGGTTCGGAGACCGCCGGCCTGTGACTCACCGGGTAGGCGAAGCCTTGGTCCGAGGGCAGGCGGAAGAAGCGGTCTACATTTACTTGGCCCAGCCTTTTCCCGGCGAGCTTCCAGAGACTAGAGAGGCCAGAGAGAAGCTGTGGGCCGATCGAGACAACGCTTCCGCCCTCAAGCAGTTTCCGCAGCATCTGCGCTATGAGATTGCAATGCTCAACTATCTGGTGGAGCATCCTGGAGATTATGCTCACTCTTTCGACGTTCTCTCTGTGAATTTAAAGCGCCTCTTCGTACATGCCTATCAGTCCTATCTCTTCAACAAGATTCTCAGCCACCGTCTGGCAAGAGGGTTGCCTTTGCACAAGGCAATAGTTGGCGACGTCGTCTGCTTTGCTAAAAATGGTCTACCAGATATCGATAAAACTCAGCGAGTCACTCCGGACAACGAGGTGGCCATCGATCGGCTGGCTGAGAGGGGCAGGGCATTTCTGACTCTGCCGCTGATCGGATTTGAGACTGCGCTGGGAGAGGGTGTTGCAGGCGAGATAGAAAGATCGATCCTGGGTGATGAGGCAGTCATGCCCGAGGACTTCAGAGTCAAATCAAACCCGGACCTGGGATCGAGAGGCACCAGGCGCGCTGCGCTCTGTCCAGTCTCCCCGGAGATCAGGGTCACGGACAACCGGGCGGAGTTGCAGTTCGTTCTGCCCAAAGGAAGCTATGCTACTGTGGTATTGAGAGAGTATATGAAGGGTCATGATGCAATCGAGAGTCAATCAAAGGATTCAGCCGAGGAATGAGCATTGCAACTAGAATTAGATGATCCATACGTTGTGGTCTACAAGCAAATTCATGTCGTGGTTGATGACGAGGGCAGCCGAGTGGAGCTGATGGAGCGCTCCAACTGCTATGGCGGATCGGCCTGGGCAAGATATCATTACTCCCGCGGGCCTCTCGTGAAAAGCTCCCGTAATCTGGGCGAATGGTTCAGGTATTTGATCGCCCCAGGCAAGATCGATTTGGATCTTGTATCCTCCAAGAGGTCGGCTGGCATTGAATCCGTAATTGTCAAAGGCAGCGAGGTCGAGGTGACATACGCAGGCCTTGGAGGCGGCGGAGTTGGGGCTACTCTTTGCCGGGCCCAGGCGGATGACGTCCTGCGATATGATGTCACTGAATGCGGTGGAGGTCGAGTTGCTCGGGGCACTCTTGTTCTTCCTAGAAGAGAGCGGCTGATCATTGGTGTAGATGATACCGACTCCAAGACTGAAGGTGCTACATGGACGCTCATCCATAACATCGCGAGCAAGGTGGACCGACCAGAGGCCCGATACATCTCTCACTCACTGGTTCAGCTCTTTCCTGTTCCGACAAAGACTCAGAACTGCGTCTCGACGGTCGTCGAGTTTGCCTGCCTGCCAGGTCGGGCTGAAGCCATGCTCTCGGATTTTAAGGCCCTGCTGAAAAAGTACTCTGTCTCAAAGCAGACGGGCATGGCTGTCTTCAGGGACTTTGATCCATCATCGCTTCTGCCATTCGGGGAGAGGTGCAAGAGGGAGCGCGTCCAGTATGAAGATGCATTGGACGCCTGCCGGGAGAACGGGGTTCAGATCATGATGGACGGCCAGGGGTTGATTGGAGCCGTGGCGGCTCTTCCTTTCTGCGCACGGCCTGATGAGTCGATTGTTCCGGCTCTTCCATGAAAGCGGATGACCATGAACGGCCTGCAAGCAATCGTCCGGGCAGTCGAGGATGCCGGGGTGCGTCTCCGGCTTTATGTTCCTGGCTACCCTGTCACCGACCTGGCTGCGGCCTTGGGCTGCGAGATCTCGATCAATGAGAAGGTGGCTTTAGAGATCGCGCTCGGAGGCTCGGCCACAGGTCAGCGTTCTCTGGTTGTAGTCAAGCAGGTGGGCATGAACATCCTGGCAGATCCGCTTGTCATTTCCGCCACCCATTCCATAGGCTCCGGAGTTGTAGTCATCGTAGGGGACGATCTGGGGCCGAGGGGCTCGCAGGCAGAGATGGACAGCCGGTTCTACGGGCCGCTATCCGAGCTGCCGGTCCTCGATCCCAGGAACCCGGCGGCTCTTTATGCCTCAGTTTTAGAGGCCTACACACTCTCAGAGTGGCTGAGAATTCCCGTTCTTGTCAGGGTGACAGCTCGACTTCTTGTTGCCGAAGGGCTGGAGATTGCCGCGCGAGCCAGTCCAGGCAATTCTCAGAGGTTTGAGAGAGAGAACTGGAGTCTGACTGCGAGGGGCAGGCACCAGAGGCACCACGACCGGATAATGGATTTTGCAGAGGAGGCCTCCGAGTCGAGCACTCTGAATCGATTGGAGATATCTGGAAACGTGGGAATCATTGCCAGCGGATTTCCTGCGAGCCTTGCCGAGGGACTTGGCGTATCGCTTCTCACTTTAGGGTACAGCTACCCTCTGCCTGTGAAGCTCATCTCTCGATTCATGGAGGGCCATCGCAGGATATTGGTCGCAGAAGAGCCGGAGCCTTTCATCGAGTCACAGCTTAGAGCGAGTCCCAAGGTTAGGGGAAAGCTAAGCGGGCACCTGCCCCGCGGGCCTCTGGAGAGGTCGGACATCATCCGGGCCATTGAGTCCCTGGATAGCAGGCCTGAGAAGAAGCCCCTGGATTACGAGAGCGTTGCTCTGAGGGGATACGCGAGCACTTGCGATGGCTGTCCATTCGTGTCGATCTTCTCAGCTCTGGCGGGAATAGATGCGCCGGTAGCCGGAGACGCAGGATGCGCCATCCGCGCCACACGCGAGCCATTTGACTCGGCTGATGTCGTCTATGGCCTGGGGTCGTCTGTGGGAGTGGCCTCAGGTTTTGCTGAAAAAGGCATAGCCCTGATCGGAGACTATGCTCTGGCTCACACGGGGCTTGTCGGGCTGATCAATGCCCTCTGGCAGAAGCGAGATGTTGTTGTCATTGTCCTCAAGAACGATGTGGCTGCCATGACCGGCTGCCAGGCGGCTCCTGATCTGACCGGCGTCCTCAAGGCCCTGGTGCCAACTCGATTCCTGGAGATGCCTCTACCCGTGGATGAAATTGGCCATGTGATCGATGAGGAGCTGAAGATGCCGGGGCCCCGCGCAATCGTAGCCTCTGGCAGGTGCGTGAAGGAAAAACAAAAAATTAAATAATTGTTCAGATCGTTCTCCAGGCCCCGCCGGTATAGACTCTAACTGAAGATTGGCCCTGAGCATAGGTCATGGTTGCAGTCCAGTTTTTGGAGAATGGCTGCCACTGCATCGCACCCAAAGACGCATTTCGGAAATCCGACTGCACAGCAGAGTAGGGGAAGTAGTTCGTCCCGACGATGTATGGTTTGTAGAATACCAGGGGCTGGGCCTGGGAGACTTTTGTAAAGAAGATCGGATCGGTGAAGTACTGGGCAGTCGTGCTGGAGCCGCTCGATGCTACATAGCCTTCATCCAGCCAGCCCGCAGAAAGGGATATCATGCTCAACAGGGCTATGGCCAACAGCAAAATGGAATGTCGCGACATATGGATCACACCACATACCCCTGTTTTAGCTGAGGACTTATAGCTTATGCTTTAGCCTTTTCCTGAGCTATTTCCTGTAGCCTGACCGCAGCCGCAGATCTCCTCTCTCGCGGGCGTCACGATTTTTCCCGCATCGTTGTAGCTCTTCGGTGCTATCATCTTACAGTAGCCCACCCACCAATCCATCACCCGGATTTGAGAAGGCATTCCCAAGAAGCAGCCTGTGAATTTGAAGTATCCTGGAACACCTTCCAGGTTTATGCCGTCGCCGTTTCCGGTTGTGTCCACGATGTGGTATTGGCTGTCTCCAGGCAGGAGCACCAGGTTGTAGGCGTGGCCTGGGTGCTTGCCGACCAGCGGCAGATCATAGCCCGTGCTGGAGGTGCTGTAGGCCTCGCTCTTGTTGTAGCCGGCTTTTCGAAGCATTGTGGTCAATGCTGCTGAATAGTCGTTGCATACGCCTGTTTGCAGAATGTTGACGGTTGCGTGTGTCGGGTACAGGCCCATGACTGCGCTGTTCTCGCTCATGTTCGTGTCTGAGTGCCAGGCGGAGACGCCCCACTCATCCGGGCGGCAGGAGAGGTTGGAAACGTTTGCGTTGAAGCCGTCTCTAAATGAGCAGGTTCCAGCGAAGCTATTGCTGCACATGCGGGTGCACTCAGGGTAGCCTGAGCAGCAGGCCTTGAATATCGCATAGCCCTTCATGTATCGTGCCTCAGGGCCGAAGGCGTTGATGAGAAACAGACCCCGGCACTTCTTCCTGTCACCTCCTGATTTGTTGCAGGCTTCTGAGCATGCTGATCCCGGCAGAGGAGTTCCGTCGCAGCAGTCCACGGCCTCGGCCACAATCCAGTCGAGGTCCGGATGGCAGACCTCCATCTCCTGGCACTGTGCAGGTGCGTCGGGCCAGGTGTCTGCACAGGGTGTGTCAACAGGATAGTACATTGGTCTTGGTTTAACATTTGCACAGACCCAGGGCTCGGCTATGCCGATGTTCACATAAAAAGTGGCAGCAGTGCCTGCGGAGTTGGTGGCGATCAGAGTGATGTTATGCCATCCGACGGTCAGATCCCTGGTCGTAAAGTTCTGGTTTTCGCTGAGGATGCCGTCAATGCTGGACTGCCAGAGGTAGCTGCAGGGCTCACTGTAGCATGGAGTGGCGTTGAAGTACACATATTTTCCATAGGGGTAGGTACGGGCATCGCCAGGAGAGATGATCATAGAATTGCTATGGCTGTTGTTGCTTTTTGGCGAGATGGAGATCGCTTTGGAAGCTGCTGATCTTTCAGTGCAGTTGCAGCTTTCTGTCTCTTCCAGATCTATCGTATCTTGTGTGCTGTTTTCTTTCGGCCCAAGGTCTGCAGATCTGTCGAATGTTCCTGGGCCCGCAGGGCCGGGAAGGTGGACCAGAGCTGATACGGCTAGGGCTATCGCCATCAGGCTCGCGAAGGCCAGAATGATGCGGCCACGTTTTCCCAGAACCGAAGCCATGCGACCGAAGAGATTCGGAAAAGTGGTGAAAAGGCCGCTGTAGACGAAGAGGACTCCTGGCAGGGCCCAGGCCTTCCAGCCGTAAGGCAAAAGGGTTACTGCCGCCTGGCAGAGCAGAAAGCCGAACAGTCCGAGAAAGAGGAAGATAATTCCTGCGGCATTCTTCTTTCGATAGAGCGCTGCGCAGTTGACTGAAGCCACCAGGATTATCGTCGCACATGCCATCAACTCGCCGTTCGCAGCCAGAACAACAAAGGCTGACAGAGCGATGAGCCCGGCCAGAAGAAGAACAGCTCGCTCTGGCCTCTTTCCTGGCCAGGCCAGGGAGCAAGCGAGCAGGCCATCAAGCCCCAGTAGGACTATGAGAATGCCGCCTGCTGCCTGGGAGAAGAGCCAGTCCAGCTCACCGGGCTTTCCGAGTGATGGCAGAGCGAAGAGGAGAAAGATGCAGCCGGTGGCGATAGCAGCGATGCCGGCGACAAGCCCCAGCAGGGCGGAGGTCTTCATCATGCCGGGCAGCTTATTGTCAGCCATCATGCGGCAGTCCTAGTGAAGGCGGTGAAGATAAAGGTTACTCGAGGTTCGTGGCGTCAATTAGGCGTTCTCCCTGCGCCCTGGCACGCTCGCACACGCGCACTTCTGCGTGTCCGCACACTCGCGGGAGCACGCGAGCGCAGGCGCGGGCCCGGCAGGAGGGAGCGGTGGTTTCTTGCTATACTTGGACCCGCTCTTCGGCTTTTATCTCACAGTTCTGTCTCGTTCAGGGCATACTTTACTGCAGCTTCTACATGTATCGTCATGGTGTCAAAAACAGGCACCTTAACGTCCTCCTGTTTGATCAGCAATGGTATCTCAGTGCACCCAAGTATGACGCCCTCTGCGCCCTCTTCATCCACAAGGCGGTTGATTATCTGAACGAATCTCTCTCTTGAATCGTTGTAGAACTTTCCTGCACATAATTCATCAAATATCACAGCATTGATGTAATCCCGTTCGGTTTCATTGGGAATGACTGCCTTCAGTCCATGCTTCTTCTCTAACCGATCCCTGTAGAAGTTCTGCTCCATTGTGTATTTCGTGCCGAGAAGTGCGACGGTCTTGATCCCGCTGCCCTTCACCTTTTCGCCAGTTGCATCCGCAATGTGCAAAACCGGGATTTGTAGCTCTTCTTGAATGTAATCTGCACGTGAGTTAACCGTATTGGAGGCTATCACAATAAAATCCGCGCCGCCTCTTTTGAGCCTGGATGCAGCATCAATTATCGTTTTATCCAGGGCAGTCCAGTTACCCTTCTCTGCAAGCCGCTCGTCCTTTGAAAAATCTCCGAACTCAATGGAAAACATCAGGATCTTTGCAGAATGCAGTCCACCAAGTTTCTCATTGACCATCTCGTTAATCAGCCGGTAATATTCAATTGATGATTCCCAGCTCACGCCACCGATGATGCCTATGGTCTTCATTTGCGTATCATTGATATTCTCGGCTCCAGTTGTGAGGTTGTCCGCATTGACCTGTCCGACAAATAAACAAAAGAGCATTAATGCAAAAACAAGTCCAGATAGTAGTGCGCATTTCATCAATATCACTCGATCTGTTTTTCTTGAGTATGGCTTTCATGGTTGTTATCCAGTCGCTCTGTGCGCTCTCTGTGAATTCTGTGTCTCTGTGCCGGAATAGTCGTTAGCCACTGGTTATAGCCAAATGGTTACGGATTAACACCACAGAGATACAGAGCGCGCGGAGGACTCACAGAAGACTCGAATGTTCTATTACCCACTCGAAATAGCGAAGAACCAGAATTTAGATCAATTCTCTAGCTCTCGTTTGCCATTCGCTCGTAGGCCTTCTCGACGATCCCCATAGGCGAGACCGTGTTCATGAAAAGCCCCAGCTCCTCAGGGCCAAGTCCCAGAGCTATCCCCACCAACTGCGTCACATAGAGAACAGGAATTCCTATCTTCTCTCCTTTCTTCTGTTCCAAAATCTTCTGCTTGGCGTCCAGCATCAAGTGACAGAGCGGACAGACCGTCACAATGACCTCTGCTCCGGCCTGCTTGGCTTCCGACAGAATCCCAAAGGCAATGTCGTCTGCTGCCTTCTCCTGGGGCATGAAAATAGGCCCACCGCAGCAGGCTGTCTTCTTCCGGAAGTCCACGGGCTCTGCCTCAAGCCTTTTGATGAGGGTCTCCAGGATGACAGGAAACTCCGCACTGTAAAGGCCTGCAGGCCTGGTCAGCAGACAGCCGTAGTAAGGGGCGACCAACAGCCCCTTGAGAGGCAGGACGATTCTCTCGTCGCCATCTGGCATGGCCTCAAGTATCACATCAAGAGCATGGCGAACCTCAGCTTCCCTGTACTTTTTGTCGAGCACGGCGTTTACTCTCGCAAGGACCTCAGGCTCCTTCAGTCGTTCTTCCGCCGCCCTCAAATTGCTGTAGCAGATGGAGCAGGCGGTCATGATCGGCAGGTCCGTCTGGGCCATGTTCCTGGCAGCGAGGCCTGTAGCCACCAGCTCGTTCGAGACGTGCGTCGCACCGCAGCAGTTCCAGTCAGCCAGCTCCTCGATCTCGATTCCTAAAGCAGCGCAGACGGCCCGCGTTGAGGCGTCCATCTCCTTGCCAGTGGACTGAGAGACACATCCAGGATAGTAAGCAAGCTTCATCCTCTCAGCTCCTCGATGATACTCTTGACTTCATCTTTGCCTCTTATCCTGTCTATCTCAATTCCGATCTTGCCCTTGGGCAGCAGCTCGAGGCCCATCTGCATTGATGAAACCATCCCCTGAGGAAACACAAGCAGAAACTCTGCAGTCAGCGGCAGTTCTGCAATCCGTCCGTTCTGCTCGATCTGCTTAACAAAGAGCTCCTCGTAAGAAGCGTCCTTGCTCTTCTTCTCCTCTCGGCCGGCTATCTCCTTAAGAGCCGAGACCACTGCCTTGGGCCGAATGCCCCTCGGGCAGCGCACTGTGCATAAGAGGCAGGAGGTGCACAGCCACAGCGTCTCATTGTGCAGCGCCTCATCCCTCCTCCCCTCAAGGCAGAGCTTGATCAGCTTTCTGATGCTTGGATTCATGAGATTGGCCGTCGGACAGCTCGCTGAGCAGGTGCCGCATTGAATGCAGGTTAACGCATCAGATCCGGCCAGGCGAAGAACCTCGTTCTTGAATGCTTTATCTTTTTGTTTATTTTCTGGCATTCTTAATCCCCTCCCCTGCTCGTGCCTTCGGCGGCAGCTGCACCAGCAGCCGCAAGAGCCGCGTCGCCTTTCTTTTTAGCCGCACTCTTGGCGAGCCTCTCCATTATCTTTCGGAGCGCCTCTTCCGCAGGCTCTTTCTCGAGGATCTGCCGGACCTTCGGCTTTTTCAGGATCTCATCTAACGGCTTGAGTGCCTCATCAACCATCCTCAGGAGATCGGGATCTATCTTCGGCTTCTCTGGAGCTGGCAGGGGTGGCTTCACTATCTCTGGAGGCGAGACCGCGCCGCTGACATCCGGGCGCTTTCGTGTGCCTGTCTTGATTGCAGAGATGGCCTCCTTCCACTCCTCGGCCCATGGAGTCTCTTTGATCTCCGTGTGTCTCACATCAGATCTGTCAACCTCGATTGCTGAGACGGGACAGGCCTTCTCGCAGGCCCCGCAGAAGATGCACTGCTCCTTGACGGGAGCCGCTTTGCCCTTTTCATCTACGTACCAGCACTTTGCCGGGCAGATATTGAAACAGGCCTGGCAGCCCTGGGGATCGCAGCGCACCAGGTTCTTCTCAACCATCCTGATCTCACCCTCGAATGGCTTCTTGATATCCATGGCCTCGTAGGGGCAGACCAGCCCGCACCTGCCGCAGCCGATGCACAGATCCCGATCGACCTCAATCTTTCCTGCAAACGGCTCGTCGCCCGGCGGGACAGCCAGCGGCTCGCCCTCGACGGCTATCGCTTCTTCCGGACAGATAGTTGCACATAGCCCGCAGTAGTCGCATAGCTCCTCATCGACCAGGAGCTGCTCGTAGGGAATAAGCTGACGGGGCTCCTTCTCCCGCTCAGTTCTGTCAACCAGCAGAAACGCCTTGCAGAACCCCGCGCATCTGCCACAGAGGTTGCATTTCTCAGTGTCAACGGCGATCTTGCCCTTGATCCCGGTCCTCAAAGGCCCATAGTCCTCGCGGGTCTTATTGAATGTGATTTTGATTGCCTTTGTGGGGCAGACCGGCTGGCAGAGCAGACAGGGCTTGCACTTCTCGTTTGGTACAGCCTCTGAGAGGAGACGGGGATACCTATCGAGCGCTGCAAAGTCCACCACGTTTTCGGTCATGCCTGAGCCTCAGTCGCTTCAGCCGCGTTCGCATCCGGAGCGGGCAGTTCTCGCAGAGTCATCTTGAAGGCTCTTGTGGGACAGAAATTGACGCACATGCCGCAAAAGGCGCAGGCATCCAGGTCGATCAGAACTGGAGGCGCATCCAGACCCTTGGCGATCTCCTGAAGCGGCCCCTCCTGCAGTGCAAGTTTCGGGCAGAGGGCAACGCAGATGGAGCATCCTGCGCACTTCTTGTAATCGTAGTCCAGGAGAATCTCCTTCTCTTTGGTCTTCTGTTTGGCCAAGATATGCGAGTCCTGCACTTCCATCTCCTTTTCAATCTCCATCATGGCTCAGGCCTTCCCCTCATTCCTGTTATTCTTCGGATTCTTCAGCTCAGTTCCTATGGGCCCCATTGCCTTCAGCTCGGCTATGAACTCCCGCAGGTCCTTGGCATAAATCTCGCCTTCGCTGGCTGCACACCAGACGATCTTGACCCTGCCAGGATTCAGTCCAATCTTCTCAAGAACGCCCTTGAGCACCTGAACCCTCTGAAGAGCCTGGTAGTTGCCGTCCCTGTAGTGGCACTCGCCTATCCGGCAGCCGGCTATGAGCACTCCGTCTGCACCCCGTCGCAGAGCCTCTAAAACGAAGCTTGGATCCACTCGAGCCGAGCACATCACCCGGATGTTTCTGGCGTTGGTTGGATACTGAATTCGTGAGGTTCCGGCGAGGTCTGCTGCTCCATAGCTGCACCAGTTGCACAGGAAGGCAACAATCAGGGGAGACTCCTTCTTTTCAAAGGTTGCAGCCCTCACCTGGGCTAAAATCTGCTCGTCTGAGAAGAAACGCATATTGATGGCGTCCACCGGACAGGCTGCCGCACAGGAGCCGCAGCCCTTGCAGGCAGCTTCGTCCACATAGGCCGGGCTCTTGACGGCTATGGCCTTCTTGGGGCAGATGTCAACACACAGCTTGCACTTGATGCACTTGTCAGGATCGACATAAGCCGACGTGGGCTCAAGCTCAAGAGTGCCCCTGTGCAAGAGCTTGATCGCTTTTGCTGCTGCAGCGCTTCCCTGTGCGATGGATATCGGTATCTCCTTGGGACCTGAGGCGCAGCCTGCTATGAAGACGCCGTCGATATGGGCCTCAACCGGCCTCATCTTTGGGTGAGCTATCTCAAAGAATCTGTCAGGCCTTCTGGACAGACCGAGCAAGTTGCCGAGCACCTCTGCATTCTTCTCAGGCTCGAGGCCCACCGAGAGCACAGCCATGTCATGGTGCACCCGTTTGATCTCTCCTGTCTGGGTGTCCTCGAAGATCAGGAATAGCTTGCCATCAACTTCTTCGATCCTTGAGACGCGGGATCTGACAAAGTTGATTCCAAGCTTTTGTGCCCGCAGGTAGAACTCCTCGTATCCTTCCCCACAGGCTCTGATGTCGATGTAGTAAACGGTGATATCTGTTTCAGGATACTTCTCCTTGACCAGTTGAGCGTTTTTTAGAGAAGCCATGCAACAAATGCGGGAGCAGTAGGGGTTTCCTACCGTCGCATCACGCGAGCCCACGCACTGCAAGAAGGCGATGGAGCCGGCAATCTGGCCAGTGCTCGGAACCACTACATCTCCTTTTGTCGGCCCGGAGGCATTGAGCATCCTCTCCATCTGCAGAGTTGTGATCACGTCTCTGTACCGTCCAAATCCGTACTCCTCCTTTCGGGAGGCATCAAATGGCTGCCAGCCGGTGGCCACGATGATGGCCCCGACATTCAGCTTGATGTCCTGGGGCTCCTGATCGAGTCGCACCGCCAGGGCCGGGCATGCCTGCTCGCAGCGGCCACAGCCTATGCAGGCCATAGGATCAATAGTGGCCGCCAGGGGCACCGCCTGGGGGTAAGCAATATAAATGGCCTTTCTCTTGCCGATACCAAAATCGTATTCGCTCGGAACCTCAACCGGGCATACGCCGGCACACTCGTTGATACAGCCTTTGCAAAGCTTCTCGTCAACATATCGCGCTCTCTTTGTAACTGAGACTGTGAAGTTTCCGACGCTTCCTTCCACTCCCAGGACCTCTGAGTAGGTGAATAGAGTAATATCTGGATGGTTGAAGACCTCAGACATCTTTGGGCCCAGCACGCAGATGGAGCAGTCGTTGGTTGGAAAGACGTCCGTGAGCAGAGCCATGTAGCCACCGATGGTGGGCCTGCGTTCGACCAGAAAAACGTGCAGCCCGGCATCTGCCATGTCCAGAGCAGCGGCGATTCCGGCCACTCCTCCGCCTATCACTAAAACGTCTTTGCTGACTGGAATGCTCTCAGGCTCGAGAGGTCGCAGGAGCGCTGCCTTTGCCACGCCCATTCGGATGAGATCCTTGGCCTTCTCTGTAGCCATAGCAGGCTGGTCCATGTGCACCCAGGAGCACTGCTCACGGATGTTGGCCATCTCCAGCATGTATGGGTTCAGGCCAGCTTTGCTGATGGCCCGGCGGAAGGTAGGCTCGTGCAGGCGTGGCGAGCAGGCGGCCACCACCACCCGGTCGAGCTTGAACTCAGCGATATCTTTCTGGATCTGCTCCTGGCCAATGTCTGAGCAGGAGAACTGCAGATCGCGGGCCACGGTCACATCGGGCAGGCTCTCAGCAAAGCGTTTCAGCTCCTCCATATTCAAGACGCCGGCGATGTTCAGACCGCAGTGACAGACGTAAACACCAATGTGCATGGGACTTCAGACATATAACCGCCTTAAGTCACTTAAACTTATGCCATTATGATTGTTATTCATGGTGCTTTGTCAGCCATCAACGGCCAGCCTTTTGAAGGCAGACTGCTAACGGACTTGTGATGATCTCCAAGGTGCACATCTCCCACAGCCCAGAGGACGAAAATCTGGCCATGCAGCTCTTCCGTGCTCTATTTCGGGTGGGCCTGGAGAGCACAGTCGCCCTCTATAATCTATCTCCGGTGATCTCCTTAGCCGAGCGGTCCTCTTTTTGCATCCGCAATTCGGATTGCTTGATAGCGCTGCTGACAAAAGAGGGTTCGTCTTCTCCTCTGGTCTGCCAGGAGATCGGCCTTGCCAGAGGTCTGGATCTGCTCATCATTCCACTTCTGGAGAGCGGAGTGAAGCTGCCCTTCATGATAGAGCACCTTCGACCGTTTGTCTTTGAAAAAGTAGAGTTTCCCGATGTCGTCGGCGATCTCATCCGTACCATTCGAGAGCTGTCCAGGCTGGAGTGGCTAAAGGTGACATGCCCCAATTGCGGTGAGGAGATGACTCAGTATCTGACGCCGCAAGAAGAAGTGAATGGGGCTCTGGCAAAGGGCAAGTGTCTGGAAACGATCTGCTCCTATTGCCAGAACCGGATTCGTCTGGATGCGAGAACCTTTGAGCCTATGCCATAATTTTTTGGCAGGGTTCAAGGTTGTCAATCCGGATTGGTCATTAGCTTTCAGCTCTCTCAATCTTTATCTCTTTCCAGTCTTCGCCACCCCAGTTTCCTGTCTGGTCGATTACCTGCATTTCGTTGTCCGAGGTGATATTCAGCGTCAGTGTGCCGTCCATATTATTATCGCCTTTTGGAACGTCAACCCATCTCAGGTTTACTGTACTCCCATCGACAGTGCCATTGGCGACGCTGGTCCAGCTCGGATCTACGCCAACAGACTCACAGTACCACCATACGTCTTTGTCAATCTGCTTGATATAAATGTCAACATCAGGCGAAACAGTCCAGTGTCCTGTCAAATCCACGGCTAATGCAGTAGTGGTTAGAATAGCTGCAATGACTAATAGCCGACAATACCTGTTCATAATTCGATCCTCCTATTATTACGACATCATTATTAGTTATAAAACTTTTGATAATTCCGGTGTTATTGACTGCATCGGCGGCCTGCATAAGAGATATAAGTTCGCACGTCAAGGAAATGTTATGAGCAAAATGGAGATCCTCCATAGTCTTATTGATAATATTCCAGTTCTTTCAGTCTCTGGCAAGATCGATGCGATGACATCCAGGGATCTTGAGGTTGCATTGGTCGATTTAATAAATCAAAATAAAAAAATTTTGATAGTAGATATGGCAAATGTGGTGTATCTCAGCAGCTCTGGCCTGCGGGTTCTCATGGCATCTCTAAATGAGCTCAGGAAAGGGGATGGCGATTTATTGTTGGCTTCTTTGCAGCCGTTCGTAAAGGATGTCTTCTCTTTAACCGGAGCCATCCGATTCTTCTCCATTTATCCCAATCCCGGAGAAGCGATCAAGGCCTTCAAAAGCAAAACGGATGATCTCTAATGGCAAATCCTCTCATCAACTTTTCCTTGATCTTATTGCAGGCGGTCTGCGTCATCGCTGTAGCAGCTCTTCTGTTCTCCCGCAGCAGATATTTCACAGATGTGCTGGAGGGGCTGGCGACATGGAAAAGCAGGTTAGTTCTCATCATCTTCTTTGGGGTACTATCGATTTACGGCAGCATCATCGGCATCAATACTTCTGGAGTCATCATCAACGTTCGCGATCTGGGGCCGATGGTGGGGGGTCTTGCCTGCGGGCCCCTGGTAGGATTGGGGTCCGGGCTTATCGGGGCGGTTTATCGGTTCTCAGAAGGCGGATTCACGGCTCTTGCCTGCAGCATCAATGTAACTCTTGCCGGCCTTCTGGGCGGCCTCATCTACCTCAAAAAAGGCAGGTTTCCAACGGTAGCCTTCTCTGTCATCTTTGCAGTCCTCTTCGAGATCCTGCATATGGTTCTGACTGTGGCCTTCTCTCGGCCCATTGATCTTGCGTTTGCAGCAGTAAAGCAGGCGGTCGGACCAATGGTTGTGGCCAATGGGGTGGGAATACTGGTATTCGCTTTTATCATCACCAATGTCATTGCTGAGAGAGAGACCAAAAGAGAGAGGGACAGCTACCAATTGGAGCTGCAAAAAAAGCAGGCTGAGCTCGCCGTTGCCGCTGATATTCAGAAGAGTTTTCTCCCTGAGAGGATCCCAACAATCGATGGGTTCGAGATCTCTGCCACCAATATCCCTGCCAGAGAGGTGGGCGGTGACTTTTATGATTTTATCCAGCAAGACGGCAATTTGCAGTTTCTAATCGCGGACGTATCAGGAAAAGGCGTTCCTGCTGCGTTATTTATGGCTCTGTCCCGAATAATTATGAGAGCATGTCAGGCTCCCAATGATGGGGCGGCAGAGAGACTGAGATGCGCAAACAATATGATTATGTCCAATTCAGGATCTGGAACTTCAGGGATGTTCGTTACTCTCTTTTTTGCCAAGCTCTGTGAAAAGGATAGGAGCCTCGTTTATTCCAATGCCGGGCACAATCCGCCTCTTCTCTTCAGGGCGTCAACCGGCAGCATAGAAG
The DNA here is from genome assembly GCA_964518035.1 of uncultured Methanotrichaceae archaeon. Classification (GTDB taxonomy): domain Archaea; phylum Halobacteriota; class Methanosarcinia; order Methanotrichales; family Methanotrichaceae; genus Methanothrix. The sequence goes on along the minus strand of CAZFFD010000004.1, from coordinate 8,043 downwards.
CTCTGGAGGTGACCGGACCAGTCCTCGGGATGATGGAGGAAATGGAGTACGAGCAGCGGACCCTCGCTCTGGGGGCCGGAGACATCTTGCTCCTGTACACGGACGGCATCGTGGAGGCCATGAACGCCAAAGAGGAGCTATTCGGTCTGCAGCGGCTGAGATCCTCATTGTCCTCTGCAAAGCGTCTCTCTGCTCAAGAGATACAGGATAGCATTTTGCGGGATTTGAAGCAATTTACAGAAGGCGAGGAGCAGTCTGACGACATAACAGTCATGGTGATCAAGGCGGAGTGATGAGATGGCACCTGATGATATGAGATCCAGCAGTTCCGCTGCTTTTACAGTCACGGCAGATCTTGATAGGCTCCCGCAGATCATGCAGGCTGTAGCGGATGCCATGAATGCAAGCGGCTTTGGCCCTCAAGAGGTATTTGAGGTCCAGTTGGCTGTGGAGGAAGCCTGCACAAACATCATCCGCCACGCATACGAGGGCCGGACGGGTTCTATTTATATTACAATTATCACTGAAAACGATAAATTGAAGATCCTGATAGAAGATAACGGCCCTCCATTCGACCCTACAGAGCACACGAATATGCGTCGCAGGGGACAGGATGATATCGAAGGTCCAGTCGGCGGCTGGGGAATTGGGCTGATCAAGGCAGTCATGGATGAGATGACTTACAGGCGAAGCTTGGACAGGAACATTCTCTGCCTGGCAAAGAAGCGCGCTTTGTGACCGCTTCCCATGCTGGCTGTTATGTCAGGGCATCCTACGTCGTAGGTTTGACTTGCTTTGATGGAAGCTCAATGTAGGGGCTGGATCTTGATGGGCACTTCACCTCGGTCCGAGATATCAGCTTTCGTCGTGGCCATGTGGCTCGGCTCGCCCAAGGTATCAGCTGGATGTCATTGAAGCCAGGCGAGGAAGGAATCAAGAAGAACGGTTAGTCTTGGTGGTTCTGGCGGAGAAGTTAGCCACCAGGGAAAACTGCCAAATAGCTTGCCGGTCTATATCAAAGATGACTATGAAGCTGAAGATCAAGATTGCCGGTCCCAAAGTCCATGATGTAGGCTATAGATACTTTCTGATGAGCATGGCCATGTCCAATAGAATCAGGATGTTTGAGGCTCATAATACAGAGAGCGATGATGGTCAGGAGGTCCTTGTTTTTGTTGACGGTGATGATAGCGTTGTTGAAGCATTTCGTGCCTTGGTTAAGGTAAAGCGCCCTGCGCTTTCTGAAGTATCTACTATCGCCTTTGATGACTTCGAAGGAGAGATCATGAAGATCGGAGAGTATGCTCAATTCTGCTCAACAGTTCAATTGAACAAGGCAATTCCGGTACTTCTTGATATGAGAAATGATCTCAAAGCAGTGAGAACGAATACGGATATGATCCCTCAAATCAGTGAGGATATAAAGGCGGTACGAAAAACCACAGACCAGACACTGGAAGAAACAAAGGCGATACGGAAAACCACAGACCAGACGCTCGAAGAAACAAAGGCGATACGGAAAACCACAGACCAGACACTGGAAGAAACAAAAGCGATACGGAAAACCACAGACCAGACACTGGAAGAAACAAAGGCAGTGCGGAAAATCGCCGATACCACGCTTGAAGAGATCAAGTCTCTCAGAGAAGACATTCAACCGGGATCTGGGATGAGTCTGAGACAAATGCAGTCAGATATCAAAGCCATAAAAGAACAGATAGGAATGCTGTAAGCTGAGAAGATGTATTGACGGCATAATGCTGATGAGCAATATAGAAAATAGAAAGCTCGACAACCTCTGAACAGGACGGCTTTCTCAATGGCCATAGTGATTCAGACCGAGTGCGGGCTTTTGCTCTTCACAGGCATCATGTCAAATTATCCAAAAATATATTTATCAATTCTTTATCCCGCTGCCGTTTCTCGTAGTTGAGTCTTTCCAGCCTTTTGTCTTGGCAAAGGGATTTGTAAGATTTTCAGATGGGGTCTCGGAAATGGTCGCATTTGTGGCGTTCTCAGGGACGCTGATCTTTTCGTTGGTGGTGTTGTTTAACAGCGTTGCGTTAACAACCTCAGCTGCTGTGTTTTCTGCACAGACCATGCCAAATGAGATAGCAAGGCACATAAACAGGAGAGCATATCCTGCTTTAAATGCCCCGAAAGCCCACGAATCTCATCTACGGCGTTGACGATCAGCCGCCTCTTGCAACCACGCTACTACTGGGCTTTCAGCACATCTTCATCCTTTCCATCGCCTTCATCTTTCCTGTGGTGATAGTAAGCGAGATCGGTGGCAGTCCGGAGGACGCGCAAACTCTGATCTGCATGGCAATGCTGGCCACCGGTCTCTCGACAGCTCTTCAGGCCTTGAACAGGGGACCCGTCGGCTCCGGTTACCTCTGTCCACTGCTAAACGGTCCTGCATTTGTGCCTGCGTCGCTTTTGGCCGGAAAAGAGGGCGGCCTGGCACTGATCTTCGGCATGACTGCTGTTGCCGGCGTCTTTGAGGCAATATTTTCCCAGGTGGTCGGCAGGATGCGCAAGTTCTTCCCGCCGGAGGTGACGGGCACTGTTGTTCTCATGGTTGGGGTCGAGGTGATCCCAATCGCTGTCCCAAAGTTCTTTGGGGTGGACAGTATTCACCCGCAGGTCCAGATGTTGTCTTTTTTGGTTGCGGTGACGACATTGGCAGTCACTGCTGCATTTAATGTCTGGGGCAAAGGCAAGCTGCGGCTCTACTCTCTTCTGATCGGCATGGTAGCAGGCTATGCAGTCTCCTTTGCCACAGGCATCTTGACCGCTGACAATGTCCGGCTGATCCTCGACTCTGCTTATTTCCAGTTTCCTCAGATGGGCAAATTCGGAATGTCGTTTAGCAACGCATTGCTCGTGCCTTTTCTTGTGGCTGCCTTCTCTTCAGCCCTGAAGACTATGGGCGATCTCACTACCTGTCAGAAGATCAACGACGCAGATTGGAAGAGAATTGAGATGCGCTCAATTGGCCGGGGAATGCTGGCCTGCGGGGCGGGAAACATAGCCTCCGGGCTATTGGGGGCTCTTGGTCAGTCGGTATCATCAAGCAATATCGGACTGTCCATTGCTACAGGCGCGACCAGCAGGCGCATAGGCTACGCAGCAGGAGGCATTCTCATCCTTCTGGCATTTTTCCCTAAACTGGCAGCAATCTTTGTGATTATGCCTACGCCAGTGATGGGCGCATCACTGATCTTTACGGTTTGCTTCATGGTCATGGCAGGAATACAGATCCTCATGTCCCGCATGATCGATGCTCGAAAGACCTTCGTGGTGGGACTTTCTATCATCTTTGGACTGAGCTATGACATAAATCCAGGACTTTACGCAGGAATTGACCCGATACTCAAGCCATTCCTTTCGTCGTCTCTTGCAGTGGCCACGATCTGTGCAGTGGTTCTCAACGTTCTATTTCGGATGGGCATCAGCCGAAAGCTGGAATTTGAGCTCGACCCAGAGGTCGATACATCTGAGAAGACATTTGAGATCATGGAAAAGCAGGGCGGCGCCTGGGGTGCACGGCGAGAGGTCATCTTCAATGCAATCGCCGCAATTAACGAGCTGCTGGATGCTTCTCCTTTCCTGGGCCTGGCTGGAAGGAAGATAGCTTTGAGCGTCGCATTCGATGAGTTTAACCTGGATGTCCGGGCGGTCTACGAGGGCATGCCCTTCGAAATCCCCGTTGCCTTGCCCTGCATCGAATCCATGCAAGACCCAGAGGCGACATCGCTTGCCTTAGCTGCGTTTACTATAAGCAAGTACGTTGACAAGATGAGCTTCTCGACCAAAGACGGCAAGACCGAACTTCTTATGCACTTCGAGCATTAGAATTTGATAAAATCAGAATTGAGTGAAGAACTCGATCTCTACAGATGGCCTATTCTCTTCGAAGGATGTCTGCAATAGCCCTCCGGATAGCGCCAGGCTTCTTTCAAAAAACCTTTTGGACTGGCTCAGAGGATGACAGGTGCACTCGCCTCTTCCCGATATGCCTATCCTTGCCCATTCATCAATCATTTCTGCAGTGATCTCGATTTCTTTTAATCTGGCACCTGCAAACCGCTCCAATATGTCGATCATGATCTCGGCAAAACGCTCTCTGTCCATCCTTGCTGATGCCTTCTTGGGGCATGGCCTGAACTTGATATCTATATCCTCGAATATATTCAGGTAGGCAATTCGATTTGTCAGCGCCTCCAGGTATTCTTCAATGCTTTCCGCCTGCATGATTGCATCGTCTTTTGGACGGTTGTGCTGCAATGACTCAAGAACCTCATTGATGAGTTCATTTACGTCTACGCAGGATACGAAATAGGGAGGACGATAGCCGCGATAGGTTGTCATGTAGTCGTTAAGCTGCCTGCTTACCCTATCCAAAAGTGGCCGATGGAGCACCAATTCCAGCTTGCTTTTGTCAAAGAGCTTTTCGAGCCTGCCTACGACCTGTCCGGTCTTGTGGACCATATCCCAGTCCATCTTCTTTCCTTCATGAAGCTGCAATGCAAAGTCATTAAAGTCTGTGAACAGCTTATCCATGTACTGAATGTCCAGAAGGCAATCCAGCTCACTGGCCTTTGATTCTTCCTCAAGTTCGCCCAACACATGTGATACGTAGGCCAGACGACCGGCAATGATTGTAAAAGTCCTTTCCAGCTCGCTTTTGAGGTCCAGGGCATATTCTGAAGTTCTCTTGGCCCAGAGGGGAGAAATCACTTCGAGCTTCTCCAAAGATGCCGTGTCCTGGTACATTACCTCAAGGCTCCGTCGTGCCTTTTCAGCGTCGATGAGTTTTCCGTGGCCTGAACCGAAAAATAGGATTTTCTCATTTTCCAATATCCATAAAATCTTCAGAATGGATTGCATGAGATCCCTTTGGCTCCAGCCGTAGGCTCCTGCCATCCCTGGATTTGGGGCAAAGAATATGTCTCCCACAAAGAGCATCGATCCAGTTCTGATGCAGATGCTGTCCGGGCTGTGGCCCGGTGTGTGATAGATCTCCATCTTATCCTTTTTGCCGAGTGGGATGATCTGGCTGTGAAGCACCACGTCTTCTGCGATTCGCCTTGATTTAATGGAATAGTCGAAGCTGCATCCATTCAAGTCGAGGCTGCTACCGCATTCTATGGTCTTGTCAAGGGCTGTGAGCAGCTTGATATCGACTGGAAACGCTGACATAGGCCGCTCCAGCAGGCCGGACAGTGTTGTCTGCGGATCGCAGGTCTCCAGGGAGCGGGCTCCTGCCTCCTGAACGGCGAGAAATGCCCTTGATAGCTCTTTACATGGATTGCCTTGCGTCAATTGATACCAGTGGTCGAGATGAACGTGGGTGAGGTAGACAAAGACCGGACGGAGCAGTTCTTCTTGCAGGATCCGGATCTCTTCATTCAGGAGATTGATCTGGCTGCCCATGCTACCGGGATCGATAAGAGAGATCTGTTCCGGGCTTGAGAGAAGGTAGGAATTGGATGACATGTAGTCTACCTTTCTTAGGTATGGGTAGAGAGTGACGTCTCTTGTACCTGGTACGGGCTGCGATATCATCTGGTCCATGATTATTGGCACTCCTGCATGATAACCTTCTCATTCGCTCGCAAGTGCGGTCTCCTCCTGCGCACCGTTGGGTGGTGCTCTCCTGGTGTCTTCGTTTTTTAAGAGAGGATACGATATGATATATAGTTGATCTGTGCAATTTCGCTGCAAATCCAGCTTGGGCTAATCTGAAGACAAATGTATATCTGCATGTAGCGCGCATTAATTGAAGCACGTGGTGTCTATGGAGATAAACCAAACCAAAATCGATGATGTGCCCATTGTCTCCGTATCCGGTAGGATTGACGGTACTACTTCTAAGGATCTCGAGACCATTCTGAACGAATTGATCGATCAGGATCTGTCGAAGATCGTTCTCGATTTAGAGGGCGTTGTCTATATCAGCAGCGTTGGATTGCGGGTTTTGCTCTCTGCGCTAAAGAAGGTCCGGCCAAATAAGGGAGACGTAAAGCTGGTCTCTTTGCAGCCCTTCGTGAGGGAGGTCTTCGAGATCACCGGATTTACCAAGCTCTTCACCATCTATCCCAGCCAAGGAGAAGCTCTGGTCTGCTTTAAAGTGTAATTCGAACGAGGGATTATGTTGGGTAGCGTGAAGCCTCTAACTGACATGGAATACGCAGAGTGTTTCAATGCCTTCAAGAGGGTATCTTCAGAATGGATGGCCATTGAGGAGTGGTTAGCTAAGGATTTTGTGCCAAGCATTGGCGGCAGAAGATCTGCTAAAGTGCTGAGCATTGGCAGCGGAACTGGTGACTTTGACCTAATTCTCATGCGGATGCTCATCGACGAGATTCCCGATCTCTCCTATACTGCTCTCGATCCAAATGAGTCGCACAACGAAATATTTTTAGATCGGTATAAAAATTCTGGCCTTCAACTTGCCTCATTTCGGATCATTGCAAAGCCTTTTTGCGAGGACTCTTTTGAGGGTGGATTTGATCTTATCCATTTGACGCACTGCCTTTATTATATCCCTGATAGGAAGATGGCTATTAAGAGAGCTTATGATCTGCTAAATCCTGGCGGCATCCTTCTCATCTTTCATCAGACGCCTCTAGGAATCAATGAAATCCAGCGGGCATATTTAAAGAGGGCAAAAGGCCATGAGAAAGAGCTTTTTTCGTCCTATGATATCATTCAAATCCTGAAAGAGCTGAAGCTTAAGTTCAACTTTGATATCCTCATCTCGGATGTAGATGTGACCGATTGCATAAAAGAAAACGATATCGGCAAAAAAATTCTTAATTTTTTCATGGAGTCTAATCTGGAAGGACTCGATGGAACGCTTCGCAATGAGATAATCTGTGCTCTGAAGGATGTCTCTCGAAACGAAGGTGAGCGGTACTTCCTCTTCCATCCGAGTGGAATCTTTTGGATCAAAAAGGACGGCTCAATGCAAGTGTAATCCAGAGAATGTCATCCGAAGATATTATCATGAATGAAAACTATTAACTGTTCATGAAAACGATTTTGAGTTTTTCGTTGTTGGCCATGATCTTCATGGCTACAGGAATCTCTGCAGGGCAAGCGGTAGACCTGAGGGGCAATTGGACTGGATCCGGGAGCGGGTATATTGAGGAAAATGGTTCTGCCAGATTAGTGGATGATGGGATCATCAATTACACCATAGTAGAGCAGGAGGGGAGCCTCTTTAAAGGATATCTGGTCTACATGATTAACGGGACTGAGGTAGTGGAAGGTTTTGCAGGGGCCATTGGAGCGGATAATAAAACTCTCTATCTCGTTGAATTCGATAGCGGTTACGATCTGGGGACCATTATCTCTGAAGATGAGATAGAGATGGTCTACCTTGAGGATGGTGAGCCGGCGGAAATATCTCTTGGAAGATTTTACCGGATGAAGGAGTGAGCTGAAGAATAGATAAGTCTCGCGTGCGGGCTGAAGCTGTCGGTTATCCTCTTGCTAGGAGAAGGTGGCAAGCAGTCCTCTCGATGGATATTGCTTCCTTAAGTTCCTAAATCATTTTTTATTGCGATCATCATAATTTTGCCTGCCGCATTTTGGACTGACGCAGCTCTATGCTTGCAGCTTCGATTCTGTCCGCCAGCTCGTCGTCTCTGCCTATCTCGTCCAGTACCTCGGAGAGCTTTCTCCTTGCAGGAAAATATTGAAGGATTACCTCGGAGAAGCTCTGGCCTTCGCTCTTTCGAGCCTTCAGCCTTTCGTAGGCTTCCTCGGTTATGGTGATGGTCTTGGTGGACATAAATAAATGTACGTGTATTTACTTGTACATCTATTTTGTTCCCTGCGCGGCATCTCCGGAAATTCTTCTGAGGATTCCTATTTACCTGGTTTTAATCGACAGATTCCCTAAAAACGAGCTGCAATTGCCGCAATGAAACGGAATTTTGCCTAATTCTTCCTATTTTTATCTTATTTTTATAATTTTTTTGACAGCATCCGCTAGGTTCAAATCACATTCCACTTTTTCAATGTGCA
>CAZFFD010000003.1:0-74838 GCA_964518035.1 uncultured Methanotrichaceae archaeon | reverse complement strand
TGACCTTACCGGAGCTTATCGTGTAGGTTCCGTACACAGTGACGTTACCTTTCCCAGCAATTCCAAATAGATTGCACTGCTAGTTCGGACATGCTACATCTAAGAATCGAGGCTTTGGACCTTTTTTGCCCATTTTGTTACACCCCATGTAGCATATATGAATATGTTATATAAATAACAGCCTATTACAAATTCACGACCCGGGGGAAGAGAGAGTTGATTGAACCTGATATCATTTGATGGCTAGATCGAAGTCAATAGGTCGATTCTGGCTCCGAAAGAACTTCCAGAAAAATTGGATGGCTCAATATTATGGTATTTCATCCGAAAAGGTTAACTACCATTTAGCCAATTCGAAAAAATGGTAGACTAGCCATGAGTATCGTATGGCTCTGTGATTCGCACTCAGGATTCCCAGATCGAATCGGTCTGTACCGGAGGGTTCCGTCAATAGTTATGCTGCGAAGCCGCCCTAATTGCATCTCAGAAGGATGAGTGTCACGGCAAAGGGACAAAACAGGTGCCTGGAAATGAGCATGTGGCCGCATGGGGCATCTGCATGCAAGGAGAAGGATATGTGGCAGAGATGCGACAGCGGGTCGGAAACGGAAATAACGATCATTAGATACTGGAGGGAATAATTGTGCAGTTTGACCCGTTAGACCTTGGTTTATTAGCTGTAGTCCTTATTGTGCTCGTTGGACCGTTTATGGTCAAGAAGATCGAGCACAACCTTGAGGTATTTCTGTTTGTCATGGGAGTATTGGCTGTAACGATATCCAGCTTCTACAACAAAGAGGCTTTGGTTGAAGCTCTGGGCTACACCGAACATCAGGTGGAGCTCATCGGCTGGAACATGGAAATTGTGATGGAGGCCATTAAAGAGCCGGTAGTGAAGGGAATAGTACCCGCGGTTCTGTTTGCAGGTCTTATCTTCCACTATGGAAAATCTTACGTCCAGAGTGCAATGAATTCCATCACCAAAACGGTTCCCGTAAAGATTATCGTATTCTTGATTGTTGCTATCTTGGGCTTGGTTTCAAGCGTTATCACCGCCATCATCGCCTCTTTGCTTTTGGTGGAGCTCATGAACTGCATGCCATTTGACAGGCAGACCAAGATCAATCTGGTCATCATCGCATGCTTCTCCATTGGCCTTGGTGCAGTCTTGACGCCTGTGGGCGAGCCGCTTTCAACCATTGCCATCACCAAGCTGCAGGGAGAGCCTTTCCATGCTGCATTCTTCTTCCTCTTCAACCAGCTCGCCATTTACATTATCCCAGGCTGTCTGGCTATGGGACTTCTGGCCATGTTCTTTACCGGCAAGGCCAAGGCCATAGAATGCAAAGCAAGTGAGGAAGATGACGGCGGCCTGAAAGATGTGGTCATGAGGGCCATCAAGGTCTACGTCTTCGTCATGGCTCTTCTGCTCCTGGGCGCTGGGATGAAGGTTGTAATTGATAAGTACATCCTTGGCATCTCCCCAGAGATCCTCTACTGGGTTAACATGGTCTCTGCGATCCTCGATAATGCGACGCTGACAGCTGCTGAGATTAGCCCGGCCATGAACATCACTCAGATCAAAGCTGTCCTCATGGGCCTGCTCATCTCTGGTGGCATGCTGATCCCTGGAAACATCCCCAACATCATCTCTGCAGGCAAGCTCGGCATCTCAAGCAAGGAATGGGCAAAGCTTGGCCTCCCACTGGGACTCATCCTGATGGCAGTATACTTCGTGTGGATCTTCTACATACCCTTCCATGTAGAGTTTCATTTCTGAGGGCGAGAGCAAATCCTATCGCCTCTTTTTTTTGGCAAGATCAAAATCCAGGCAATTTATATCTGGCAAGTAGATCGTCACAAAATCCGGCTATTCCTCGGGAGCAATAAACCTCCAGAGCGTCCAGCTCAGCCATCTTGTGGTGATTTAATCCGTAGGCCTTCAGGCATTTCTTGTACTTCTTTTCTGCTTCATCTGTGCTTTTTTTCTGTGAGACCATTGGGATCTTCAAGAGTAAAACCTGTTCTGGGGTGAGTCCTCCCTGCACAACCCGTATTTCCGGGGCACCTGAAGGCCTGCCATTGGCTATTGCTTCGACCAGATTGTCGAAAAAAGACAATCCTTCTGCGCTTAGGTCTGAGAGGCACAGGACTGTGGTTTGACAGGTTGCGCGATCAAAAAGCTGTTGCAGTAATCTCTCTGAGGGGCAGTCTGATGAGGAGACCAGCACTGCTCCGTGTCTGCTGCATACTGGCTTTAGCAAAGGATTGAAGGCGGATCGGTTCAGCCACAGCTCCATCCTTTGCGTCTGGCAATGTTCAGTTTCCGGCAGAATAATATGTTCTCCTTCATCTTCCTTCAGGATGGCATCGGCAGGAAGGATGCCCAGCTTCTGGGCCTTGCCGGACCATTTGGTGAGCTTCTCACCATCGTTTTCGTGGTACAGTCTCGTGACCCTGATCTCACCTACAAAGCCGCCGCAAATCGGATAATCCGGTATCTTTCGGCTCAGTGCATAGTAGAATAAAGCTCTCAAAGTGGTCTTGGGCTTTGCAAATTCCAAAAAGACCTTGGCCACCCATCTGGATTTGGTGCGATCGACCTCAGTGCTGACAAATGGATCGGTCATGTTGGTAAGTATATCTATTTATGAATATAAATACTTTGCAATTAAGCTAAGAACAAGAAGGATTGCATCCATTAAAGCTATCCAGTTTAGGGTTGTGTCTGTTGCCATCTTCCCCAATTCGCTATCAGGCTTCGCGTCTGTGGTATGCACATACCGCAACCATACGCTGGCCAGAACCAGGATCGCGCCGATTACCGCAGTTATGGCTAGCCACGTCTCCATCTCCATAAATTGCTTAAAAGGAATGAAACTGATAAATAATTATGGGTCGTCAACTTCCAATCCTAAAATGCTCTTTTTGCCTTTGAATACGTCTTCAGCGATCCTTGCGCATCCCCTAGCTGCAGCATATCGATCAAGTGGCAAGACATTCCTGCCCAAAAGCCCGGATACTTCGTCGCATATCCTTGCCGCTGGGCTTCCAGCCAGGAAGAGATCTGGATTCGGCTGACCTTGTTCGCGAGAGAGGACAAGAAGGGCGGCAATCTCCATGGCTGCGAACAATGAGAGCGATCTCAAAGCGTGCTCCTCCTCTTGCTGAGAGCATTCTTCAAGGCTTGATACCCCCATCTTGGAGAGGATGCCACCGCTGTTGAATGCTTCGTTTGCCGTCATCATTCCGCAGTCAACGTCTCTGATGGCCTGCACATCCAGCGGGCCCTGCATCAATCCTGGGGCAAAGATGGGAGCATCTATGGCACCGATGATCCTTCCATCGAGGACAACAAACGATACTGTATTGGAGCTGGCATCGCATACGATGAAGCTCTCACTGATGCTCTTAAAAACTCCATAAGCCAGGCCCACCTTCTCCGGGCTCATGCCGTGCGAGAAGACCTTCAGCCTCGGATCGATATCGCTATCGCGGTGGATGCCGGGAAGGAGTATGGCCGGCCAGCCGGAGGCGGCAATGGCCTCAAAGACCTTTGTGCCTCCGCCGACATGAAGCCCGGCTCCATCCCTGCGGATTAATCCGCGATTGGGGGCGTCCGCGAGCCTCATAATCCGGCTGATTCCGTCTCCCATGGAGTATGAGAGGGCCACAAGGTCGATATCTTCCGAGCCCATGTTCCGAATGATCAGCTTTTGGATCTCTTCTGAAGAACTAAGGCTCGCCTCCTTTCTGGCAAGGTCCCAGCAGTGCCCCTCCGGGGTGGCAAATCTGATGGCAGTGGTTCCGTGGTCTACTCCTAAGAACATGAGATCAGCCCAAACCTAGATTCTAGGCTCACCCGGTATTCCAGCTAGGCCTTCATAAGCGTATCCCGCCACCCTGGACAGAAACCTGTGATGCACCCTCGCGAGTAGTTTTATATCCCATTGGGAATCAGGACTAACGAAATGGCGATAGCAATTGAATGACGACATAATTGTTCTCCAAAACATCAGTAAGATCTATGGAAACGGGGTAGAAGTTCGGGCTTTAGACGACGTCAGCGTCAGGATCAAGGCCGGAGAGTTCGTGGCCATCGTGGGCCCCAGCGGCAGCGGAAAGAGCACTCTCTTAAACATGATCGGGCTCTTGGACACGCCGAGCTCAGGCCGGCTCTTTCTCAAGGGGATCGATGTGAGCCAGGCTAGCGCCTCGGAACGTGCGAGGCTGCGCAATCAAGAGCTGGGTTTCGTCTTTCAGTATCATCACCTCATCCCGGAGTTTTCAGCCCTTGAGAACGTCATGATGCCCATGCTCATCGCCAAGAAGGACCGAGCCTTTGCCGGAGCAAGGGCTCTCGAGCTGCTCACGGCAGTAGGTCTCGCTGATCGCAGGGACAATCGCCCCAATCAGCTTTCCGGCGGCCAGAACCAGAGGGTGGCAGTGGCGCGAGCTCTGGCCAATGGTCCATCGATTGTGATTGGCGATGAGCTGACAGGCAACCTGGACACCAAGACCTCTGACCTGATCTACAACCTTCTGCGAGAGCTTAACCGAAAGATCAATCAGACCTTCATACTGGTGACGCATGACATGACCCTCGCAGAGAAGACTGACCGCATTTTGAGAATAGTGGACGGCAAGATCGTCTGCGAGCTGAGGCGCGATGGTGACGGCTTTGTCTCAACGGATATCTGTGATCCGGGCGAGGCGCGCGACCTGGACCAGGAAAATTGATAAGCCACCAGAATATATCGTCGGGCCGAGGAATCAAATGAACAACCAGATTATTTATTTCACATGTGCATTGTTCGCAATGGTGGCCATAACCGCTGTCACCGCTCAGGATAACAGCACAATCCTGGATAATTCCACCATGAACAACGTATCCCTATTGAATAACACGATATTAAATGCCTCGATGAACGAGACCGCGCCTGCATCAAACGACACAGCGCCTGCGTTGAACGAGACCCTTCCAGTTCAAAACGAGACCCTGCCTGCATCAAACGACACAGCGCCTGCGTTGAACGAGACCCTTCCAGTTCAAAACGAGACCCTGCCTGCATCAAACGACACAGCGCCCGCGTTGAACGAGACTCTGCCAGTTCAAAACGAGACCGCGCCGGCATCAAATGAAACAGCGTCTGAGAACGTTCTGCTGGCTACCGAGCCTGTCAGCGTTTCCAGCCAGTCATCTGCGCCCTTAGCCATCGGGTCAATTCAGATGGGATCCTCTCAAAATTCGGTTTTTGCAGTCAGCAGACTAGCCAGTTCTCCTGTCACCTTCTCCATTGAAAATCAGCCCCTTCACAAGGAGGCCTACGAGGTCGGCCTGCCTGCTGAGACCATCATGGACCTGAGCGCATTGCCGTTCTATGTGAATAAGATTTGAGCTCATCAATTTTTTTCCATTTCTGACGTACGGCAAATTTGATAAGCTACTAAACTATCTTTTCCGCCTGAGGACGAACATGAATACCCGGTTTATATCTTTGGCAAGCATTCTGGTATTGGCAATTGCGGCAATGGCCGTCGCATCCGCTCAGGAAGCCAACGTTTCTGTGAATAATATCACTATGAATAACACAGCCCTGAATGAGACTGTAATCGGCAATTCAACTGACAGTTCTGCAGGGCAGCAATCAGCCCCTGCGACAGCATCCATTGGGGTGGCACAAAATCTCGATGTTGCCAGCCAGGGTGTAGAAAACTTGAGCACTGTTAACGACAAGACCACGACCGTTGCTCCCATCAGCAAGATGGCTGGCGTTGATCCACTTATGGCTGCAACAGCATCCTCTGCCCAGGTAGCCACTGAGCCAGAAGGCTCATTCAAGATTGGCGCCAGCGTCGGTGGCATTGATCCCTTTAATCCGACGCATGTGGATGTACAGCCCCTGAGCCTGGGCATTGCCACCAAGCCCATGCGAGATGTTGGAAAGATGTTCTTCGTCTGCGATATCGTATGATCCGATTAGATCTTTTTTGTCTTCTGAGCTTGAATGAATTGAGGTGATTCGGCTTGATGGGAATCAATGAGATGGGGTTCGAGGTCTTTGAGGAGATGCTCGATTATGGGGATGAGCTGAATATCGAGGTCCGCGAACTGGAAAACGGCGCTATCGTGGCCGATGCTGGTGTGAAGGCTAAGGGCGGCTATGGTGCAGGCATCTATCTCTCTCGCATCTGCATGGCAGACTTAGCAGAGGTTCAGCTAACGCCCTTCGACATCAATGGCGTTCTTCTGCCAGGCATCCAGGTGGCTACCGACCATCCTGCCATCTCCTGTATGGCATCCCAATGTGCTATGTGGCAGATCAAGGCTGACAAGTACTTTGCTATGGGAAGCGGCCCGGCCCGGGTTTTAGCTAGAAAGACCCGCGAGCTGTATGATAAGATCGGCTTTGAGGAGTTCTCGGATGTGGGGGTTATAGTCCTTGAGTCCAACAAGCTTCCGGACGAGAAGGTCGCAGCCCTCATTGCGGAAAAGTGCAGCATCGATCCTGCTGACCTGAGGATTGCCTGTGCTCCAACGGCCTCCGTGGCCGGCCTGGTCCAGGTCTCGGCACGGGTGGTTGAGACGGGTCTTCATAAGCTCTTTACGATGGGCTTTGATATCAATACAATTAAATGCGGCTGGGGGCGTGCTCCCATCTCACCCATCACCGGCGACGCTACAATGTGCATGGGCTCTTCAAACGACGCCATAATCTATGGAGGAGAGACCTATTACACTCTGGATTACGAGAACCTGGAGGAGCTTGGACAGTATCTGAAAGGCATGCCCTCTCAGGCATCTCGCGATTGGGGTGCACCTTTTTATAAGACCTTCAAGGCGGCTGGATTTGACTTCTTCAAGGTGGATCACAACGTCTTTGCGCCGGCCAAGGTAGTCATGAACGAGATGCGTTCTTTGCGTACATTTGTGAGCGGAAATGCAAATCTGGATGTGCTGGCTGAGTCATTCAATCTGCAGAATCTTGATCTTGCGAGATGATTGATAATGAAATCCCCAGAGTGCGACCTCAAGGGTCACGGACCGTGCCGCGGCCCAATCTGTCAGCGAGGCATAAGCCTCAATCACCTGTGCGACTTGCATATTCGTCTTCAATCATACTGGACAGGGCATAATCCTGGCAAGAAGCTCAACGACTGGCTGGATGGGCTTGAGAATGCACAGATCGAAGATGCATTAAGCAAGGCACCTGTCAGGGGAAAGTACTGGCAGGAGGTTGCCTGGCAACCGGACGAGGAATAGTTCATATCTCCCTATTTTTTATTCTGCGAAGAGCCATATTTTCGTTGATTTGCCTTTTTCAGTCATAGCCGGGAAAGTACTCCCTGCGAGATCGATTTTCAGGAACGTTCATCTCCTTAAGCACAAGAAGCATTGAATCGACCATCTTTGCCGGACCGCTGGAATAGAAGAACCATTCGTTGACATCGGCAATGTGCTCTTTGATCAGCTTGGCATTTATTCTGCCTGTGTGGCCCTTCCAGAGGGGACCAGGACGGGTCAGAGTGTTTACGACTGTGAGGTTGCTGTTCCTTTCTCTGAGCGCAACAAGCTCATCTTTGAAGGGAATGTCAGACTCTTCGCGGTTGGAATAGAATAGCATTATCTCAGTTTGCAGGTTCATGTCTGTGCAGTACTTGATCATGCTCAAAAGCGGCGTTATGCCGATTCCACCTGAGAGCATGGCGATCCTGGCATGCTCTCCTCGGAATGTGAAATTGCCATACGGCCCGGTGAACCTGATTGTGTCTGCCTTTTTTATGGAGAGGAATGCATTGGAGAACTCATGGCCGGTCAGCCTTTTGGTAACGGCCAAAAACTCTTCTGTAGGGCTGCTGGAGAGGCTTAGGGGCTTTTTTACCTCTCCATTTTCGCCGTCAAGGCCGAGGATCACGAATTGGCCTGGAAGGTAGTCAAATCCGTGTGGCCGGAGAAAAATGACCGACCTGGACGACGGCGTTTTTTCTGCAGTGTCAATTACTTCTGTTTTGAATTGTTGCATCATCGCCAATCACTCGCTGCACTATCATGTTTTCATGGACTTAACCTGACAAAAAACTTAACGGGCACGCTGGGACTCGAACCCAGGTCAGCGGGTATCTCCGACCATAGCCACCGAAGCCCGCTAGGATGTCCACTACCCTACGAGCCCATCATCTAACCTTCCTCTGCTTTTAGGCTATTAACCTTTCCCGTTGAACGGGCAATCCATGCGACATTTGTCTTTCGAAATGGCTCAAGATATATAAATGAACGAAGCAATATGGATAACATCCGTCCCGTAAAATCAGTCAAACAGCTGGAATCTACCATGACGATCTCCTATCCAAACAACTGCCCCAGATGTGGCAATGTCGCCGAGGCCTGGACAGAGGACGGCGTATCCATCAGGATCCGCTGCAGGATGTGCGGCTATGACGGGCTGCTGCCTCATCCCGATCTTCGGAACGGCGCATGGCGCGTAGGATGAGCTATTGAATGTGAGGGATGCAGGGCCACAGAATGAAGCCCATGCTCGCGAAAGGCATATCTCGTGCGAAGATGGGGTGCTGTTGTCGCCGGAGCGAACAAAATCTTCAGCATTGGTTTTTTGGATATTGACGCCTGAGGCTCTTTCGATTTGATCTTCTGGACGACTCTCTGCTGTACAACCCATGTGATTATCAAGGATAAAATAGATATGTGATTGTAGATAATTAATAATTAGGAGGAATAAAAATTTTTAAAAAAGCTACTATAATAATGGTTTTTATGTTTTTTTTATTTGCATTTGTCTCCTCTGATAGCTTTTCCGCAGATCGCGGCAATTCTGCGGCAGTATCAGACGCCTTAGCGATTTCAGAGAGCCAATCGGTCAGCCAGACATTGGCAGCCGATGCAAAGGACGGTTCTGGTATCGCCCCTCTAGAGAATTCTGGCGTAGAAATGCTTACGAATAGGAAAAAGGTCTTATCTGAGAGTTCGTCTCTGTCAGATCTGGCCAACGAGGATGTTGCATCACCCCAGAAAGAGACAGTTCTTGTCATTAAGTCTGCACGCAGCGAATCTGCGTCGGCTTCTTCTCAGAGCGCAGGCGAGGCTGAAAAGAAATGCGTACCTCAGATCGGCCTGACTTATGCAGACTCAACTCCATGCCCAATTGAGACCGTAAAAGCTCCAAAGGGATCACCCAATGTAGTGTTCCTTGTGCTCGATGATATCGGATATGGCAGCCTGGGATGCTTTGGCGGCCCGATCAGCACTCCGAATATAGATCGATTGGCTCAAGGAGGGCTTAGGTACACTAACTTCCACACCACCGGCATCTGTTCTCCAACTCGTGCCTGTATGCTCACTGGCAGAAACCTTCATTCTGTTGGTGTCGGTTCCCTCATGGAGTTTGCATCAGGCTATCCCGGGTACACGACCTACCTGTCCAAAGAGGCAGCTACCATGCCAGAGATGCTGGTTAAGCAAGGATATGATACCTATTGCGTAGGCAAGTGGCACCTGGCACCTTCAGGCACTATCAACGCTGCAGGGCCCTATGACCAGTGGCCTATGGGCAGAGGATTCGAGAGGTTCTATGGGTTCCTGGAGTCGCACACAAGCCAGTGGTATCCCGACCTGGTTTCCGGCACCACACGTATAAGCCCTCCCGCCACCCCTGAGCAGGGCTACCATCTGTCCAAAGACCTGGTGAACCAGTCTATTCAGTACATAAGCGATGGCAAATCTCTGCAACCGGATAAGCCCTTCTTCCTGTACCTTGCTTTTGGCGCAGGGCACTGGCCGCACCATGTTCCTCAGGCTTACATTGACAAGTACAAGGGCAAATTCGATATGGGCTGGGACGTCATGAGAAACACTACACTGGCTAAAGAGAAGGATTTGGGAGTTGTACCTGAGAATACCGATCTGGCGTTGCGTGACCAGTGGGTCAAGGCATGGGACAGCCTGACAGCAGACGAGAAGAAGCTATATGCAAGGTTTGCTGAGGTTCACGCAGCATATATCGATTACACCGATGAGCAGATTGGAAGATTCTTGAAGTATCTGGAAGACAGCGGGCAGCTTAATAGCACCATGATAGTGTTGATTTCGGATAACGGTGCATCTCCTGAGGGCGATGCAAATGGTTTCACCAACATGATCATGTGGGCAAATTCAGTTTCCGAAGGAGGAGACACTTCTGGGTTCCAGGCTGATTTCCTGCCCATTCTTAACATAACCAACATCAGCACGATGCTCTCTAAGATCGATGAGATCGGCGGTCCGTTATCCTATCCTACCTATCCTCTGGGATGGGCAATGGCTGATAACACGCCCAACAAGCTATACAAGTGGACCAGCCACGAAGGCGGAACCCATGATCCCATGATCGTATACTGGCCTGATGGCATCAAGGACGCAGGCGGCATCAGATCACAGTTCTGTCACGTTATCGATATAGTCCCAACCGTTCTTGAGGTCCTGAACTCAGAGGCTCCTGAGGTTTATAACGGCGTCACACAGAAGCCCATCGAAGGAACCAGTCTGGTCTACACCTTCGCCAATCCCATGGAGCCCACACGTAAGACAGTCCAGTACTTCGAGATGATGGGAACCCGTGCCTTGTGGTATGATGGCTGGAAGGCTGTTGCATTCCACCACCTTGATTCAGGCCCAGACTTCGAGAACGATACCTGGGAGCTCTACAACCTCACCAACGATGCTTCTGAGTCTCACAACTTAGCTGCCCAATACCCAGCCAAGATAAAAGAGATGGAAGATCGCTGGTGGGCCGAGGCCAGCAAGTACAATGTGCTGCCCCTGGATGACCGCGCCCAAGCCAGGTACTCTGCTCTCCAGGCCAGAGGAATATCGACATTCACCTACCTGCCTGGAGTAGAAAAGATCATGGAGCCAGCTATTCCAGATACGCGCAACAGCTCATACACCTTGACTGCATACGTGAGCAACTACACGAACAATAGCGAAGGTGTTCTCTTCTCCATAGGAGGCCGGTTCGCCGGGCTGTCGCTCTACGTCAAGAATAAGCACCTGAACTTCGACTACAACCTCTTTGCAGTGAAGCATTACATCATCACTTCGAAGGATGAAATTCCTGAAGGAAATGCCACTCTTGGCTTCGACTTCAAGAAGACGGGCCGATGGAAGGGTGAAGGAACGCTCTTCATCAACGGAATAGAGCAAGGCCGCATGTATATGCCCTACACTGTTCCAGCTCGATATTCATTCGATGAGGGATTGGAGGTTGGAAGAGATCCACAGACACCGGTGAGCGACGAATACCTAAGCCCGTTCACGTTCAACGGAAGCCTGGAGAAGGTGGTAATGACAGTCGCTAACGATTGAACCTTTGGGCCATGACAGTCTTTCCAGGCTGTTTATCCTATTATTTTTTTTGGCTCTTCGCTATTTTCAATGGCTAACATCAGATTACTATGAGTATCTGTTATTGCATAGGGAGCAGATGCTTCGCTTATCAGTCCAAAATCTTAAATATAACTAGTTAAAATTATTATTGTAGATGGGGCGTGGGTTCGAAATGGTTGCCGGATGTAACTGGGCTGGGGATGTGATCCTCATGGATACGGTCATGTACGATAAGAGAGCTGTCATCGGCAATTTGAGGCTGCCCATTCCAACCGACATTCGGGCCTGGCTCAGCTCCGCGAAGAGCGAGGTCATCCTGTGTGCATTAAATGAAATAGATCTTCCTTCCGCTCGCGAGAAGGGAACCTTCGATCTGCGTGCCATAAAGATCTGGGACTACGTGGCAAAAGAGGTCCAGTACATCACAGACAAGAGCGCCTTTGGACTTGAGGACTTCTGGCTCTTTCCTGAGGAGACGCTTGTTTTAAAAAAGGGCGACTGCGAGGACTCGTCCTTTCTGCTGGCCACAATGCTGCTCGCAAGCGGCATATCTGAACACTGCGTGCGAGTGGTTCTGGGTAGGATATCCACTCCGGACGGGGCCTACGGCCATGCCTGGGTGGTCTACCAGAACGAGTCCGGACGATGGTGTCTCCTGGAGTCCACCATCGATTCAGCTCCCACTGAACTTGCTGCTGCCGATCCATTTGTCAAATCAGGCAATCAATATCAGTACCAGCCCCAGTTCTGTATCAATGCGTCTCATCTCTGGTCAATTGGGGCGACCAATCAGCAGGTGACCGACTACCTGAAGACGAGGGGCCGCGTGCAGAGGCAAAAGGTCTCCAAAAAGATGATCTCTTAGGGCGAGCCTCTCTGGCTACGAGCTTCCTCCAACATCCTTTCCATCCTCTTCCAGTGGCCGCCCTCCCAGTAGATCTTTTTGCAGCTTTTGCACTGCCATCTGATCGCTTCTCCTTCTGAGCCTTCCATTTCCTGCAGGGGACCGTTGCATACGGTGCACCTTTGTGGATCAAGCCGCAGCAGCACGCCAGCGTCTGCCATCTCTGCGAGCTGCTCGATGATCTTGGTGGCGCGGATGAGGAGAATGGGTATGCCCCCTCGGCCAGCGGCCAAAGAGAGCCCTCTGTCCCTGGTGATGATCGTCCGGCCCTCTTCTTTTGCCTGGATCATCAGATGCTCATCGCTTTTCTCATGCGGAAGGGCGACATCCTGCCCCAAAAGCCTAAGCCATCTTCCTAGCCTCAGGAGCATCCAATCGACAAGAAAGCGCCTGTCAGCCTCGTCTTTCACACGCCAGACCTCCCTCTATTCTTTGTTTGCCATCCGCAACTATTTATCGATTGATCTCGGACATCTCTCTCATGAAAAAGGCGATGAGCAATGTGGATGTGGCAGCCATGGCCTCGGAGCTCTCCGACAGAATTCTGGGCGGCTTCATGGGTAAGGCCTACCAGCAGTCCTCGGACAAGATATGGCTCTCGGTTCAGTCTCCTGCCGAGGGCAGGCTGGATCTTCTTCTTGTGGCCGGCAAGAGGGTCAATATCACCAAAGGAGAGAGGCCTGCCTCCAAGACGCCCCCTCAATTTCCGACAATGCTCAGAAATCGCCTGTCCGGGGGCAGGATTGTCGATATCAGGCAGCACGACTTCGACCGAGTTTTAGAGATTGCTGTAGAGAGGAGCGGCTCTATCCATTACCTGGTGATCGAGCTGTTTCCCAAGGGCAGCATGGTGCTGCTTGATGAGAATCGTGTGATTCTCTCAATGCTCAAGAAGATGGTCTATCGTGGATCTAAGATGGCGGCAGGAGAGAAGTACCTTTACCATCCCGGTCAGCTCGATCCCCGGACGATCACTCTGTCTGATCTATCTGCGTGGCTCTCCAGGGCCGGACAGGACCTCGTTCGATCTCTCGTGAGGGGGCTGAACATGGGCGGAACCTATGGTGAGGAGGTCTGCCTGGTCGCCGGAGTGGACAAGAACAAGCCTGCTTTGGAGCTGGATGTCTCGGAGCTTGAGAGAGTCCATTCTGCCCTAAGAAAGGTCTTCTTGGATCAAACGCTTGATCCGCATATCGTAATCGACAAAGACGGCGAGCCCGTGGATGTTCTATCCAGGCCTCTTCAGGTCTACCAGGGGCTGGAAATCAAACGCTATGTCACCTTCAGCGAGGCGATAGACGCATTCTTCGTCGAGAAGGAGGCAGATGCTGAGGAGAAGAAGAACCCTCTGGACAGAAGAATTGAGCTGCAGAAAAAGGCATTAGAGGATTTTTTGGCTCAGGAGAGGTCACTGGTCGCCAAGGGCGAGCAGATCTACCAGATCTACGGCAATATCGAGCAGATCTTGAGGGTTGTAGGCGGGGCTCACTCCAAAGGCTTCTCCTACAACCAGATCTGGGAGAGGATCAGCTCTTCAGGTCTGCCACAGGCCAAAGCCATTCTCTCGATGGACGGGCAGGGGGAGATGAAGGTCGCTATTGAGGGGACTGAGTTCGAGCTGAATGCAGGGCTCACAGTTCCCCAAAACGCCCAGAGGTATTATGAAAAAGCAAAGGAGCTGTCCAGGAAGGCGAACGGGGCCAAAGAGGCTTTAGCCATCACCGAACAGCTCCGGTCGGGCAAAGCCGCACCGAAGAAGACCAGGCAGGCAACGGTGCATCGTCGCCGAAAGCCCAAGTGGTATGAGAGGTTCAGATGGTTCACATCTTCGGACGGATTTCTGGTGCTGGGGGGACGGGACGCAGAGAGCAACGAGGAGATCTATACCAAGTACCTCGAACGGCGCGATTTAGCTCTTCATACCGACGCTCCTGGAGCGCCACTCACAGTGATCAAGACAGGGGGCGAGGTTGTTTCCGAGAGCACTCTGTTGGAGGCATCCCAGTTTGCAGTCAGCTACTCATCCATCTGGAAGGGCGGTCTGGCGGCAGCAGATTGCTACATGATCCGGGGCGATCAGGTCAGCAAGACCCCGGAGCCCGGCGAGTTTTTAAAGAAAGGTGCCTTTGTCATTCGAGGAGAGCGCACTTACTTCAAAGATACGCTTCTCGGCCTGGCCGTCGGGATATCAGAAGGCA
Organism: uncultured Methanotrichaceae archaeon; assembly: GCA_964518035.1. Taxonomy (GTDB): domain Archaea; phylum Halobacteriota; class Methanosarcinia; order Methanotrichales; family Methanotrichaceae; genus Methanothrix. Next base: position 60,356 of record CAZFFD010000003.1, on the reverse strand, counting down.
TTTTGATCGGCGGGCCGGTCTCGGCCATAAAGCCTAAATCCGATCCCGTGGTGGAGATCGAGCCTGGGGAGATGAATGCCGACGACCTTGCCAAGAGAATCTACAGGCAGTTCGCTGAAAAAGTGGATGATAGAGCTTTCCTGAAGGCCGTGGCATCGGTAGACCAGATTGTCCAATTTCTGCCGCCAGGCGGCTCGAAGATGAAGGAGTCCTCCTCCTGAGGAAATCTTTTTTCAGCCGTTTGCCCTTCTCACCTTGCGTTCGTTTCTCTCAAGGTATTCTTTTATGGCCTCCACTATGACATCTGAGCGTTGCACGTAGAGGGAGCCCCTGCTTTTCACAACGAAATTCATCAGCTTTTCATTCAAATCCGAGCTAAGCTCAACCTCGATCTTGGGCATAAATCCTCATAATCCAAAGCGGTATTAATACTTGAGGCTCAGGGCTTGAGCCTCTTGATCTCCAGGTAATGCACTGATTCGTGGCCTTCGCTGCCAGGGTATGCGAAGATCATCTGTTTTCTGACTGAATGTGCCAGGCGGACTGCACGGGACAGGACAGGGGGCAGAAAGATATGATCGGCGAAGAGTGTATGAACAAGATACTCGGAATGGGGCACCTTGCCCGGGCCCTGCACCTGCTTATAGACGCGAAAGTGGGTGCCGAACTTGAAGCCGGTCTTGACTACCAGCCTCTTCTCTCTAAGATCTCTGTAAACCGAGAGCTTCAGATCGAAATCGCTCTCCACCTTCCTGGCCCTTGCTGCGAAGCTCTCAAGATCCAGAGGCTCTCCTGAGCGATCGACCAGGGCAATGATGCCCCTGTCCAGCAGGTAGGCGGACTCGACCAAGGAGAGCTGGAGCCTTTCTCCGATGGGCTTGCCGTAAAATCCGACCTCATGAAGCCTTTGAGAGGCTTCTCTATCCCAGAGCACCACCCGATCCTCGAGAAGCGTAGCCATGCCGCCCATCTCCTCTTCACCCATCAGCCCGGTCATGCTCTTCTCCCGCGCCTCGTAGAATGTAATGTCGCTCTCCTCGTCGACTATGGCCAGCATCAGCTTCTTTCTCATCTGGCTGGCCATCCTCACGGGCTGCATGATGTCTAGCAGGGGAAGTGGCATCCGTTCAGAGATGACCATAACATAAAACTCTGCAGGGCTTTTCCCTGGGTGGCCTCCTCTTGGATAGACGCGAAAATCGGGGCGGCCCGGCTGGACATAGTAGCCGCGCTCTCTCAGGTCTTTGTAGACCACATACCTGAACTCAAAACCTTTCTCAAGAGATGATGCCCTCTGGAAAAATGCTGGAAAGTCCAGATCTTTCTCGTCAGTGAGCACCTTGATCCTGGACCTGTCCAGGAGATAGGCGGCCTCTACCAGGGACAGATCGAGCCCGTTGCCCTTGGGCCTGCCGAAGTAGCCCTGCTCATAGAGTTCAGGCAGGGCCTGCTGGCCAAGGCTCACCCGGTCGCCTTTCAGCCGGCCCCTTATCTCCTCGGACATGGATTGAACAGGAACTCTAGCAGGAGAGCTTGCTCGGCCAGATGCCGTGCATGATGCTTAGTGTTTTATCGACGAGGCTATGCACTTTGTCAGCAGGATAGCCTGCAGAGAGCAGATAGGACTCCACGTGGTTTGGCACTGCGATGGACATCTGCTCGACCATTGAGACGGTCTGCAAGATGGTGTTGTCGCCAAGCTTGAAGGGAATGATTGCATCAGAGACTATCAGCTCGAAGATCTCTGGGCTCACCGGCCGCTCCAGGCCTGAGAGGTATGCTTCGAGTATCTCGCTGGTCCAGTCGTGTTTCTTGCCCTCATCCTGGTAGGGCATGACAACCACCTCGCGGGTATTGGCGAACTGCTCGACCAGTTGAGCTGGTGTCACATCTCCCTTGAAGACCATGTTCAGGAAGTTGGTGTGCGGGACGGTGGTCGGGACCTTGCTCGCTCTAATTGCGAACTTGACCTCCTCAAAGACAGTTCCTGCGTCTGTGCCCTGGTGGCCGACGCCCTTGCCGAACTGGATCGCGGAGGGAGAGGCCTTGACCACGGTGTGTGGGTCGCCGTGTCTTCTGTCGATGTTGCCCAGGACCGCCGTGAGTCCCAGAGGTCGAGCTGCGAGTGCCAGACGGGAGAGGCCTGTCGTGTTGCAGCTGGTGCACTGGACAAGCTTCGGCTTCGCCTTGGAGAACATCTCGTAGTTCTCAAGTCCGAAGAAGAATTCGCGGGCGAAGTCCGCCTTCAGCTCGTCAGTGATCTTGACCTTTCCGCCTTCCGTCAGTCCCTTGAGCAGCTCAGGCCTGTCAGCTCCGCCCATGAGAGAGACGAAGCAGCCGTGAGCGAGGCCGGCCTCGACATAGGGAAGCTCCTCGTCCCCTGGTGTGCCCACCATCACGAAATCGGATGCTTTAAAGAAATCGTCGTAACCTCCTTCGATCTTGACGCCTGCTTTCTCCCATTTCTCCTTGAGGGATAGATCGCTCACAAAGGCCTTGACACCGAACAGGCGGTTGAATTTTGATACAATGGATACTGCCCGGCCATGAGGTTTTCTGAGCAGGACGTTCAGATCTCCCTCGATTCCTGCTGCTTTTTTGACCTGCTGCAGGGCGAGCAGAGTTCGCTTATTCTCGGTTCCATCAAAACCTACAAAACCAGCATTGGACTTCAAGCATCTTCACTTCCTGAATGAAAGTCTAAGTGACCATATTTTAATCTTTCCGGGATTGTGTTCTTCTGTTCTCGCAACTTCTTTAATTAATTTTAGTTATCTTCTGCGGCAAATATCTTCTGGATCTTCTCTGCAATAGCTCGGGCGCTTTCATCTGAGTTCATGCTCGTAGTATCGACCTCGATCTCGGGGGAGATGGGCTCCTCGTAGGCTACGTTTACGCCGGGGACTGCTGCATTCCTGGCGGCTGCCTTGCTGTAGATGTCTTTTGGAGAGAATTTGGCCTTTCTCTTTCTCTCTCTCTCAATGCAGACGGGCAGAGGCGCGCGAATATGGACCTCGGCGAAACTTTTGATAAGCTTTCTGCCAAGGTCGCGATAGCGTCTTCTATTTGCCGTCGCATCGATGATCACATTTTTGCCTTCATCCGAGAGGAGTTTTCCCATGTAAGCGAGGCTTGCATAGACGATGTCCCTCTCTTCTTCAGTATATTTGGGTTCTGGAGTTATTGCCTTTCTGATCTCATCCAGTTGCAGAATCTTTACATAGATCCCTTTCGTAGAGAGGTTCGCCTTAACCTTTTCTGCAATCGTGGTCTTCCCGCAGCCCGGAAGGCCTGTGAACCACATGACCCATGCCATAGTGAGACGAAAACGTTGCCATGATTAAAGAATATTGCTCAGGTGGCTTTCTGGTAATTTGGCTCCTCACTGTTTTCTATGGTCGAACAAAATGGGCCATGAGGTCTTTATGACTTTGTGGTGATTGGCATGCGATGAAATGCCATAAAAACACAACGAAAAATCTGCGTATGAAAAAGTTAAGAAGAAAAAGGAGATCTAGCCGAAAAGGGCACCGAGCCCTTCGACTCCGCTCTCCTCTGCTGCTTCCTTGTCCTCCTCCTTCTCTTCTGCCTTGGCTGCGGCCTTGGCGGCGGGGGCAGAAGCGACTGGGGCTGCGGCTGCAGCGGCTACTGGCACGGCGGCTGCCTGGGACAGCACAGTTGCGATGTCAACGCCTTCTAATGCGGCCACCAGAGCCTTGATTCTGACCTCATCGGCAGCCACACCGGATGCCTCGACGACCTTCTTTATTCCATCTTCGTTAACGGCTTTGCCTGCGCTGTGAAGCAGTAATGCAGCGTATACATATTCCATTTGAATCAACCTCTAAATTTACCTTAAGTTTTATCCGAATAGAGCACCAAGTCCAGCGGCGGTGTCCCCTTCGTCCTTCTTCTCTTCCTTTTCTTCCTTGACTTCTGTGGCTGGTGCCGGGGCTGCTGCGGGAGCAGTCTGCCCGCTTGCCAGGCTTGCGACAGCACAGGCATTGGCGGCAGCTTTGGCCAGGAGCATCTCCATCATGCCGGGTACAGGCATTCCTGTCTCAAGCACCAGGGCGCGAGCCCGGGTCTGGGCCTTTTGCAGCATAGGTCCGATTGTGCTTGGCGTGGCGTAGCCGATCTCAACAGCAAAGCTGAAGGCTTTTGCAGAAGCTATGCTTAACTGAGAAACCTGTGCCTGCACATCAATGGCTAGGTCCTTCGACTTGAAGATCAAGCCACCCTCACAGGCCGCTCGCAATTCGAGCCCCACGTTTCTGGGGAAGATCTCCATGGTCTTCAAGATGTCCGCCGTCTTGGCGGGCACGACCTCACCCTCTTTGGCAAGAGTGACCTTCTGATTGATGACCACCTTTCCGCTCTTGATCGCGGCAGGAATGCCAGCAGCCTGAAGCTTGCCGACCATTGGTCCAGGCGAGAACGATGTCTCACCAGCCTCAATTACTATGTCCTTGGGGGCACGCGCGCCAGCCTTGATGGGCATGGGCTTCTTGCTCTTCTCAAGGAGGCTGTTAAGCTTGAAGGGATTGTCATTGCTGAAGATCAAAGCAGTCTGATCTTCGATGTAATCGGCAAGCGGTTGGATCTCCGGGGTGGATGCCTCTAGAGCACGGCGAGCTATGGTGTTTCGCACCATTCTTATCTCGACATTGTCTCGAAGGCTGCCTCGAATCTGCTGCATGTTGTCGGCTGGGATCTCCCGTACGCCTACAACACCCACCACTCGGCTCTTCTTTATCATCTCGACAAGCTCTTGCACATCCTTTACCTTCCAATCAGGTATGTGAGCAGTGTGACGACGGATCTCTGCTGCCATTTAAATCACCTTTATAGAAGGCCCCATGGTGGTTTTGACGTAAACCGACTTCAAGTTATGTCGGCCGTCTTTTAGGGTCTGCTCGAGCTTGACGATGACCGCTTCGATGTTATCGGCCAGCTCTTTGGTATTCATATTTCTATTCCCAACGGTCAGGTGGAAGGTCGGCCTGTCCCTGGACCTTACCCTGATCAGGTTCTTGAGCCTCTGTATCTGGGGAGTTACATCCTGTGTTGGCGGCAGTGGTGTGGGCATCTTGCCCCTCTTGCCGAGAATGGAACCCAGGCTCTTACCTATGACGGGCATGAACTGAGTCTCTGCAATGAAGAACTTGTACTCGTCTGCCAGTTTGCGCGCAGCTCTCTTGTCTCCGGCGAACTCTTTGATCTCGTCTCCGGAAATGACTCGGTCTGCGCCGGCGCTCTTGGCTCGCAAGGCAGTCTCTCCGGCAGCGAATACAGCGATCTTGGTAGGTTTGCCAAGTCCGTGGGGAAGGATAACCTCGGCATCGACTCTGTTTGCAGGTATGGTGAGGTCGATGTTATGAAGGTTAATAGCCAGATCCACGCTCTCGCTGAACTTCCTGGCAGGTGCCTCAGTGATAGCCTGTTTGACGGCTTCTTCTATATCCATTTCAATCCTCCGTAGTCTGCGACTCTAGGTCTTCTACGGCTTCTCAAAAAAGAGAATCAGAATTCAGATAATAGCTCTATATTTAAGCCTTCGCTTCAAATATCTCATCGTATTTGCCACTGGCCACAGCCAGTTGAGCTTCTTTGCTGGGCATGCCATCGATGGTTGCGCCCACTGACCCTGCTGTGCCGATGACCTCGCGGGCCGCGTGCTTCAGAGTCTTGGAGAGCAGGCCTTTTCTCTTGATGTTTGCGATCTTGAGCACCTGCTCCATTGTCAGGTCCCCCAGAATGGTTTTGTCGCCGCTGCCCTTCTCCAAACCTATCTCCTTGATGATCAGAGCCGATGTTGGAGGCGTCCCTACCTCGATTTCGAATTCCGTTCTGGATTTTACAATAACCTTGACTGGAACTTGCATGCCATTGAGATCTTTGGTCTGCTCATTGATCTTGGCAACCACCTGGGCAACGTTCACGCCCAATGGTCCTAGAGCCGGGCCCAAAGGCGGCCCTGCACTAGCCTTTCCGCCAGGGACCAATGCTTCTACCATATTAGCCAATGCTTGTCACCTCTAAATTATTAAGCTTCATCTTTGCTAAGCACGCGCACGTGATCTCCCCGCACTGTTATGGGGATGGGCACCATAGCTTCGAAGAGTTCCACAGTTATCTCTTCCTTGGCAACGTCCACGCGTTTGACCCTAGCTTTCTCTCCCTTGAACGGCCCGGATATGAGTTCGATTATAGCCCCTTCGTTTATTCCTATAACGGCCGGCTTGGGGGACAGAAAGTGTTCGACCTCTCCAATGTTAGAGGCCCCTTTTATCACAGAGCGTGCGTGGGGTATTCCTTGAATTGCCTGGTCTACGATCTCCGGAGCCGGGGACTCCACAAGGACGTAGCCCTTCAGCACATCTGGTACCAGCAGTGCCCTTATATCATACTTTTCCTTGCGTGCTATCTGGGCGATCATGTTGGCCACTGATCTTTCTTGATTCGCAGTGGTCTTCACAACATATATGCTGGTCTCGGACATTCCGCCTTCTTAGATGAGGCTCGTGTATAAAAAGGTTTGTAATACAATGGAAATCTCTTTATACTATAAACAAAGGAGTTGTTGAGGGGTGAGTATCTAAAAATGAGTGGCAAGACAGATAAGCTTCGGGACCTCGTTATGAAGATTGGCGCCACAACCAAGGTCGTGGAGAAGCAGGCCACCCGTCATGGTAGTCTCCGGGGGAGCGGCGAGATAGAGCGCGCATTACTCAGTGTGGTCCGGGAGATGATAAAACAATATAGCATCCAGACCAAATTGACTGCTGAGCAGTTGTCATCCGTTGTCAGGCTATTTTATAAGGGGCTCAGCGATACCGAGATCGCGGAGCAACTGGGGGATCGGGCCCTCAATAAGACCGTCAGCCGGGCTAGGATCAAGCTCCACTTATTCCGGGATACCGATTTGAAACCGCCCTTTGATAAGGACGAGTTTCTCCGTCTAACCAATGCCAATAAATCTGTAAAAGAGATGGCCGAATGCCTGAGAGTAGCTCCTTCTACCATCTCCGAGTATCGGAATATCTTTGATAGCCAGAAGGCCTCAGAGAGGGACGGATATACAAAGCGCTTTTTGGAGATTCTCTCTGATCAGGATGTCTCTGAGCGCATGGTGACGTCTCATAGCGAAGATGGCCTCCAGGATACCATTGATACCGATTATGAGGCTGCGGAGGCATAAGTAGCCTAGTTCGTGTTCTTTATATAACCCAATATCGGGCCGCAAAGCAGAAGAACGGCCAGCAACTGCTGTCGGTGCTGCGGTTGCCGAATGCAGCTACCGATATGGCTGAAGCAGGTGAGGATATCGAGGGACGCACTTAGGAGAGCACGTCCTCCCTCATACCAAATAATCTTCCTGGCTGAATGACATGTGTTATAGTTATCATTAGTACTTATCTTACATACGTATGAGATATCTGGTATCTGATGTTCTCAAAAAAACGAGAATACATATGCTTCGCTTGGTCATGTATTGATATGCTTGTTACTCAAAATGTCTCGGATTAACAATGTGTATTATATTTTTTGCGTAATTAATTAATCTTCTTATTAGTTTAAAATAAATTCATAGTGTTTATTAGATGACATATCTAATATAATATTTAAGATTTAGTTAATATGTCTTATAGCATCTGATCAGTATAATGTACAGATATCAACTATTATAATATTCATATATTTACGAATTGGGTCGATAAAGATCTGTAATGATTATACAACATTTTTCCCCATAGAATGGCCTTTTCTCCGCTGTAGATGAGATCAGTCCCCAGATCGAAACTACCATCAACCCGGGCCAATCCAAGATTTAAATATGATTCTGTAACTATAAATGCAACTTTTACATCCATATCAATTGAATATAATTTAAAATTATCTCGATTCAGCATTTCCCTGAGCATCTCCTTATACTCAGAGATGATCACTTTGAGAACAGTATTTGTGAGGATGAGTTCTACATGAGCCCCATTGTTAACTACCTGATATATGGCCTCAGGATAGCCTCGGATGGTGACTGGCGATACGCCCCAGATATCCCTTGAGTTGGATAAGGTAGATAAAAAATAATCCAATGATTTTAGCGGCGTCTCCTTTGGATTTTTAAATATATCTCCTTGACCCAGCATCCCGATCCTTCTTTGCAGTTCATCAGGAATTCCACTTATGTCTTGATGCAGCCAGAAGCCATGATGTTCCTTTATTGTAACGATGGTATTTACCAGCTCATCTAGCATGATCGCCTGAATCCGTCCGATATTTGTCAGGCTATATTCTTGTTGTCTCTTCTCAACAAGATCCGATTCCATCAGGCTCTTCATGGAATGGAGGATCGTGGTTGATCGGGTCTTCATGATCTTTTCAAGCTCGCTTGCTGTTTTGCCTTCGTCCAAAAGGGTAAACATGACCTTCGTCTTGATTGAAGAACGAGTAAACGACTTGAGGTCGGACTCCGCTAGGTCGTATTTCTCCCCCTTCGTAAATCCCATAATTAATCAATAGGTCCGAATTGAGTATTAAAATCTAATCTCCGGACAGAAGGCCGCATGAAGCGTTTGGCATCATCGGCGGCAGAGGAATATCTGCCTTGTCAGGCTTCTATGAACCCGATCGATATGCTTTTGGATGATTTCAAATCCAGCATTCGCGATCAGATCCTCAATCGAGCTGTCCGCTACGATCACCATTCGCCGGTTGGGCTTGATTGTCCTGAACAGCTCATTTAGACTTTCCTGTAAAAGATACTCCTTAGACTTTGCTAAAATTTTGGCCGACCTTCCATAGGGTGTGTCAAGAACTGCTCCATCAATGGAAGAGTTATCCAAAGGTAAGCGCTTTGCGTCTCCCAATAAAAGAGAGCAGTCCAGGTTCACAAGATTGCATAGAGCGCCTTTGGCCAGATGGCTCTGGACCTCTATGCCTACCCCAGTGATGCCGATCAAGCAGGCTTCAATCAGGATGCCGCAGGTTCCTGCGAAGGGATCGAGCAGCGTCTCCCCTGCGCGAACCTCGGTCAGGTTGATCAGGGCGCGAGCCATGCGTGGCATGAGCACACCGGGATGGAAGAATGGCTTGAGGTGAGGCCTGCGCCCCTCAAAGGAGCTTCTATCGGTTCGGGCGACTTCCAGGCCGAGGACGATCTTTCCAGATGTGATGATCGCCCTGAGCACCATATCCGGATCTGACAGGTCCGCATGATATCCTCTTTGAAATAGCGCCCGTCCAACCTCACGTTCCACTGCGTCAGCCGCTGGAGAGCTATCTTTAATGCGCCTGGCCCTGATCAGATATCTCTTGTTTGGAAGATCCAGATGCCCTGCTGCCTGGGCGAGCGCCTCAAGGTTGGCTTCAGAGACTGCCAGCACCTCGATGATGCGGTGGGTCATGGCGAGCCGCCTGCCTAATGTTTCGACATCTAGGTCATCCGCTTCTACAATCAGGCATTGCTCCAGGGAATCTATCTCAGAGTAACTGGTGGAGTTGGCCTCCACCAGCGCAAGGGCCTCGCTCTTTGGCAAAGTCTCGTGCTCTCCTGACAGCTCAAAGGCGTAGGTCTTCGTCATCCTTCAGGCCAGGTAGCTGTTCACATCCCTGTAATTGAACTTCTTGGCTGCCATGACGTTCTCCAGGAAATTAAAGATGGATCTCCTCACATCATCGGATAGAAGCGGGTACCAGGTTGGGCTGGCTACAACAACCGCCCGGAAGGCAAAGAATGGAGCTATGACCTCCAGAAGCTCATCGTCGCCTGTCTTCTCAAGGTAGTTCTCGAAGAACAGCTCGAAGAGATCTTTCAGGTCTCCTGTCAGCCGCAGGCTCTTTTGGACTGAGTAGAATATGTAGTTCATGGCAAGAGCAGTGATATCGTCTGCGGCCTCGCCCCACTCACCTCGGCTTCTGTCAAGGACTGAGAAGTCTGTCCCCTCCCGGAACATTATATTCCAGGGGTGGAAGTCACCATGCACCTGGCAGAGGCGGTGGGTTTTGCTCCTCAAAAGCCAGCGCCACTCCACACAGACCTTCTCGATCTCCTGCAGCTCGTCTGGGTCCAAGAAGCTCGGTTTGTCCGGATAGTCGTCGAGGATGCCGAAGATGCACTCGCCGTCACCCACTGTCTCCCTGATTTTGCGCAGGTAGAGGGGCGAGCGGTCATCCTTCTTGGCATGAATTTCGGCCAGGTAATTCGAGAGCGCTATGACTCGGTCATGATCGAGGTCAGTAGCCCCCTTTTCTTTGACCCGTTCGAGATCGAAGAAGTACTCTTTTCCCTCGATCTTCTCCATAAGCAGGAAGTACTCTCGGGCGTCTCCTGCACTGACCAGCTTTCCTTTTTCTGTGAAGTAGCCAACATCCAGGGACGGGACGTGTTTGGGAAGATCCTTGAATGTTGAATTCTGCCAGATCATAATCTTCGCCCTGTCAGAAAAGTGATCGTGGCCGAACCCGTACTGCACCCTCATGGAGGAAAGAACTGCCGAGCCTTTTTTTCCCTTGATCTCGTATTCTACCAAGAGAGGCGATCCATATCCAAATCCCTTCACGTCCTCTGTAGTGGCTATGGTCTCACCCATCTTGCGAGTGCTGGTTAAGGTTAGATCTCGCCCGTAAAGGCTCCTCAGATACGCTTCCAGGTTAGCTTTTTTCAGATCCACGGTAGGACACCCCGGTAAATATCTTCGAGTCTGTTTCCCTAAGTTCCCATCTGCCAGCTATGCAGGTACTTGTCCTGCTCTTCTGTGAGCTTTTCAGTCTCCAGGCCCATAGATGCCAGCTTTAGTTCTGCCACCCTTCGATCGATCTCCACAGGAACCGCATAGACCTTCTTGTCAAGGCTTCGCCCGTGCTCCACAATGTAGCGGACTGCCAGCGCCTGATTGGCAAAGGACATGTCCATGACCTCTGGTGGGTGGCCGTAGGCGGCAGCAAGGTTAATCAGTCGGCCTTCTGCGAGCAGGTACAGCCTGCGGCCATCTTTGAGCTTGTATTCCGTGACGTTGTTCTGGACCTCGGACTTCTCAGCTGCAAGCTTCTCAAGGGCGGGGATGTCTATCTCCACATTGAAGTGCCCGCTGTTGGCGAGGACCGCCTGGTCTTTCATCTGCTTGAAGTGCTCCTCGCGAACGACGTTTATGTCTCCTGTAAGGGTCACGAAGAGATCTCCGAGTGGTGCCGCCTTGTGCATGGGTAGCACTCTGTAGCCGTCCATGGCGGCCTCCAGGGCCTTTCTCGGCTCGACCTCAACCACAATTACGTTGGCCCCAAGGCCTCGTGCGCGCATTGCAAATCCCCTGCCGCACCAGCCGTAGCCGGCCACAACTACAGTCTTGCCTGCGAACAGAAAGTTCGTCGCCTGCATGATTCCGTGCAGCGTGCTCTGGCCGGTGCCGTAGCGGTTGTCGAACATCATCTTGGTCTCTGCATCGTTAACTGCAATTACCGGATAAAGCAGAGCCTTGTCGTCAGCCATAGCCCGCAGACGGACGACTCCGGTAGTGGTCTCCTCGCAGCCGCCGAACATTTGTTGGGCAAGCTCAGGCTGCTCCTTATGGATGATGGCGATGGTGTCTGCACCGTCGTCTAGGCTCACATTTGGCTTGAGGTCGAGTGCCATTTTGATGCAGTCGTAGTATTCCTTCTCGTTCTCGCCACGGAAGGCGTAGACGTGAAGGCCCCGAGCAGCAAGTGCCGCTGCAACCTCATCCTGAGTGGAGAGTGGGTTGGAGCCGGTGACTGCGACCTCCGCGCCGCCAGCTACAAGGGTGGTGATGAGGTTCGCGGTTTCAACAGTCACATGCAGGCAGGCCACAATGCGCGCGCCCTTGAGCGGCTTGTCCTTCTCGAACTCCTGCTTGATCTTCTCCAAAACAGGCATATGTCTTCTCGCCCATTCGATGCGCTTCTCTCCTGCCTCAGCAAGACCCGGGTCCTTGACTACGCTCCTATGCAAAACGAATCACCTTGAAATTTCTTAGTTGACTTGAGAGATGAAGCCATTTGCAGATACTTAAACCCAACCCCAATTCTGAGTCGTTAGAAAAGGATGACTTGGGTGGGGGCCATCCATATTGCTATAGTCTTGCTCGCCAATCTTAATTATGAGGCTCTTGCAGCCTACTGAGCTCTTTCGAGCCGCTCTATGTCCTTGCTATCGAGCAGGACATTGGCCATGCAGTCCAGCAGATGCATAGAGCCCTCGTATCCGAGGAGCAATTGATGGGACGCGCCATAGCGATCATGATTGGGCAGCCCCACTCTCAGGAGTGGCACCTTCTCTCTCTTGGCAATGCCTCTTCCTGTGAAGGGCCCCACCATCATCTCAATATCTCGACTCGATACCTCCTCAGCAATCTGGGTGAAATCTGCTCCTATCATGACTTTGCATCCTGGCGCAATCTTGGCGGCACTTTCGGCAAACGCAGGATTGACGGCTCCTGTTGCCACTATCTGCGGCCTCATGCCGATCTCGCTCATAAACCGGGTGATCCCCAAAACCATCTCAGTGTCTCCGTAGACCGCAGTCTTGACATCTGCCATAAGTTTATGAGCATCCACCATGGTATCCAGCAATCGTCCTCTTTCCTGTTCATATATCTCTGGCATGGCCAGGCCGCTGTGCTCCTCAAGACTTGCAGCCAGGGAATCTGTGAAATCGAGGCTGATCGGAAGAGGAAGTGCTATATGTTTAACGCCAAACTCTCTCTCCAGATAGTCACCAGCTCCAGGCTCCTGAACCGATCCGCCGATTGTCAGCGTAGCCGTTGAGTTGGCTGAATCCCGGATATCATCGACTGGAGTTCCGCCTCTGGGAATGGCTGACAGATCCCTGCCTAACGGCGCATCCAATGTCTCGGATATGTCCGGCATAAGAATATACCTCAGGCCCCAGTCGTCCAGCAGTTGCCGCAGAAAACGAACATCTGCCGGCGAGACTATGGAGCCCACCAGGATATTGATCCGTCCGTTGGGCTTGGTCTTCCTGGCCATGTTCTGAACCAGGCCTTTCAAAGCCACTCGATATCCAACTTCATGAGATGCAGCGTAACTCGGAGTCGAGACTGAAATTATGCTCACACCTCTGGCAGAAGGCTCCTGCATCTGGAATTCTCTGACTATCTGGGGCACATCATCGCCAATGGTCTCGGCCAGGCATGTTGTGGCAATGCCTATCACCTTGGGGTGGTAGCCTTTTATCACATTCTTCAGTCCTTGCTTGAGATTTTCTGCTCCTCCGTAGACTGCACCCTTTTCGCTCAGGGCTGTGGAGGCGATGTCCACCGGCTCACGGAAATGATGGGCCAGGTACAGGCGCATGTAGGTGCTACACCCCTGAGGTCCGTGAAAAAGTGGCATGCAATCCTCGATTCCCCGGAAGACCAATACGCTTCCCATTGGCATGCACATGGAGCAGGGATTAACTGTGGCAAGGCTCTTGGATATCATCGCTATTCACCGCCGTTAGGCAATTCAATTGAATTCTGTTGCCGACGCAGCTTGTTCTTTTTACGGGAAGCTGCCATACAGGGCTGTTAATTGTAATGCAAACCTCTGATGCGAAGTTTTTCATTCCTTCATAGCCCTCGAAGTTCACTGTTCGGTCGTGATTGAAGTCGCAGAACGCTATCTTCATTTTGTAGGCGAGGAACCGCTCTTTTACGCCCGCAACCAGCAGGTCTGCCTTCTGCCTGATCAGCAGCTCTTTCAGCTCCAGCGGGTTAGCATCATCTATGATCACTGTCCCGTCTTTTACGATGCAGGCTATATTCTTGTAGTCGTCTCGGCTTCCAGTCTGCGTCCCGATTATCACGACCTCCATTCCCAACTCCCGGAAGGCCTGCACCAAAGAGACGGCCTTGGCTGCCCCGCCCATGTAGATCGCGGCTTTCCTTCCTGCGACTCTCTCACGACAGGCCTGTATTGCAGGCATTACTCTCTTGGACTCTCGATGGATTATCTCTTCAGCCAGCTCTCTCATCTGCGGATAGCCGAAGAATTCCGCAGCCGTCCGTAAGGCATTTGACATATCAGAGAGCCCGAAGAAGCTCACCCGTCTGTATGGTATGCCGAATTTTTCCTCCATCTTTTTAGCGAGATAAGTCATGGAGCCGCTGCATTGCACCAGGTTCAATTGGGCAGTATGGGCCCTCTGTATTTCGGCCACCCGCGCGTCCCCGGTGAGTGTGGCTATCACCTCAAGCCCCATCTCTTGAAAGAATGGCTTGACATAGGAGAGATCATCAGCCACATTGTACTCGCCTAGAATGTTTATGGACGGTCCTTTCGGCACATACTCTGATGAGCCGATCAGTCCGGCAAGGGCGTTGCAGGCAGCTTTGTAGCCCTCGTTCTTGTTTCCACGAAATCCCTCGGACGCCACCGGCAGGATGGGAATTCCCAATTCATCGCTCGCCTTGCTGCAGACTGACTTCAGATCGTCACCAATGATGCCTACGATGCAGGTGGAATAGACGAATATAGCCGGAGGATGGTATCTGGCGGCAAGCTCCTGCAGACAGGCGGCGAGCTTCTTCTCCCCGCCAAAGACGACATCCAGCTCTTTCATGTCTGTCGAGAAGCTATTGCGATACAGATCCGGGCCCGTCGAGGTGCTGCCCCGAATGTCCCAGGTGTAGCTGGCGCAGCCTATCGGTCCATGCACCAGGTGCAGGGCATCGGTGATGGGATTCAACACCACTCTGGCACCGGAGTAAACACAGGCCCTCTGGCTCACGGCTCCTGCTAGGCTATCGTTGTTGCAGGCTAAAGGCATGCTCTGTTCGCCTTTCTTGGCAATATGCCCTTCCCTTTCCTCAAAGATATTAACAATACTCATGACAGTCCCCTAAAGGATCATCTCGAAGTGCGTGTCATCCGAGTCTCTGTCCTGCCTCTCCAGGAAAGTGTTGCCGATCATCTCCACCAGTCGTGCCGTTCCGGCGTATCCGATGATTGGGAAATAATGCAGATTTGCCCGATCAGTGATGGGGAAGCCCACCCTTACCAGCGGGATGTCCTCCGCCCGGGCGATCAATTTCCCGTAGGTGTTTCCGATGAGCATATCCACCGGATGGTTCTTGATCTTTTGATGGAGAAGGAAAGTGTCTCCTATCATTGCCTCACAATCAGAAGCAAGGTTGTGTACTTCCTCTGTAAACTTCTTGTCCGGTGTTCCGGTGAGAGCAAAGACCGGATTCATGCCCATCTCCACAGCCAGGCTGATTAGACCGATAACGGTATCCGGGTCTCCGAATATGGCCAGATCCTTGCCATGGAAATGAGGATGGGCATCAGTCATCATGTCCACCAATCGGCCCCGTTCGTACTCGATATCTTGTGGAATGGGGAGGCCCATGAGGCTGGACACAGACATGACAAAGGCATCGCTGTTTCTGATGCCGATGGGCATGGGGCCAATGACTGCAGGTATGCCGAACTTGCCCTTCAGGACCATAGCGCCCGAAGCCCCCGCGGTTCTTCCCAGAGCGATGGTGGCACGGGAGTTGCCAGCGTCAACCAGATCGGGGATAGTCGTTCCACCCGGCGGGTATAGGCCGCCCGACTCTGGAGTGAGAGGTGCGTCGAAGACATCGGTAGTATCCGGGAATACAATCGAGGAGACTCCCATGATGGACAGAAGCCTCTTGATCTCTCGGATGTCTCCTGGGTCCACGAAACCGGGGATGATGTTCAGTTTTCCGTTGGGCTTGCTCTTCCTGGGAAAGGTCTGGGCGATGGCTTTGACCGCATTATCGTATCCCGTGACGTGCGAGCCGACGTAGCTGGGGGTATTGGCTATGACCACTTTCGTCTTGGGATCGAAGAACTCCTCTTCCTTGATCTCCTCCATGAAGCTGTTTACATCGTCGCCAATGGTCTCTGAGGAGCAGGTAGTGTTGATGGCCAGCACATCGGGATGGTAGATGTTGACCACGTTGTCCACAGCCTCCTTGAGGTTGTTTCTGCCACCGAAGACCACCGAGTCCTCTGTGAATGATGAGGTTGCAGCGAGCGTTGGCTCTCGGTAGTGGCGGGCCAGCACCATGCGCAGGTATGACGAGCAACCCTGCGAGCCATGAGTGATAGGCATGCAGTTGTGGATGCCTTTGTAGGCCAGAATGGCCCCGATAGGCTGGCAGATCTTGGCTGGGTTTATGACCAATGTCTCGCGCTCGGCCATCTGTTTGGGTGTATAATCAAGCATTGTTCTGCCTCCAGGGCGGGTTTATGAATTTCCAGGTTGGGCTGTTCACAGACATGTCGATGTCCTTGGCAAACTGAACGAAACCTTCAAAGCCTGTGTAGGGGCCGCTGTAGTCGTAGGAGTGCATCTGTCGGGAGGGGATGTGCATCTTCTGGAAGACGTACTTGTCTTTGATTCCCGAACAGAAGAGATCTACTCCCAGATCCTTCACCAGGCGCTCGCATTCGTGATGGCTGTAGTCGTCGATCATGACTTGGCCATCTTTCATATGCGGCAGCAGTCCCTCATAATCCATCAGTCTTGGAATTTTCTCCTTCTTTTTCTGAATAGCGGCATCGTCATAGGGCGAAACCACGTTGGGATCGCGTTTGTAATGGATATCGGCCAGGACCTTGGACTGACCGGTATGGACGATGCTGGAGAGCACTCTTCTGCCCTCATAGTCATCCCGGTGAGCGAACTCGTAGCCGGCCACGACCACGTCCATGCCAAGAGTCTCGAACATATTCCTGACATGGTGAGCACGTGACCCTCCCACCAGGATCATTACTCTCTTTCCCGCCAGCCTCTTTTTGTACATATCAATGACTGGCTGGATTTTGGCCATCTCCTCGGCTATCACTGCCTCCGTTTTTTTGGTCAGATCCGGGTTGTCGAAGAAGGCTGCCATATCCCGCAGGGTCTTGATGGTGTCATCTACCCCCAGGTAGTTGACTTTGAGCCAGGGCACACCGTATTTCTCTTCCATCATGCGGTTGGTGTAGTTAATTGACCGATGGCAGAGCAGGATGTTGAGCTTGGCCCGGTGCGCTTTAGCAATATCGTGGAATGAGGCGTCTCCTGTGAAGGGGCTTACCACTCTGTATCCCACCTTCTCCAGCAGATCCTTGACCACCCAGTAGTCTCCGCCAATGTTGTACTCTCCGAAGACGTTGACATCAAACGGACCTGGATTTTCCAGCTCTTCTGTGCCCACCAGGTGCTCCATCAGGGCGTTGGAGGCGATGTGGTGGCCTGCTGACTGGGAAACGCCGCGGTAGCCTTCGCATCGAACTGGGATGACCTTGATTCTCAGATCCGCTTCCGCCTTCTTGCAGACCGATTCGATATCGTCACCGATGAGGCCGATGGGGCAGGTACAGAAGACCGAGATACACTGGGGCTTGAAGATGGCATAGGCCTCTCGAATGGCGGCCGCCAGCTTTTTCTCGGCTCCAAAGACGATATCCGTCTCCTTGACGTCTGTGCTCAGACAATAGCCTGCGAAGCAGTCTCTGCCGTCTTCCTTTTTCATGAGATTTCTTCTGCTGCCCCAGGTAAAGTATGCGCATCCGATAGGGCCGTGCGTGATATGCAGGATATCTTTGATGGGCCCGAAGACCACGCCTTTAGAGCCGGCGTAAGCACATCCCCGGTTTGTGAGGATGCCGGGAATGGTGCGGTTATTGGCCTCAATCTTCTGCTCAACCTCGCAGGAATCTTTGACCACTATGTGTTTGCTTCTCACCTCGCCAGTCTTCTTGGGAAAGCTATGAAGCATTCCCTCCACCACCTGTTTGCTGTGTGCGATGGTTACCGGCTCCTTTGCGCTCGGGCCTGGATTTTGCACTACACTCTCCACTGTTTTTTCAACTCCGCTCATGATATGGCCACGCTCCCTCTCTCGCCGGTTCTTATTCGGACGGACTCTTCCACAGGGCAGACAAAGATCCTGCCGTCGCCGTAGTTTCCGGTCCGGTTGATTTTGGTAATCACAGCTACCACTGCCGGGACGAATTCGTCTTCCACCATGACCGAGATCATCCTCTTGGGAATGAATTTCATGTTCTTGTTCGACGGATCAAGCTGGGAAGGATGGGGGATTTGCAGTCCTTTCTGCTTTCCTCGACCGCTGGCTTTGTAGACGGTGATGGACGGGATGCCGATAACCTCCAGGGCGTCTTTGGTGCCCTCCATCTTGTTCATCTGGATGATAGCCAGGACTTCTTTCATCTACAGCCCCCTCATGCCGGTTCGGATGGTGTAGGCCTCCTCGACAGAGGTTACGAAGATCTTGCCGTCGCCTATGTTGCCTGTGCGCGCACCGTCCTCGATGATCTTGACGGCCTTCTCCACGTCGTCGTCGCCGACTACCAGCATGAGCATGGTCTTTGGCAAATTGTCATAAACCACGTTGCCCACCTTGATGCCCTTCTGCTTGCCTCTGCCGAAGACTTCGATTCTGGTCAAGGCGGTAAAGCCGCCGGCTTCCAGGCAGTCGGCGACTTTGTCCACAGCTTCAGGTCGGATGACAGCTCGAACCATCTTCATTCTACAACACCCCACTCCATCATGACCTGCTCGAGCTCCTCATACTCCATGGGCTTGGGAATCACGAACATCTCATTTTCGTCCACAGCCTTGGCCAGCCCCAGGTAGGCCTTGGCCTGATTGGAGTCCGGGGCGTACTGGATGACGGTCTGTTTGTGGATCTCGGACTGGTGGACCACGTTGTCTCTGGGCACGAACTGGATCATCTGGCTGCCGAGCTTCTGGGCGAAGTGGGATACCAGCTCCTTTTCCCGGTCGACGTTTCTGGAGTTGCAGATGATACCGCCCAGGCGAGTTCCGCCCGACTCGGCGAACTTCTGAATGCCCTTGCAGATGTTGTTGGCTGCATACAGAGCCATCATCTCTCCAGAGGCCACGATGTAGATCTCCTGGGCCTTGCCCTCACGGATGGGCATGGCGAACCCTCCGCAGACCACATCGCCTAAGACGTCGTAGAATACGTAGTCCAGGTCGTCTGTATAGGCTCCCAGGTTCTCGAGCAGTCCGATGGATGTAATGATACCTCTGCCAGCGCAGCCCACGCCAGGCTCAGGGCCGCCGGACTCGACGCATTTGATGCCGCCAAATCCTATCTTCATCACATCTTCGAGCTTTACATCGCCCTCTTTTCTCAGAGTATCAAGGACTGAGGGCTGCTTTTTACCGTTCATCAGGAACTTTACGGAATCTGCTTTCGGATCACAGCCGATCTGCATGATCTTCTTGCCCATTGTTGACAGCGCTGCTGTAAGATTCTGGGTGGTGGTGGACTTGCCAATGCCGCCTTTGCCGTAGATGGCTACTTGTCTCATGTGGCACCTCGGTTAATTCAATATCTTCTTTGATTTCTGTCTGGAGAGCCTCTTTTCTCCATGACGGCTCTTCGTTATTGCCGAAAAGCTGGAAAAATGCCCAGCTATGAGGCATAAGCTTTTGAAAGGAGCTGCAGTGTAATGGTCGTCTCTTACGCCTCACCTCTAGGATAGCGGTGGGATTGTGCTTATAAAGAATTATTTGAGAAGACGGCAGGGAATATCGTATTTGTGAAGTGGATTTAGGAAAGAATATGAGATGTCCTTAAAACGATAGATATTTCGCATTTGTCGGGACATTCAATAATATCTGTATTCTATATCGCGATCAAGTGCCATATCATGCTTTTTTCTCTACAAACATTGTTTCTTTTGTTTGTTCGAGTCCAGAAATTATAGTATTATTAATCTGAGGAAAAAACATAAATACTCATACTAATATTACAAAAGTGGCGAATGTCTCCCTCAAAGCATCTGCCAAGGAATCACCTCCCATCGCACGAGCCGTGGGCAGTCTTCTTCCTGCCCACGGTTACCTATGTCTTTTATTTAGGCCATCCGTCAACTACCGCGCCCTAAAGGAAGCGGCTTGCGGCTTAGCAAAAAATCGCGCCACGATAGGTAGGTTGACTGCTGCCCTTGCTCTGATATTCTGAGCTGCAATGTTGTCTGCTGGACGAGAGAAGCCACAGCAGGTACAACAGAATTCGTCCCTTGCAGGGCGGTTGGATTTTGAGATACAATAGCAGATAGGGTGCCAGATAGCGTTGATGGGTCACCATCGGACTCTTGGTACAATTCATTAAGTCTATATGTTGGTTGAGTTTGTCTACATAGTGGATATACAAATGACTGGCAGAAAGTATTTCAACTAATCCTGCATAATTATTGAACGGTCTAAGGTTGTTTGTCGGCAGAAAGCTTGTCAGACTGCCTTTGATCATGAAAAACAGTAAAGCAGGAGATGGGTTGAAATGAAAATATTGATATTGGTTTTGCTGCTGGCATCTCTAATGCTGGGGGCAAATGCGCTTGATGTCCGCGTAACCCAAAGCAATGGCGGTTCCGGAGTTGTAGTTGACACGAGTTCTGCAGCAAATGTAGATGATTTCGTAGACCAAGAGATAAAGGCAAACCCTTCAACCGGTGAGCTAGCCAGTTCCTACAGTTTCAGCGGTCCAGGATCTTCGTATAGGGCTGTCTATGGAAGATATGGCGGCTATGCCAGATCGGGTTTCACCATAACTGGGTCATATGCTCGGACTTCCTATAGCTTTGCAGTGTCCAGCTCTCCATACGCACAGGTAAGCCAAGCATTAACCTCTTACAATGCCAATAACATATATGCCTATGCATATGCGTCTTCCAACAACGGCAATCAGGCGATGGCAAAGATAAATGTCTATTCGCCCGCCAACAATGCATACCTTAGCGGATACTCGAACACAGCATATGCGACCTCCAGCACAGTCCAGGTATCTCAGAAGTCTTCCTATGCCCGTGCACAATCGTCTGGCGGAGTCATCACGACCGATTTATGGGCAATAAGATCTTGGTCTTCGGGGATCAAGACGACAATGTCGCCCTTATATATTAAGGATTCTTCTGAAGTAATGGCTAAGATGTCTTATTATCCAATATTGGGTACGTACCCGATCACATGGGCTGCAACCGCTGCCGCAACCTCCACAAATACATATGCGCAACAGGGAATCTATGCATATGCACGGCCAATATACACTACAGAGTACGCCAAGAAATATGGATATTCAGGCATTCTCAGGACTCAAACCAACTATGGAACGCACAAATTAGGCCAGAGCGCATACACTACAAGCTCCAGCTACGGCGTAAAGTATCCTCATTGGGCCTAAGATCCAATGAGCATTTTTCTTTTTTAGTTCGGTGATGTTCGGCAAGTCCGACGATTATTTCTTTCTCTAATCATGCTGCCCATTATTGAGCAGGAGCAGACTGATGAACATCCCGGAGAATATGGTCTGGATTCCCAAGATTGACAATATCATGGCCATCATGGCGCTCGATGCAGCGTCCAGCTCCCCGAAGCCTGAAGCCCCCCAGCTCAGCAGGACCTTCAGGCCGAGCAGGACTCCTGCGGCCAGCAGAATAATCCCGATGGCCAGTTCCTTTTCCAGGGAATGGTAGCTCATCATCCTCTTTATCCTCCCGGAATGAGTGAGGCCATAGGACACTCCGAAGGCCTCGAAGTGCAGCCCGGCCAGGAGCATCTGGTAGCCAATGATCGCCAGCAGTCCTCCGAGAATTGAGGAGTGCATCCTTGATCCACCCTGCAGATACACACCCATAAACAGCGCCAGGCCGAAGACCAGCGCTAAAGTTCCCGGAACGAGAAGAAATGGCACCGGACGGTAGAGCATCATGAAGCGTACATGCCTCCAGCCGTCTGAGAGTGAGTGCAGCTTGGACACTCCCCGGCGGGGGAAGTAGGTGATCGGAACCTCTGCGATTCTCAGACCTCTGCAAATCGCCTCGATGACCATCTCGGAGGCAAACTCCATCCCGCCAGACTTCAGGTTTAGTTTATTCAGGGCGTCCCGGCTGATCGCACGCAGCCCGCAGTGGGCATCGGAAATATTGCTGGAGAAGAGGCGGTTCAACATCCAGGTAAGAATGGGGTTTCCGATATAACGATGAAGAGCCGGCATAGCCCCTGACAGGATCTCTCCCTTGAGCCGCGATCCCATAACCATATCGTACTTGCCGCTCATCAAAATGGCAATCATGTCTCTCATAGCTGCCGGATCGTATGTCAGATCCCCGTCCATGAGAACCAGATAATCACCCTGAGACTGCTCGAACCCGGCCAGGTAGGCGTTTCCATATCCCAACTTCTTGGGTTTGATGACCCTGGCCCCGCAAGAGAGTGCGATCTTTGCGGTGCCGTCTGTTGAGCTGTCTGCCACCAGAACTTCGCCCTCCAGATTCATCTCCTTAAAGACCTGAAAAGCCCTCTCTACGCACTCACAAATTGTCTCGGCTTCGTTTCTGGTTGGGATGATCAGGCTTACTTGGGGCACATCCCTATGCCTTGTGGTCGTATTTGTTAAGCCTTTCCTTTCGCCTAAAGCGTCTCCGGCTCGACCTCGTGCTTGAAGGAGAGCCTGACTCTTGCCCGGAACTGGACAATCCGGCCCTCGACGAGCGTGGTGTCCATCTCAACCACCTCTGCTATTCTCATGTTGGTCAGCTTTTCGCCGGCACATGCTACTGCGTTGCTGACTGCTTCCTCCCAACTTGTGTTTGATGTTCCAACCAGATCAATAAAATTATAGACGCTGTTGCCAATGGCACTTTCCATGGTTTATAATGCTCTCTTCTACTTGATATAATTTTTCAGGAGTCTCTTCTAATCGGCTCCCAATCCTTCGGACCGGCGCCAACCATTTGGTTTAAACAGGGGACCGTCATTGCAGGAGTCCGGAAAAGAGAGGTAGCCCTTAAATGAATCGGGGAGAGATCCAAAGATACATAGAGGCCAGGTTTCCTGGCTCCAATGTAAAGAGCAAGATGACCATACACTGCAGAAACTCCAGGATCTTCCGACTGGATGTCACTCGTGGCGAAACCCTAGATAAAATCGTCGTCAAGATCTCACGGAACTATCAACCCGAAGAAGTCGCCCTTGAGCATGCCAATTTATCACGATTTTACAATGGATGCAGGTCTGAGGCCATCTCTTCACCACGTCCTCTGTTTGTGGATAAAGAGAACGGCATTCTGGCCATGAGCTATGTGCCCGGATCAAGCCTGGCAGTTATGCTGCACGAGATCAAGCCGGTAAGCCTGCCTTACCTCAACTCCGTTGTAGATTTATCCGCGAGGGCGTTGGCAGGATACCATAACCTATTCTCTCGTGATGAGGGTGAATCCATATCTATAGATCATGCCGCTCGCGAAGATGACATCAATCAGTTCCTCGCGAGGAGCCGCACCCTGATTGAGGATTGCAGTCTTAAAACCATGGTTACTCCGTTCTTCGATTTTACCCCCTGGAACATCATCATCGAAGATTCTCACTCAAAGACTGCTAAGATGCTTTATCTCATAGACTTTCCAAGGCGCGATTATATCAGCACGCCTCATCTGGACCTTGCCAGGTTTCGTTTCAGCCTTGAACTGATCAAGCAATTTCCTCCCGCGAGATTCCTGGGCATCAACCGATGGGATGTGGACTTGCTCTTCGATCGATTTCTTAAAGGCTATTGCCGGGAGATTCAAGCAGAGCTCAACGAAGACGACTTGTCTCTCATAGCTTTAGGCAGGAAGGCCTACATCAGACGAGCCCAGGACCTTGGTCGCAAAGGTCGGCATGGCTGGCAGCCAACGCTCGAGCAGGCATATCTCCAGACGTTCAGTCGCCAGTGGCTGGATCAAAAGGGCATCTTTTCCCAGTGGCCCGGATTAGGACGGGCTGAAAAAGTTTAAAAAAAGAGATTGGAGAAAACCTATTCAGTTTTCTCTTCTTTCGGCTCTTCTGGTTCAGGCTGCTCAGGCTTTGCCTGTTTCTTGGGTCCTCTGCCCATAGTCAACAGAGATGCTTTGGCCTGAATTCTGGCAAGAGGATACTCGTCCTTGGCCACTTTCTCCAGGGCCTCAATGGCACGGTTATCCTTGAGCTCCCCTACGATCCAGGCAGCTCCTGCGCGTACATCCTTGTCTGCATCAGACAGTGCCTCGATTACACGATCTGAAACCTGTTTTCCATAAGCGGCAATGGAAACCATTGCATTGCTCTTGACAAGATACTCTTCGTCCTTGAGGGCCTCGATGAGTGCATCAAGAGACTCGGAGATCTCGCGTTTAGAGAGGAGAATGATGGCGTTGGAGCGTACCAGCATGTGCTTGTCCTTGGTTGCCGCGATCAGCTTCTCTGTTGACCAACTGGAATCAGGGAGCACTGCGGGCATTGAAGGCGCTTCTGCACCACAGGTGGGACAGGCTGCCTCCTCCATGGATTTGGTGATTATGGGGGCTGCCTTATCCTCAGTTTTCGTCTCTTCAGTCGAAGTTTCATCTGCTTTCTTTTCTTCTTCCATGCCCATTTATTCTACCTCTATTCTACTTCAGCTTTTCCTAAGGCAAAGGCTCTCTTATTCGCTTCCAGGAATCTGGGCGGCACCACCTGGGTGAGTGCCTCTAAGATAGTCTCCTCTGAGAGCGGAATATGCCTTGAGAGGGCCCCCAGCATTACCACATTCATAGCCTGGGCGGTGCCTGCTCGGCTGGCCAGAGATGTGGCATCAATCGCCGTCACTCTGCTGCATTGCGCCTGGATGGGTGCGAGGATATCTTCAAGAGGAGGATACTCTGCGAGCCCCGCGGTCACACTAGTTGGCAGAACCGGTCGGGTATTCACCAGTGCCACTCCTGCGGGGGAGAGGAAGTGGGCATAACGGAGAGCCTCACCGGGCTCCAGCGCCACCAGCACATCCGCTCCACCGGAGGCGACCATCGGCGAGAATTTGCATCCTATTCGGGTGTGATTGATCACGCTGCCGCCTCTCTGGGCCATGCCGTGCGTCTCAGCTCCGCAGACCGGCTTTTCTGCCAGGACCGCAGCCCTTCCGATCACATCTGATATCAGTATGACTCCCTGTCCACCAACTCCTACTATTACCATATCGCATTCTGATGTCCTCATCAGATCACCTCCTGGATCGCATTGGCCGGACAGATGGCAGCACAGACCCCGCATCCGGTGCATAGCATGTTGATCTTTGCCGCATCATCATCGAACTCTATGGCCGGGCAGCCGAAGTTGACGCAGTTCTTGCATCCAACGCAGTCCTCGTTTACCCTGAATGGTTTGGGCCGGGCTCCTTTCTTCCTAGCCTTGATGACGCAGGGCTGCCTGGCTATGATCACGGAGAGTCCCGGATACTCCTTGGCCCTGGCAAAGCCCTCTATGGTCTCATCGAGGTGATAGGGATCAACGGTCTCGACCAATCCTGCACCCAGTGCTTTTGCCAGGTCCTCTAGAGAAACCTGGACCGTGGATTCGCCGGTGGCTGTTACGCCAGTTCCTGGGTTTGGCTGATGGCCTGTCATGGCTGTAGTTGAATTGTCAAGAATTGTTACGGTTATGCGGGCCTTGTTGTAGGCGGCATTGAGCAGACCCGTCATGCCGCCATGCAGGAATGTCGAGTCGCCGAGACTGCAACAGATGCCTTCCTCCTCTCCACCGTGGCGAATTCCGCTGGCGAGAGTGATGCTGGCTCCCATGCATAGACATGTGTCCACCGTCCCCATGTTCACTGCCATTGTGTAGCAGCCGATATCGCTTGGATAGATCGCATTCTTGCCGAAGACCTTTTTCATGGCATAGTAGGTCGCCCGGTGGCTGCATCCCGGACAGAGGGAGGGAGGCCGGGCCGGCAGGATGCCGCTCGCCACGGCTAAGGCTGCTCTCTCAGGTCGGCCCATCATCCGAGCTATGGCATTTCTCACCAGCAGAAAATCGAGTTCGCCCTCGCGGGGTATGAATCCGTTCTTTCCAAGGACCTCAAGATTGGGGTTGACTGTCCTTGCCAAGATATGCACCTGCTCTTCGACTACCGGCTCCAGCTCCTCTATCACCATTACCCGGCTGACGTGCTCAAGCATTCGGCAGATCAATTTCTTCGGCAAGGGGTATGTTCCCAAAGATAATACAGAGATGTCCTCGTCCAGATCGGCTATGGCCTCCTCGGCATACAGACTGGCGATTCCTGATGCTATGACTCCAACCTTACCCCTCAAGACAAGCCTGTTCCAGGGCGCGCTCTCCAGGGCTTCTTCAAGGGCGGCCTGTTTGGCCAGAAGCTCGCTATGAAGTGGACGGGCATGAATTGGCAGGGCCACCCGTCGCGCAGGGTTCTTGATGAACCGCCCAGGCCTGCTGGCAGGACGGGCATCTGCTACCTCGACGTCGGATCTGGCATGAGAGACGCGAGTTGTCGGCCTGAGCATTACAGGGATATTGAATCTCTCAGATAGCTCAAAGGCATAGGCCGCCATCTCCTTTGCTTCTCCCGGGTTCTTTGGGTCCAGACATGGAATAGCCGCAAACTGGCAGTAACGCCTGGAGTCCTGCTCGTTTTGCGATGAATGGCAGTAGGGATCATCTGCGGAGATCACCACGAGCCCTGCTCCCACCCCAAGGTACGCCAGTGTCATAAACGGATCGGCAGCTACATTCAAGCCCACGTGCTTCATGGTAGCAGCAGCACGACAGCCGGTCCAGGAGGCTCCTGCTGCCACCTCCAGTGCCACTTTCTCGTTCACAGACCATTCCACGTGCAGCGTTGCCTCTCCCTTCAGATCGACTATGTTCTCGATGATCTCGGAAGAAGGGGTGCCAGGATAGCCTGAGACGACTCCCACTCCTGCCTCCAGGAGGCCTCTGGCAATTGCGGCGTTGCCTAGAAGATACTCTCTCACTAATAATCATCTCTTTATAATTTAAACTGTATTCTCTCTTCTAAGGATTATGTGTCCCCTTCCATCTGATAACCGTTTGGATGCCTGGGGGCAAATCTAATTAAGTCCGCATCGCGCGTGTGCTTAGCAATGGAAGAGCTACAAGAAGATTCAGTTGGATCGATTTACAATTATCTGCCATTGGGCTGCCTCATCTGCCGGCAGGGAGCGGGCCTGGTTCTGTTCGTCACAGGCAAGTGCGAGCGGAGCTGTTTTTACTGCCCGATCTCTTCTGAGAGACGGGGCCGAGATATCGTCTTTGCCGATGAAATGCCTGTTCATGAGATTGCGGATATTCTGAAGGAGGCCTCGGCCATCGATGCCCTGGGCACCGGAATCACTGGTGGCGAGCCTCTGCTGAAATTGGACTACGTCCTGGAGTGCATCCGGGCGATCAAGGCCGCGCTAGGACCAGGTCATCACATCCATCTTTACACTGGACTTCTTCCGGACCGCGAGGTCTTGATGGGGCTCAAACAGGCGGGCCTCGATGAGATCCGCTTTCATCCTCCCGTCTCAGAGTGGTCCAATCCACAGGGGCTCTATCGAGCTCTCACCCAGGCCAAATCCCTGGGATTATTGGCCGGAGTGGAGATTCCGGCTATAGCGTATGCTCCGGCCATTGTCAAGGCTGTAATGGATGCGGATGCCTTCCTGAACTTAAACGAACTGGAGTTCTCAGAGACCAACTATGCCGGTCTGGCAGAAGAGGGCTTCATCCCTGTGGAGCTGGGCTGCGGTGCAGTGGGCAGCGAATCGGCTGCCAAGGAGTATTTCCAAGCTGACGGCCTGAAGGTGCATTACTGCCCGTCCCGCTTCAAGGATGCGGTCCAGCTCAGAGAGCGACTCCTGCGCCGGGCAAGGCATACCGCCCGGCCTTTTGATTATGTGAGCGAGGACGGCACCATAATTCACGGCTCAATCGAGGGCGATATCGAGGGCGCCCTGCAGGTTTTAAAAGAGCTGGCGGTCCCCTCTGATATGTATTCCTGCATTCAAGATAGAATAGACATTGCAGCACCAATCCTCGAAGACATAACCGATGAGCTGAAAGGAATCAAATGCATTTTGTGCATAGTTGAGAGGTATCCCACGGAGGGCGGTCCGGTCGTAGAGAGAATACCTTTATAATCCTTAAATTCATTGCTTGAGGACGGTGATTTTGCCGGATGGAGAGCGCAGAAGAACGAATCCAGGAGAGGCTGAGAAATTATCTTAAGCGGGACGGAATAGGTATCAGGAAGGCAGTCTTAAAGCTGTTTTTAAGTGACGGAGCTTACACTACTGAGGACGTCTTCACATACCTCGCTAAGGAGGGTTTCGACGTCAGCTATCGCGGAGTCTCGGCCATGGTGGGGCTCATGAACACTCGCCTGGGCATTCTGAGCATCGACGTTTCCGGAGACCATAACGTCTATTCCCTTAAGGGGGATCACAAAGGTGTTGTGAGGTCTGTTCTGGAAAACTACTGAGAAACAAATTGCCTGATGACCACTGGGCAGCAACGGGGTGGTCATCAGTTTGGCGGCTCGCCTCTTTTCATTCTCTTCATGTATTTGTTGAGCACCAGGTCAGCCATCAGGTTTATGCCCT
The DNA here is from genome assembly GCA_964518035.1 of uncultured Methanotrichaceae archaeon. GTDB lineage: Archaea > Halobacteriota > Methanosarcinia > Methanotrichales > Methanotrichaceae > Methanothrix. The sequence continues at coordinate 31,922 of CAZFFD010000003.1, read as the reverse complement.
TCAGAGCGGCGTGAACGCCAGGGCCTGCAGTCATCCTCTCCCGGTAGAGGCGGTGCAGCTTCTTGAGGTGTCTGAGGTTATACTCAAGGCATAGCCCGACCAATTGCCAGTGCTCCGGAAGTGCATCTTCTCGAGAAAATCCCTTCCGTCCGCCGAGCTTTGTGTCTGCGATTGTGGTGAAAAAGAGAGGCAGCATGAGGCCGGTGTAATCCATCAGCGAGTCTACGAGTTCAGTGGTCTTGACGACGTCCTCGGCTTGTTCGCCCGGCAGACCTAAAACCAGGCTCGCCACTGGAAGCCATGACTCCTCAGCAAAGAGGCGGTAGCAATCCCGGACGATTTCAGGCCATTCGCTGGTCTCAGCAGGCCGGGCTTTATTCGGCATATGCATCTTCAGGATGCGGCAGCTTCCCGACTCTATGCCGATCCATGCAGACATGTGATTTTGGGACGAGCCGATGCCCACGATTTCAGAGACGCTGTGAAGGAGCCCTGGGTTCTGATGAACTGAGGCTAGACTCAGGTGGGAGACGTCAATGGTCTTGGGCTGCAGCTCTTTTACTGCAGAGACCAGCTTCTTTATGCTCTTCTCGTTGGGCCTGGCATTGCTGTATCCGTATGAGAAGAAATCCTCGCAGTGCAGGATGATGTCCCTCTGGCCGCAATCGAGGTTCACTTGAACGTCTTTTATGATATTTTCTATCGGACGGTGGCGCATGACTCGATTGGTGGGTGAGCAGAACGCACAGCCTCTCCAGCATCCTCTGCCTATCTCAACAATCCCGCCGATGGTCCCGCCGCGGTTGACTGGAATTGCGTCTCCTGCAACTGTCCTGCCACGGATGACTGGCGGGACGTCCTCGCCTGATATGATCTTCCGGCAAATATCTGGAAAATCGCTCTCGCCTTCTCCCAGGTAAATGTGGTCCACGCCCACATCCTCGCCCATTGCCTCCCAGGCGCCGTTGCCGCCCAACACCACTTTGGGTCTGAACTGTCTGATGAGGGGGTGAGTGAGAAGCTCCAGAAACCTGGAACGGTTGAACGGCGGACCCCTGCCGATGATATCCTCGATCTCCCTGACCGCGATTTTTCCCATGGGATCATCATGAGTTATGCCTACAATTCGGGTATCTGGTCCGATTGCCTGGTCCAGATGCTGTGGATGGGCTGCCATCACCTCATCGCGAGAGAATCCCGCTTCCAGCAGAGCCGCTTCCACCTTCCTCATGCCGCAGGGAGCGGTCTCGGCTGAACCGTCCGGGGCAGCTGCAACTGGCGGGCAGAAGAATTTATGGAACACAAAGTCAGGCAGCGCTCTTCTCGGCATGATGGCGGCAAAGCCGAGCATCACTCCACCATGATAGCTGCTCATCATGGTGACATCGCTGGTCAGGACTATTCTCTTGCCTTTTGTCTTTGGCATCGGTCGTTTTGATCTTGTTTAAGGCAGATAACGTTGTTGGAAGGAGAAAGCCCAACAAGTTTTTATCGGATTGCCTATTTTCATAAACTCGTGCAAGAAAAGTCGTTATCGGAGATCAACGAACGCATTCGCGACGGAAGCGCCCGGGTCGTAACGGCCGAGGAGATGCCCGATATCGTAGACGAGCTGGGTTCTGCTGGAGCTGTGCGCGAGGTAGACGTAGTTACCACGGGAACCTTTGGAGCCATGTGCTCGTCAGGAGTTTTTCTCAATCTTGGCCATAGCGATCCGCCCATTAAAATCACCAAGGCGCTGCTAAATAAGGTGGAGGCCTACGGCGGGGTCGCTGCAGTCGATCTTTTCCTTGGAGCGACGCAGCCTTCCGAGGACCGGGGAAATGAGTACGGCGGAGCGCATGTTATGGAGGACCTCATCTCAGGAAAGCAGATCGAGGTTGAGGCCTTTGGAGCCGGCACAGATTGCTATCCTCAGATGGAATTGGAGACCAGCCTGCGCCTTGAGGACTTCAATCAGGCGATGATGGTCAATCCCAGAAATGCCTATCAGCGCTACAATGCTGCCACCAATTCGTCTGATCGCTCCATGCATACTTACATGGGCACATTGCTTCCAAGATTTGGCAATATACATTACTGTGGAGCAGGTGTTCTCTCGCCTCTATCCAATGATCCAAACTACGACTATATTGGAGTCGGCACGCGCATATTTTTGGCAGGAGCGCAGGGTTACGTCATGGGCTCCGGCACGCAGCATAATCCCCAGAACCACTTCGGCACGCTCATGGTCACAGGCGACATGAAAAAGATGAACAATCGCTTTTTGAGGGCTGCTACATTTCATAAGTATGGACCGAGCCTGTATCTCGGAATAGGAATTCCCATACCGATTCTTAATGAGAGGCTGGCGCGGAGCACAGCCGTCCGGGACAAAGATATCACTGTTCCCGTGATGGACTACGGCATCGCTCGGCGGGACCGGCCATCTTTGAAGATGGTCAGCTACGAGGATCTCAAGTCCGGGATGGTCGAGATCAACGGAAAAGAGATCTTGACCTCATCTCTATCGAGCTTTTACATGGCCCGAGAAGTTGCCAGGACACTAAAGCAGCAGGTCGAGAAGGGCGAGTTTCTGTTAAGCTCTGCTGTGGAGCCGCTATCCCGATTGGGCAGCTCAAGGCCCATGAAGCAGACCAAGGAATCGCCGAACGTTGGCGATGTCATGAGCCGAGACATGGTCAGCGTGTGCGAGGATATCGATATAAAAGAAGCTGCTAGCCTGATTGTGAGCGGCCTTTTCGATCACCTGCCTGTGGTCTCTCGTGATGGGAGGCTGACAGGCATAATCACAGCCTGGGACATATCCAAGGCGGTTGCCAGCGGCAAGTCGTCACGCATTGGCGATATCATGACCCGTCGGGTCTATTGCGTCAAATCGGATGAGCCCATTGAACTCGCTGCTCGCACATTTGATACGCATAGCATCTCTGCCATGCCTGTGGTGGACAGAGATAACAAGGTAATCGGAATGATCACCAGTAACCATCTCTCCAGGCTTCTGGCGCGGAGGCGATAGAATATGAAACTCATGTTACATGTGGCTCCTGGCATTGTGCGCCAGCCGCTCATAGCCTCGGTTATCCTGGAGACAAAAGCCCTGGTCAACATCGAGAGGGCCAGCATCGATGCCGTAAGCGGAGAGATCGTCTTAGAGGTGCCAGTCGAAAAGAGCCAGGAGGTAATGGATGCCTTCGAAAGGCGCGGAGTAAAGGTCGTTCCCCTGGAGAATCCCGTTATCCGAGATGAGAATGAGTGCGTGCACTGCGGCGGATGCGTTTCCATCTGCCCTACTGGCACATTTCGCTTCGAGGACTGGCGGGTCGTGGCCGATTCAGGAAAGTGCATCCAGTGCGGGGCCTGTATCGTGGCCTGTCCGCAGCGGGCTCTTAATCTGGTCACAAAGTAGTCCTCCTGCCATTGCATTAACCTTTTTTAGGTCATACCTATTTTTAATTCCTCATTATAATTTAGCTCTGTTTCATTAACTGAATTATATCCTAATATCAATTAATTGCAGGTAGTTATAAAAAATGACACTCAAAAGAAATGGAAGATTATATATGCAGGGACGATTAATTGGACAGGTATAGGATAGTTGAGTATATTTCGGTGTTTGTGGGGGACGACCTGATGTTTACTGCCAAGATACTATTCAATAAAAAGAAACAAGAGGTTATATCAGTTGCTAATAATTTATTTACGTATTTTGTCGTCCATCCTTTGAGACGCCTATTCATTCATGGCAGACATATCATATTTATTCAATCCATCTTGGAGGGAACGAGACGCGATGACATATGATTGCATCGTCTCGTCTCTTAGCCAGCTGGCTATGGCTCTCTCTCAGCCGAACGGATACGATCCCGGTCAACTGCAGAACCTCGCTCGTCAGCAATTAGGTCCAGTATCCTCTTTTGCAGAGTCCATCCTGTCCTCAGATGAGGAACAGATGCAAAAGAGTCTTACCGGGCTCGCGGATCATCTCTCAGGCTTAGCGAGCTATGAGGCCTGGTTTGATCTGGGTCGAGTGGCTTCGAGCCTTTTTTTTCACCATGCTGCTCTGGAGTATTTTGAGTGGAGTGCAAGGGTCGCTGAGGAGCAGGGTCAGTATGAGGGTGTGGCCCGGGCGAGGTTCTATCTGGGAAACCTCTACAGCGATGATGAGGACTGGGATCAGGCCCGTCAGTTCTATGAATTGGCCAGAAAGGTCATCGAGGGTCGCGGGAGATCATCCCTGCAGGCATCTATTCTGACAAATCTGGGCCGGGTCAGCCGTCTAGCTGGCGACCTTTCCTATGCCGAAGAGTGCTATTGCCGGATCATAAACATGCTTGAGTCCGTGGATAGGGCCGGCCTCGCTCAAGCTCACTACAGCCTGGCAGAGATCCATCAGGCCAAAGGCGATCTGGACCATGCTGAGGAATGCTTTGAGTTGAGCCTGATTTTGAGGGAGAAGGCCGGTGACCGGGTGGGCATGGCTGCATCGCTCTCTTCGTTAGCTCGCGTCTACCAGCTCACCGGCGAGACCGGGCGAGTGGAGAGCAATCTTTCCAGGGCCAGGCATCATCTGGAGGACGCGGGCGATGATGTGGGCGCTGCAAGGATGAGCCTGTTGCTGGCGGATTTCTTCTTCACAGAGGGGCGTCCTAGGGATGCCGCAAATCATTATGAGCAGGGACTTGCTGCCCTGAAGGACAGCGATCCAACTCTTGAAGCCCGCGCTTTAGGCCGGCTTGGGCAGTGTCTCATGGATCTGGACGACCGCAAAGCCATGTCCTATCTGGAGAAGGCTCTGGCGCTCACGAGGGATCTGGGCGACCTGAATGGCGAGGCCGAGCTCTTGGTGCTCTTGTCCGGGTGCTGTCGCAGTCAGGGTCGGCTGGAGGAGGCACTGCAGTTCTCCCGGGCCTGCCGGGATCTCTGGGCGGAAGAGAATGATACGCCTGCAGAGGCTGCCGCCTGCAATAATCTGGGCCTGATTTACGTCGATCTTGGCCAGGTTGAGCAAGGCCGCGAGTGCTTTCAGAGGGCCGCCGATCTGTTCATGCAAGAGGGAATCAGCCAGCCTGCGGCTGAGGCTCTCTCAAATCTGGCAAGCACTTATCATCTGCAGGGAGACCGGGACAATGCCCTGGACTGCTACAGCCGCGCTCTCGATATATTCAGCCGGATCGGCGATGATCAGGGCCGCTCCCAGACTGAGGCTAACCTCGGCCTCATCTACCAGAAGACTGGCGATCTCATTCGGGCTGAATCACATCTGAACGAGAGCCTGCAGGCCAGGGATGAGGCTGATCTTCCTGGAAAAGCCAGCGTCCGTCTCTCTCTGGGCCTCACAGCTCACCTCAAGGGCGACTTTGATCTGGCTCAGGATTATTATGAGCAGGCTGCAAACGCTTTTGAAGATCTGGGCGACTTGGACGGTTTTTCAATGGCCCAAAACAACCTGGGGAACCTTCACTCAGATCGAGGTGACAGCAGGAAGGCCATACTATGCTATAACCGGAGCTTAGATGCCAGGCGAGCCCAACGAGATCGGCATGGTGCGGCTTCAACACTTGTCAACCTGGCTTCTGCCTACTTGCAGGAGAAGGACCTGGTGAAGGCTGAGGAGATCTACCGGCAGAGCCTGGAGATCTTCCGGGAGGCAGGAGATCGCCGGGGTGAGGGACGGGCGCTATTCGGACTGGCCGGAGTCAGAGCCGCTGCCGGAGACCTCCGGGAATCTCTATCCCATTATCAGGATTGCCTTTCGCTGGAGATAGAACTGGAGGACTCCACCGCCATGACGGCTGCCTTGAACGGCCTGGTGTCTGTCTCTCTTCGGCTCGGCCTGTGGCAAGAGGCAGACGCGAGCTATGCCTGCGTATTGGAGACGCTTCGTCTCCAGGGCGACAGACCAGCTGTGGCATCGGTCTTGTGCTCCTGGGGAGACCTCAAAGCCGATCTCGGCGAGTGGGACCTTGCCCAGGATTACTATAAAGAGAGCCTGGCTATCCTTGAGCGGCTCGGTGACTCTTATTCCATAGCAATTGCAAAGAACAACCTGGCCAATATCTGCTACCGCCGGGGAGATTGGTCTTTTGCCGTCGAGAACTACAGGGCGAGCAAGGAGGGATTCAAGAAGAGCCGCGATGACGGCAGCCTCGCTTCAGTTCTCAGCAATATGGCCAGCCTCTGTTTCAAGAGAGGTGAGTGGTCACATGCATTGGAGTGTTACCAGGAGAGCCTGGACCTCTTCGAGAGAATTGAGGATGCTGCCGGGTCCGCCCAGGTGCTCAGCAACCTCGGCAACTTCTATCACCGTCGTGGGGAATGCAGTCTCGCAAAAGAGCACTTCCAAAGAGGCCTGGAGATATGCAGGCGTCTGGGCGACCGGGAGGGTCAGGCTGAGATGCAGGCAAGCATCGATATGCTGGCTGCGGGAGGCATTGACAGCTCTTCCTGCCTGGATGATTATTACCAGAGGCTTGGCGAGCTGAAAGCAGAAGGAGACCTCTCAGGCCAGGCTGAGGTGTACAGTTCTTTGGCCGGCACTCTCGCCGACTCCTGCCAGTGGGAGTCTGCCCTTAACTGCTATCAGGAGAGCCTGCATCTTTTTTCTGCTGTGGGTGAGATCTACAACCAGGCCCAGATCCTCTTCAACATGGCTCTCGTTTACCGGGACCAGGGCGACCTGTCTCAGGCGGTCTCCATCCTCGCAGAGGCGCTCGCCATATTTGAGCGGCTTGGTGCCGATCCCTGCATCGCCCAGGTTAACCTTTCTATGGCTATAATCCTCGGCAAGAGGGGCCAGGCTGAAGAGGCAGAGGGCTGCTTTGACCAGGCCATACGCATGCAAGAAGAGCTGGAAGCGCTTCCCGACCTGTGCGAGACCTATCTGGCTATGGCCCAGTTCATGGTAGCAGAGGGGCGGCTTGTTGAGGCAGAGTTCTATCTCAGAAGAGCGGAAACCCTGATATCACGCACAGATCATCAGCCCCTGAACATCCTGCTTTTCAATGTATTGGGAGAGCTGCATCAAAAGGAGGGCCGATACAATCAGGCGGAGAGCTCTTTTGATAGCGCTCTGGCCCAGGCCAGAAGGCTCGCCAATCCCTATGAGGAAGCCCGTGCCACGGCCAATATTGGCCGGCTTGCCCTGCATGTCAAGGATTATCCTCGAGCTCTCGTTAAGCTGCAGCAAGCTCTTGCCACAATGAGCCATCTGGGGGCGAAAGGAGATGTTGTTGACATCTATCACGATCTCAGCACTCTCTTCTCAGCTCAAGGTGACCATTCGCGAGCCATTGAGATGCAGGCATTGGGGTGCCAGAAGTCACGCCGGGCTGAAGTCACAGAGTCAGAAGCAAAAGAGTCAGTCGATGTTCTGCCATGCCTCTTATCCAGACCCGTTTCTGCAGGCAAGGCAGTGGGAATCTCTGACGAAATTGTCTGCCCATCAGCCTTCAATTTCCCGCAAAACAGGGTTAGCTAGATGTCAGCCCAGGCCATGGATGGCAGAAAACTGAGCTGGAGGTCATTCTCCGCGAGAGCATGTCTGATCTGCGGCTCTTTGAGCAGGAGATCCAGCTCGTTCAAGCGACCCATCACCTCGCCGATTGATACCGGCTTGTGCTCGCTTCTGTATCGAACCGGGGCGTAAAAGATCTCGCCACGGTTCGGGTCCGCCTCAACTCCAAAGAAGTCGCGGTCGAAAAAGCCCTTGAACCTGAGTATAATGGGCTTGTAGACGTTTTTTAAGGCCGGGACATAGAACTCCTCCAGCAGCATCTGCTGTATCCTGTTCTTGCTATCCGCCAGGCGCAGCCTGATGTACCCCTGGCCGTGGATGTAGCCGGCATAATGAATGTCATATTTTATGCGAGAGCGCAGGTCTGTCAGAAGCCCAAGTGTAAACTCGCAGGTGTCTTCGGTCTCTATGGAGTCCATGTCGAGGAAGTATCTGATGAAGAGTGTGTAGCTGTTTTCAAATGTGATGTAAATGTAGCTCTCATAGTCTTTGGCATTATTTACGGCAATGTCGCGGATCTTCCAGGCGAAAAGCTTCTCAGCCTCTTCTTTTGTAAAGCTTCTGCCTGCGAACTCACGAACTTTTTCCAGGAGATCTTCCATAGTTTCCATTTGAATACAATCTTCTCTCGATTGGGATAAATATTATGCTTACCAGAATCCCGCTTTCAAGAATATCTCTGTACTGTAACTCAAAAGCAATAACGCCGCTGCAAGGGTGATTGTGATTGTCATCTGCATGAGCCGCAGGGCGCGTGGCACGTCTTTTGTCTCTGGCTTTGCACCCTCATCCAGCAGAACGTAATATCCTGGTTTGTCGAGGCGAACGCCAAGCGATCCGGCACATGCGGCCATGGGCCAGCCGGAGTTGGGGCTGGGCGTCCTGCCATGATCGCGAAAGGCCGCTTTGAGAGCAGCGCCCGCACGCGCGGGACCGGCTAGGGCAATGAGATAAATTGAGAGCCTGGCTGGAATGAAGTTGGCCAGATCGTCAAGCCTTGCGCCCGCAAATCCGATCTCTTTGAGCCCTTTAGTCTTGTAGCCGATCATGGAGTCCATTGTGCTGATGGCCTTGAATGCCAGAGCCGCTTCAAGTCCCAGGCCAAGCGGGGAGAAGAGCAGATAATAGAATATGGGCGAGAGTATGGAGTCCACATAATTTTCAGAGAGCGATTCTATCACCGCGCTGCTGGCCTGACTTTTGGTGAGGGTGCTCGTGTCCCTGCCAACGAGAGCCGGAAGCATGGACTTCGCTCCCTCCATGTCAGCCTCAATCATCTGGCCGATGTCATGGGAGACCTGGAGAAGGCATCTCATCGCGAATGTGGACTTGAGGAGGTAGGCGGAGACGATGAGCGCGAGGAATGGAACATAACCTGCAGCTTTTACGAGAAAGTGGCCGGCTAATACTGTAGTTGCTATTACTATTGCCGCCAGGATTATGCCGCTGATCCTGCTGGGGCTCGCACGGGCGCGCAGGAACGCAATCAGCTTTCCAATCCACACAACGGGATGAACCTTTGCCGGCATCTCGCCCAGAAATATGTCCAGGGCAATGGCCAGAAGAAATACGGTCAGGCTTTCGGATATCATCACAGTCGCTCCACGAGCTTCATCCAGACGGCTGCAAGGCCCTCTCCTTTCATGAGGCAATCAAGGACCATCTCTGCCACTTCAGGCCTGTGAATGATCATGCAGGACTGGCAGGACCAGCCCTCCTCCAGCTCCCGCCCACCGGTTCTCAGGTCTCTGCAGGGATAAAACGGGCAAAAGCAAAGCGAGCAGTCCTGGTCAGGGTAATGGCAGGGAAACTTCTCGCAGTTCAGCCTTTGCATCTGCAGGCCTTCTCCAGGGCTTTGATCAGCCGTTCGTTCTCGTCCCGGTTTCGAACTGCTACCCGAATGTAGCCCTTGCCGAGGCCAAATGACTGGCAGTCTCGCACAAGCACCCCCTCATGCATTGTCCTCTCTGCCAGAACGTCGGACGTAAGCCCGCTGGGGCGGATGTCCACCAGAATGAAGTTGACGCTGCTCGGGACGGGCTTCAGTCCCAGCCCCATGAGGGCGCCCTGCAGCCATGCGCCTTCCGTCTTAATAATCTGCCGCGAACGCATAAGATGGTCGTCACAGCCAAGCAGGTATTCTCCTGCTCTCGCGGCCAGCGAGCCTATGGACCAGGGAATTCTGGCCAGGTTCATGATCCGGGCTAAGCTTGCATTGGTCACCCCGAACCCCAGGCGCAGGCCGGGCACGCCAAATGACTTGGTGAGCGACCTCATGACGAACAGGGACTCTCTGTTCGGCGCGAGGGCTGCCACGCTCTCCTTGGGCTCGGACAGCTCGATGAACGCCTCGTCCACGAGCAAAAAGGTCTCGGAGGCCTCGCACCTATCGGCGAGGTCCGTCACCTGACTGGCAGAGAGAAGCCTTCCTGTGGGGTTATTGGGGTTGCAGAGAAAGAGCAGCTTTGCCTCCGCCAGCAGGCTGTCGCTTATGACCGGCAGGCCGTCCTCGCCGATGTCAACCTTTGTCACCCTTCCTCCGGCTAAGATCGATTGGTTGGCGTACTCGCCGAATGACGGCGTTGGCACAAGAGTCAGGTCTCCGTCCTCAAGGCAGGCCTCGGCAAAGAGCCTGATCAGCTCAGAGGAGCCGTTGCCAGGAACTATGCATCTATCATCTACATTCGTAAATTTTGCCGCGGCGCGACGATATCCAAGGTAGCTATTGTCCGGATAGTGGCCGAATTTTTTTATCTCTTCCAAAACCAAATTATCCAGTGGTGGTGAGCCCAATGGATTGATGTTGGCCGAGAAGTCCAAAGGCTCCGCTCCGAGAATTGATGCAGCTTCCTGTACTTTGCCGCCGTGTTTGCATTCTACAGCCCTGGCAAAGCTCTTCCGTATCCGGTTTATCATGAGTTTGCAGGCATTCTTTTGTTAATGCATTTCAAGCTTGTGGACAGAAAAAACTCCATTAACGATCGTGACTGGACTGCACCAGCATGCTCTGTTGATTGGTATATAAAAATACTACCATGAATTTTCGTAAGATCGCCATATTTTTATATTATCGGGTATCCGAAAGTGTTTTATTTACTCTATGCGAACTCAAGCGGCGTATATCAAAGGAAGAGGAGGCTAAGATTCCGATGGCAACAAGAGAGGGCAGCTTTTCGGTTGAGGACATGAAGAACGTCCAGATCAACATAGGAGCTGTCGTAAAAGAAGAGGATGAGTGGGACCAGGAGATGGGCCCGTTCCCCAAGCCCAATGTAGCAACGCTCCGTGACTGGGACTTCAAGCTATGCAACCGATACCACGTCATGTACTCGCCTGCTGATGATACATGTACCCTCTGTACCTACGGTCCTTGCGATCTGACCGGCGACAAGAAGGGTGCCTGCGGCATTGGCATGGGTGCAGCCTGCGGCAAGATCGTTCTGATCGCGGTTCTCATGGGTACCTGCGCTCATACTGCTCACGGCAGGCATTTGTACCACTGGTGCCTGGACAAGTTTGGGGACATGAAGTTCGATATGGGCGATGAGATCCTGGTGGATGCACCCCTCACCCAGACTATCATAGGCACCAAGCCCAAGTCGCTTAAGGACTTTGGCGAGGCACTGGAGTATTGCGAGGAGCAGATCGTGCAGCTCTTGGCTGCTACCCACACTGGCCAGGAAGGATACTACAAGGACTTCGAATCCAAAGCCTTGCATGGCGGCATGATCGATTCCCTGGGCAAGGAGATCTGCGATATGCTGCAGACTGTGGCCTACGACATGCCCCGCGGTGCGGCAAATGCTCCCTTGGTGGAGATCGGCATGGGAACCCTGGATCAGAATAAGGGCGTTCTCATTGCTTACGGTCACAACCTCGCGGCAGGCGCTGAGGCCATGATCTACACTGAGAACCAGAACCTTTGGGATAAGGTGGACATTGGCGGTGTATGCTGCACAGCCATTGACCTCACCAGGATCACCGAGACCGGCAGGCCTTCCAAGATTCCAGCTAACCTGGGCCCCAAGGCCAAGGTGGCCGGTGCCATGGGCTGGTGGAGAAAGATGGTCCGCGCCGGAATCATGGATGCCGTAATGGTTGATGAGCAATGCGTCTTCTGCGATGTACTGGAGGACTGCCAGGAAAGGCATATACCGGTAATTGCCACCAATGATAAGATCATGCTCGGCCTTCCCGACAGAACCAATGATTCCGCCGATGCAATTGTGGAGGATTTGGTCAGCTTCAAAGCGCCGGGCGTCGCCATTCTTGATCCAGTCAAGGCCGGCGAGGTCGCTATAAGAGTTGCCATTGCCGTAAAACCCAAGCGCGCGCAGTTCAAGAAGGCTATCACCTTCGATGAGAAGCAGTTCAAGGAGACCCTGGAGAAGTGCACGCAATGTAACCAGTGTGCCTTCGTCTGTCCGCCCCACATAAAGATCAGCAATAATATCGCTGAAGCGCTCAAGGGCAATACCGAGCCATTCTCGGCCACTTACGAGGTCTGTGTGGGATGTCAGAGATGCGAGCAAGCCTGCCCCCAGGAAATACCTATCCTCAAGCTCTACGAGTATGCCAACCGCGAATACATCCAGAACCAGAAGTTCAAGATGAGAGCTGGCAGAGGGCCTGTGACAGACACTGAGATCCGAAAGGTCGGTGCACCCCTCGTGCTTGGAACTATTCCTGGTGTAATTGCTCTGGTAGGCTGCAGCAATTATCCCAATGGTACCAAAGAGTGCTACGACATTGCCAAAGAGTTCGTGGACAGAGGCTACATTGTGGTAGCCACGGGCTGCATGGCTATGGACATGTCTTTGTACAAGGACGCAGATGGCAAGACCATCTGGGAACAGTACGAAGGTGCCTTCGACGGCAGAAACATCTGCAACATAGGTTCTTGCGTAGCCAACGCACATATTCATGGCGCGGCTATCAAGGTAGCTACTATCTTCGCTCACAGGAACCACAGGGGCAACTACGACGACATCGCGGATTATATCCTTAACAAGGTTGGTGCATGTGGCGTGGCCTGGGGAGCCTATTCTCAGAAGGCGGCTTCCATTGCTACTGGTGTCAATCGGCTTGGAATACCCGTGGTAGTTCAGCCTTCGTCAGTCATATATCGGAGAACCTTCATGGCCAGGACGGACAAGCCCGAGGATTGGCAGGTATTAGATGCTCGCGACGGAAGCGTACATCAGATTGAGCCTGTGCCGGAGTCCATGCTTTACATCGCTGAGACCAAGGAAGAGGCCATGTTAGAGATGGCCAAGCTCTGCTTCAGGCCTTCGGATAACAGTATGGGCAGATCTATCAAATTGACCCATTACTGCGATATATCCATGAAGTACTGTGGCAAGCTGCCTGATGATTGGCATATCTTCATCAGAGATGTCAAAGACCTGCCCTTGATGTACAAGGATCTGATGATGAAAGAACTTGAATCGAAACATGGCTGGAAGGTGGACTGGAAGAACAAGAAGTTCATCTCAGGTCCCCTCAGGACTGCAGATGTCAGCTTCGATCCGACAAACATTGCCAGAAAAGTAAGGGTGAAGAAGTAGAGGGCAGGGAGTGATTAAAATGGCAGCTGAAGTAAAAAAGGGCGTTGACACCACCAAGAACGCCATTCCTTTTGAGATGGCGCAGATCCCCGGGCCGGAGATGGCCAAGACGTACATGCCAAAGGTCATTGGTGCCATAATCCGGAAGGCCAAGAGGCCTCTGCTTGTTGTGGGAGCAGAGCTCTTCGACGATCCCATCATGTTCGATAAGATGATTGAGATCGGAAAGATGGGCATACCAATTGCCGCCACGGCGCATAGCGTAAAGGGCTTTGTAGATAGGAACTATCTGGATAACGTCTATCAGATCGGCCTGCATCCCTTGACAAGCAATCTGCGGTTCGAGGACTGGATGGGTCTGGACGGAAAAGGCCAGTATGATGCCGTTATATTCCTGGGCATCTTCTACAAATTCGCCAACGGCATGTTCTCCACTCTGAAGAGCTTTAACCGGAACATCAAACGTGTCTCCATTGATCGATATTATCATGTCAATGCAGACATGACCTTCGGCAACATGGCTTTCACGCCGGACGACTATCACGCAGCCGTCGATGAAGTAATCGCAGCGATGAAGAAATAAATTTCATAATCAGAAGAGGTGTATTAATGGCAGACATAAAGTTGGATATATCCCCTATGTATGAGGGCGAGAGAATCAGAAAAGACGATCTATGGGTAGAGCTGGGCGGCCCCAAGGCAGACGGATTCGAGCTGTCCCTGGCCACACCAATGGATCAGATTGAGGATGGAAAGGTAACAGTCGTCGGTCCCGATCTCGGAGAGATGAAAGAGGGCACCACCATGGCATTCGGCATGGTATTCAAGGTCGGCGGCGAGAAGATCGAGAAGGATCTGGAGTCCATCATCGAGAGGCGCAACCACGCTCTGTTGTCCTACATCAGCGGACTCATGCACCTCAACCAGAGATACGATATCTGGATGAGAATCGGCAAGAGCCTCAAGAAGAAGGGCGTCACATCCTGGAAGGAGATCTACACCCCTGTCATCGATCTGTACAAGGCCGAGATGCCATTCATCGAGAAGATGGAGATCACAATCTACACCGACCCGGCTGAGGTCAAGAAGCAGCTCGCCAACGCCATGGCCGTCTACAAGGCTCGCGACGAGCGCGCCAAGGGACTGCACGATGAGGACGTCGATGTCTTCTACGGCTGCACCCTGTGCCAGGCATTCGCCCCCACCAGCGCCTGCGTGGTCACACCGGACCGCCCCTCCCTGTGCGGAGCCATCACCTGGTTCGATGGACGCGCTGCAGCCAAGGTAGACCCAGAGGGCCCCCAGTTCCCCATTGAGAAGGGAACCGCAGTTGACCAGGTCTCCGGCGAGTATGCAGCCATCAATGAGATGGCCGAGAAGAGGTCCGGCGGCGAGTACAGCAGGATGCTGCTCTACACATTCTTCGATGCACCCCACACCTCCTGCGGCTGCTTCGAGACCATCGGCTTCTACATGCCCGAGGTTGACGGAATTGGCCTCGCTGACCGCGACTTCAAGGGCGCAACCCCCAACGGACTGCCCTTCTCCACCATGGCCGGCCAGACTGGCGGCGGCAAGCAGGTGGTAGGATTCCTGGGCATGGGCATTCTCTACTACTTCTCCCCCAAGTTCCTCCAGGCCGACGGCGGCTGGAGAAGGATCGTCTGGATGTCCAAGAGCCTCAAGGAGAGAGTAAAGGCAGGCATCGATGAGGACATGATGGCCAAGATCGCCACCGAGGACGATGCCAAGGATATCGAATCTCTGAAGGCATTCCTGCTCAAGGTCAACCACCCCGTGGTTGACGGCGTCGCCAGAAAGGTCGACGGCAAGAAGATCACCGAGGGCTGGAAGCTTGATGAAGTCTCCGACGAGATCAAGGAGAAGGTCATGGCCTATATCGAGAAGACTGGCGGCGACATCAACATCGACACAGTCAAGTCCGAGCTGGCTCTGACTGAAGGTCAGTTCATGCAGGTCGTAGAGGCTCTGCAGGCTGATGGCGTTCTTGAGTGAATAAAAACCAAAGAGGGTGAAAAACTATGCAATTAAAGTTAAAACCAAAGGCACCAGCAGCCGCGGCACCAGCAGCCGCGCCTGCAGCAGCAGGAGCAGCAGCAGCACCAGCTTTCGCAGCGTCCGGCAGCGCCGGCGGCATCAAGCTGATTCTGAAGGATGCCAAGATCAGCATAGACAAGGTGGTACTCGCTAAGTAGAGTACCCTCTTTTTCTCCCTTTTTCGGGAGAGGTGGGTCCTTGGCGAGCGCTATTGTTCTGATTTAGTAGTGAGGGAGATATTATGCAGCTTAAGCTTAAGAAGAAGGAAGCAGCTCCAGCCGCAGCTGCAGCCGCACCAGCGGCAGCAGGCGCAGCAGCTCCAGCTTTCGCTATGCCAGCAGCATCATCCGGTGGAATGATCATCGAACTGCGGGGCGCGTCCATCCACGTAGCGGAAGTTGTCATAAAACCGAAAAAATAAGGAAGGCTAGACCTTGGGGAAAGTTATAGCGATAACCGGTAAGGGCGGCACCGGCAAGACAGCCGTGACCGCGATGCTCATTAGATACCTTGTAAAGAACTCTGGAAAAAAGTATCGGATGCTTGTTATTGATGCTGATGCTGATGCTAACCTGGCTGACGCGCTCGGCGTCACCGTGGGAAAGACCATCGGCGACATGAGAGAATTCATGCAGCAGGCCCGGTTCACAACCTCGCCGGACACGGACAAGCAGGTGCTTTTTGAGTCAAAGCTCTTCGAGATCCTTATCGAGGAGGAGGGCTACGATCTCCTTGTCATGGGCAAGCCAGAAGGCTCAGGATGCTACTGTTTTGTCAACAATCTTCTGCGTGCCGTAATGGACAAGACCACAGCCAACTACGATCTGGTCATCATCGACACTCCTGCAGGTCTCGAGCATTTCAGCAGGAAGACCATTCCGGACCTCGATGATCTTATCGTAGTGACGGATGAATCCAGAAGGGGTCTTACCACTGGCGAGCGCATTCGCGACACAGCTAAAGAGATCGATCTCAAGTACAAGGATCTCCATGTGATCGTGAATAAGGTCACACCGGGAAGACGCGAGAAGGTCCTGGAAAACGCAAAAGGCATCGGTCTCTCGGTTATCGGCACTATCCCCTATGATGAAAGTTTAGCCAAATTCGATTTAGTGGGAGATCCATTGATGGGCCTACCGGATGATTCGCCTGCAGTTTTAGAGATGGTGCAGGTGGTCGGGAAACTGGGCCTATGAGGGTGATTTGAATGGCAGAGAAGATCACGTTATCTGACCTTAATAAGACATTAACGGAAATGAATGTTCAATCCCTCGAGGGACTGAAGATCGAGGGAGATGTTGAGATAGATCTGGACGCAGGCGCAGGCGGCGTTGGGCCGCTCTTTGCGTACTACTTCGGCCAGGAAGCAGCCAAGATCGCCATGCAGCTGATTAACTTCGCCAAGGCTGTAGGCTATCCAGTTGAGAACCTGCTTCAGCCCGTGGCAATCGCTCAGGCCGTAGCTCCAGCACCAAAGGACCTGGCAGCCGCAGCCGCCGCAGTCCCCGCCTTCAAGGTGGCCTCTGCTCTGGCTGCAGCCAAGTTCTCTGTGGGCGTAGACAAGACCTGGAAGAATACAATCCAGGAGGTTACCCTTGGAGCCACCAAGGCCGATGGCGGAAGCCGCGGTCATGTGGTAAAGCTCGGCGGTGAGAAGGCCATGCCTTTCTTCCCGGATGCAGTAATGCCCCATGCTCCAAAGATCACAATGGACGTCTTCGACATGCCGATCGGCATGGCAAAGGCAGTCAAGATGCACTACGAGGATGTCATCAACAGCCCAGGCGAGTGGGCCAAGAAGGCAGTCAAGAAGTTCGGCGCCGACATGGTCACAGTTCACCTGATCAGCACTGATCCGCTCCTCAAGGACACCTCTGCCCAGGATGCAGTCAAGACGGTAGAAGAAGTCCTGCAGGCTGTCGATGTACCTATCTGCATCGGCGGATCCGGCAACCCCAACAAGGATCCAATTGTGCTCTCCAAGGCAGCTGAAGTCGCCCAGGGCGAGCGCGTTCTGATCGCCTCTGCCAATCTGAACATGGACTGGGAGAAGATCGGCAAGGCTTGCGTTGACAATGGTCATGTATGCCTGGCCTGGACACAGCTCGAGATCAACTCTCAGAAGGAGCTGAACAGAAAGCTCATGAAGGTCGCTGGCGTTCCGCGCGAGTCCATCGTCATGGACCCAACCACAGCCGCTCTTGCCTACGGCCTGGACTTCGCCTACTCCAACATGGAGAGAATCAGACTGGGAGCCCTGAAGGGCGACGAGGAGCTCACCTTCCCAATGTCCTCCGGTACCACCAACGCCTGGGGCGTCAGGGAGTCCTGGATGGTCCGCTCACCCAACAAGGACGACTCCGATTGGGGAGACCGCATGCTCAGAGGCCCGATCTGGGAGATTCTGACCGGATACTCTCTGGCCATGGCCGGTGTGGACATCTTCATGATGATGCACCCAATGGCTGTTGCATACCTGCATGAGATAACTCAGTCCCTGATGGGAAGAATCGAGGCCAAGACGCCCGATACTGCCGCCTGGCTCAAGATGGGGGTGTGAGAGACATGAAGGAAACTAGCCCGCTTAACCTTTACAAACAGCTTCCACAGACCAACTGCAAGAAGTGCGGAGAAGCAACCTGCATGGCCTATGCTGCCGGCCTGATTGCCAGGACCCGGAAGGTAGAGGAGTGCACTCCACTGATTGATGAGAAGAAGTACGCCAAGAAGCTTGAGGCTCTGAGGAGCATTGTAGCTCCTGAGCTGAAGATGATCTACATCGGCGTCGGAGATAAGCAGGTCAAGGTCGGAGGCGAGGACGTCATGTACCGCCATCAGATGACCTTCTTCAACAAGCCGCCATTCGCCTACGATGTAGCCGACAACATGGATGAGGCCAAGCTCATCGAGCGCGTCAAGAAGATCACCACCTGGCGCAAGTTCTACATCGGCAAGTGGCAGGGTGTAGAGATGATCGCCGTCCGGTCCGTGACCGATGACCCGGCCAAGTTCGCTGCCTGCGTCAAGACAGTTCTCGCAAATGGCAACGGGTTCCCGCTGATCCTTTGCTCCTTCAATCCGGCAGTCCTGAAGGCCGGCCTCGAGGTCGCAGCAAAAGAGAGGCCACTCATCTATGCCGCTAACAAGGACAACTGGAAGGAGGTAGCTCAGCTCGCCTTCGATTACAAGGTACCTGTCACCCTCTCAGTTCCATTCGATCTGGACGGCCTCAAGTCCATGGCAGTCACCTTTGCCAGCATGGGCTTAACCGACTTGGTCCTTGACCCAGGCACAGCTCCGAACGGCAAGATGCTTCAGCAGACTCTGCTCAACTTCCTCAACCTGAGGAGAGCCGCTGTGGAGGAAGCCCAGAGGGATATCGCCTATCCTGTCATGGTTTTGCCAATCAACGCATGGCTCACCACCGACGACCCGGTTCGCGCTTCCTACTGGGAGTCCGTGCTTACCGCTGCCTTCGTCATCCGCGGCGGAGCCATCATGATCAAGCACTCCCTCGAGGCCCACAGCATGATGCCCGATATGCATCTGCGCTTCAACATCTACACCGACCCCAGAACGCCGGTTCAGGTCAAGCCCGGCATCTACAAGGTCGGCACACCCGGACCCGAGTCACCAGTCTTCCTGACCACCAACTTCGCCCTGACATACTACACCGTGGAGTCCGATATCGCCTCCAACGGCATCGATGCCTACATCATCTCCATCAACACCGACGGCATCGGCGTTCAGGCTTCAGTTGCTGGCGGCCAGTTGACCCCAAGCAAGATCCTGGACTCCTTCAACGAGGCTGCATTCAAGTGGGAAGATCAGAAGTTCCCGGCCATCGTTCTGCCCGGCATGGCAGCAAAGTTCTCAGGCGAGCTGGAGGACCTATTCGCAGGCAAGGCCAAGATCATGGTCGGCCCAGAGGACTCTGGCAGAATCGTCGGCTGGATGAAGGACTTCTGGCCACCCAAGAAGTAAAGCTGCAGTTGGAAATGCTTAAGTCATGTGCCCCACGCGGGCACATAACCCTTATTTTATTGAGATTGATGATTATGAACTCTACAAGATATGCAATTGTGCTTCTGGCAGCTGTCTTCATGGTTTTAGCTACAAGCGCTTCTGCCCAGTGGTCGCAGGGCGGATCTATGGTCTACATGGGTGACCTGAACCTGATGGCATCTTCATTTAGCAGCGGAAATGCCGAGAAAGGTGCAGCGGCATCCACAGAGCCATTGGCCGCGAACAATACCACTGAAAACAGTACATCACAGAGCAACAATTCGATAGACGAAAACGCAGTAATCAGTGCGACACTTGTTCCCTCTGCAGTTGCAGCAGAGCCAACCGGCAAGGCCGTCCTGGATCTCTCCAACTATGCCAGTGACAGGACAAAGAGCAACCTGACAGGATACACCAACATTATGTATCCCATCACCGGCTCTCGAGGCAGCACAACATCCACGGCAGGCGGAATCAGCGGTGCCTGCGGGTGCGGATAGGCCTATAACCTACTTTCTTTTCTCTTTTTGCAGGCTCTAAGAAAGTCTCTCGGAAATCCCCGGAATGACGCACTGTGGACGTGAGTGTAGCTTGCTATCATATTTCCCTCGCGCATGCCATCCCATCCGTCTTTTATGCCCGTCCCTCTTCCCAGACGAACGGCGTACCTGACATTCTCGTCCATCAACATCTCAGAATGGTGGAACTCGTGGCCCATGATTGCTGTACCCTTCGGACCCAGTGGGCAGTCCTCCACTATTTGCCCGTGGACATAGCTGACCACCCGCACGTTTCCTTGCCTTGATTTTCCTGGAACCAATCCAATCATTTCATGCCGGCTGCCATCCCACTCGATCTCTCGCCCAAGATACATCAGACCGCCGCACTCGGCATAAATGGGCAGGTCCCTATCATGTGCCCGCTCCAAAGCGCTCTTCATGCCGGAGTTCTCAGATAATTCTTTGCCATACAGCTCCGGGTATCCTCCACCGATGTATATGCCGTCCAGATCTGGAAGAGATCTGTCGTGAACAGGACTAAAGGGCACCACTTCCGCCCCGGCCAGCTCCATCATCTCCAGGTTGTCTCTGTAGTAGAAATTGAATGCCTCGTCCCTTGCAACACCAATTTTCAGGCCCTCTCCCAGGGAGTTCTCCTTGTAAAGTTCCGGCTCGACCTCTGGCAGGGGTTCAGCAGTTCTCGCGATATCAAGGATGCGGTTTATGTCGAGGCTATCCTCCACAATCCGGCGGATCCTGTCAACCCTTTCGGCAAAGCCTTCGTGCCGGGTCTTGCCCTCCAGGACGGGCACGAGACCAAGGTGGCGCATGGCCAGGTGCATCTCCTCATTTCTGCGGATCACCCCGACAACCTCGACACCTGCATAGCGCTTTATCTCTGCGATGGCCTTCTGGGCGTGTCTATCGCTTCCTACCTTGTTGAGGATCACTCCCATAAACTGCACCTGAGGATCAAAGTCCATGTATCCCTTGACCAGAGCCGCGCAGCTTCTCGTGATGCTCCTCGCATCTACTACGAATATCACAGGAGTCTTCAAAAGCTTGGCAATCTGCGCGGTGCTTCCTATGTCGCCATCGTAGCCTTCGTAAAGCCCGCGCACGCCCTCAATCACTGCAATGTCTGCCTTCTTTGCAGCATGGCTGTAAATCTCCCTGATGGAAGCCTCGCTCATGAGGCAGCCGTCCAGGTTTCTGCAATTTCTGCCAGTGATCCAGGTGTGATAGCTCGGATCGATGTAGTCCATAGCTACTTTGAATGGCTGCACCAAAAGACCTCTGCCTCTCAGTGCTGAGAGCAGCCCGGCCACAATTGTGGTCTTGCCGCTTGAGCTTCTGTCTCCGGCTATCAGAATGCGTGGACAGTCCGATGTCATAGGCCTTCCTTTCTCTTTTGATCAAATCTCATGAATTCACTCGATTGATAGCTCTCGAAGCCTTTCATCGCTAAGCGGCTTAGGTTCTCTCGGCTCGGCGCCGGCCATGATCTCGCGGGCTAAAGCCCGGTAGACATCCGCGATGGCCGAATCCGGTGCACCCTCAATGGTCGTCACCGCCTTCCTCTCGCATTGCTGCACAATTGGGTCTTTTGGAATGAATGCCACCAACCGACTATCCAGCTCAGAGGCAAACCTCTCAGCAATCTCTTTCTCCCGTCCGGCTGCCGCTTCTCGCGAATTGCATATCACTCCTGCCAGAGGCGTTTTCAGGCGAAGGAGTCCCTTGCTGATGTTGTTGGCGGCGTAGAGCGGCATGTACTCTCCGGAGGTGATGATGTATGCTTGGCTCACCAGCCCCTTTCTGATCGGAGCAGAAAACCCGCCGCAGACGATATCCCCAGGCACATCGTATAAAACCAGATCCACCTCATCCAGGACTTTGGAGACCTTGCGCAGGAAGTCGATGGCAACGATTATGCCCCGCCCGGCACAGCCCACTCCGGGCTCCGGGCCGCCTACCTCAATGCACCGCACATTCCTGTATCCCTGAAAAACGACATCTTCTTCTTTGATCTCTTTGCCTGCCAAAATGAGATCCATCATGGTAGGAATCCTGTGTCCGACCAAAGTTATGCTAGAGTCGCTCTTGGGATCGCAGCCAACCACAAGTACCCTGTGGCCATCTTCGGCACAAGCGGCGGCTATGTTCGAGGCAGTGCACGACTTGCCGATACCACCTTTGCCGTATATCGCAACGTGTTTAATAGATGACATCTAACTCCGGCTTGCTTGTAGATCCTCCATAGGATATACAGCTTATCCAGGAATGATTGTTGTGGGGTGGGTAGAGATCAGGGCAATCCATTTGGTCGCAGTGGCAATGCTGGTATTGCTGGCTTTGCTTTTAGGGTCGGCCTCTCTGTCTTCGGGTCAAGAGCCGGTAGAAGCTGCCTATATTCGCGGCCATTTCAGCAACGGAGATGATATCTGGCGAGCAAGCGATTTCGGGTGGTTTTATTATGACCTGGATGAGGACCAGGGCGGCGAGGAGCTTCATATCAACCTGGATGGACGGACTGTGGAGAAAGGGCATCTTGTTTATTCCTCAAAGGTCTGGTCCAAGGAGTTCAAGTACGAGCCATGGGGCAGCTATCAGGTGGTGGCGCTTTTTGGCAAGCAATATTTCGCTGGATACCCGGAAAGCAGTTTCACCGATGAGGTGAACTCTCTCGAAAGAGGAGAGCTGAGGACTATTCTCATCGACGAGGACACTCCATCGACCTTGAAATTCAATTCTACGATTGCTCTGCAGGGTGGATATGTTCTGGCAGTTCCTGAGGTTTCTGAGAAGAAAGGCTCAGTCAATTTCCTTCTGCTAAAAGACGGCCAGCCGGTTTATGGTTCTGTGGTGGACATTGGAGATACCTTCGTCTACAAAATAAATGATATTCCTGTGATACTGGTCCATCTGGCAAATGCCATGAGAGGCGACGATGACGGCCTGGCTGAGATTGATGCAGTCTTTCAGGTTAGCGATGAGCCTTACTTCAAGATCTTTGATGGCGGCCGGATAGGGAACTTGATGCTCAGCCATTACTCCGGGGAGGACATGGAGTTTGAAAACAACAGGACATTGACCTTCAGCCGGGACTCCATGGTACCGCTAACTCCTGATCTGCAAATAATGGTCCTCGATCTGCCGGATCTGGTCTACTATCCGATGGGCGGGATATTTGATTACGGCATCCACGAAATTCGCGGGCCGACCTTCAGCGGCGTTTCGTCCATTCCTGGCACTATGGGAAAATATAATACAACGGTTGCAGCAAGGTGGGATTTTTCAAATTATAGCGGCTTCTTCTTTGATCCGGAAAATCTTATCGGCTCGGAGCATCTCATAATTCATAGGTTTAAGGGCAGATCCCTTTTGCCTCCATCCTCAAAGCCTATAACCTATGAAAATAACAACACAGCAGCCCAGGATGGCCTCCAATATACCTCGTTTGTCCAGGCCAAGGATTTTGAATACAAACCCTGGGGCCATTATTTCCTTGTCAATTTTCCCGGTTTTTCAGCGCCCTGGTTCGCTGGATATGATTCATCTATAGAAGTAGAAAGACCCTCAAAGAGCCTTCTTGAGAGGGAGTATCTGGGCATGGTGCTCTTGGATATGGAGCTGAAGACTAAGATATTGGCCGGGAATTATTCCCTTAATGAAGGATACGAGATGCGCATCCGGGATGTTGACAACGACAGCATCTTCATTCAGCTTCTCAAAGATGGCGTAGCCGTGGACGGCTCGGTCGTAAAGTCCAATTCCACTTATGTATATGAAAAAGATCTCGAGGATGTCAAGGATATGCCGATAATCATGATCCATTTCAGTGGCGTTTTCGATGATGGCAAGGATCGTTTTGCAATAATCGACGGCATCTTCCAGATTTCCGACCAATACATTCTCCCCATTGAGCCTGGTCGAGGCATGGGTGAATTAGAGGTTGTGGCTGTTCTGCCAGATCAGATTATCATGATAAATACTGATCGGATAAACTTCAATCGCGACTCGAATGTCAATATCGGACCAGGAATAGATGTCCGGGTGGCAGACAACGATACCTTCCGATATTATCTATATACTTCCGCTTATGTTGTTCCGTCGCCTGAACCTCCCATGCTCAATGTTCAGAGGGATGTGTCTTCATCTGGGTCGGAGAACTTCAGCATGATCGTCCAGGCTGCCGAGATCCGCCAGGTCCTCGTGAGCATTCTTGATTCGAACAACCGGACCGTCTTCACCAGTGACATCACAACGCTTGGGAAAGGGTCGGATGAATTGTGGGGTTTTGATTGGAGATGGAATGCCACGACCAGGCAGATTGGCGACAATGGTAGCGTTATCCCGGATGTCGGTAAAGGCCCGTTGATGGCATTTCTTTACCTGAACAAATCCGCTCCTCCTGTGCAGGTCTATGTTACAATTGACTCACAGGGGAAGATCAGCGGAATAACCGACGGGGTGTCCATCTATTATATCACTCGCGGCGAGTATGCCAAGCTCAATCTCACTCTTGACTTTGACTCCATGCTTGCCAATAGCACCACCAGAAAGGATTTCCTCCAAATTGAACCAAAAGAGAGCATCCTGCAGTTTTTCGATCTATTGAACACAGGATGGGCTCCTAGCGGCATCAATCATACGCTGCAGGGCAACCTCGATTCTCTGGAGCCCCGCGTCAGGATGGCAGGAGCAAAGCCTGGTCGATACGAGCTGCAGGTGCGGGTGGAAAACGCAGTCAATGCCATCTGGGCCATGGGCGAGTATTTCAATGTGACTCCCACCGAAATGCGAAACGTCTCTTTAGAGTCTGTTCAGGCCTTCCCAGGGGGGCAAGCGACTGTTCTGTTGGCCGTACCTGGGCCGGGCGGAAACAAGGCTGTCAATATAACATATGATGCCTCAAAGCTCACGCCTTTGAGCATCTCAGGGGACGGCAAGGCCACCTGGCAGATAAACGCTACGAGTGGAGAGATCGGCGTTCTTCTGCCAGAGGGCAGTGATGCTGCTAACCTCACCTTTGCTGTCAAGAAGGGCATTTCCACAAATGATACAATCGATCTGAATATAACCGGCATGAGCGGATTTGTGGCCGATATCGTCTCCAACGGTGCCATCAACATCGTCAAAGGAAAGACTAGCCCATCTCTTGGACTTTTAGCCTCTCTTGCGGTGCTGGCAGCAGGAGCCTGGGCCAGGCGGAGAAAGGATCAGGTATGATCTCTGGCGGCCTTCTTGATGGCCCTTCCGAGAGCAGTGCTCATGGCTTCGATCTGGCTTCTGTCATCTCCTCCTGTTGCAGAGATGGCCAGGGTGAAGCGACCGTTGTAGGCCAGCGCACGCAGAAGGTGGCTGAAGTTTTCAAGGTCCATGCCGGATAGGGTGCTGGACTTGAGGCTGAAGTTGCCATGGTAGCCGGGCTCGCCGAAGCGCACGGCAGCAGTGGCCAGGGACTGGCCGGATGGAACTGTGCTGCTGCCTATGCCGCCTTGAACCTCTTCGGCCAGGACGCTGCCCAGTGTGATTGCTACGTCTTCAGTCGTGTGGTGGTCGCCAGTTTCCGCGTCTCCTTTGGCCGTAACCTTGAGGTCGAACCCGCCGCTCCGACCTATTGCTAAAAGGATCTCATCGAGAAGCTCTATTCCAGTTTCGACGTGGATTTGGCCCTGACCCTTGATGTTGAGAAAAGCTTCAATGCAGGTCTCTTTTGTCTCTCTCTTTTTTGATGATGGCATGGCAGTTGTCTCTTTGTTAATTATTTAGATCTTTATCGCCAGCATTCTCTGTATTGATGCCCTGGCCTTGACTGCAATCTCCTCAGGAACCGTTACCTTCGGATCCAGAGTTTTCAAAGCCAGCAAGACATTATCCAGGGTTGTCTTCTTCATATTCTGACAGATGGCATTCTCGCTCAGCGGATAGAACTCCTTGAGAGGATTCTCCTTTTTCAGGCGGTGGATCATGCCCATCTCTGTGCCGATGATGAACTCCCTCGCATCGCTTGCTTTTGCATGCTTGCCCATCCCGGCTGTGCTGCAGACGAAATCGGCCTCGTCGATTACCTCTGGCCTGCACTCAGGATGAACCAGAACCTCAGCCTTGGCATGTTCTGCTCTGGCGGAGCGCACCTCATCGGCAGTAAGATGATCGTGAACATAGCAGTAGCCGTTCCAGGGAATTATTTTTTTGTCTGTATGGCGGGCCACATAAGCTGCCAGATTTCTGTCAGGCACGAATATGACCTCCTTCTCTGAGAGTGAATTGACCACCTGCACGCCATTGGCCGAGGTGCAACATACATCGCTCTCCGCCTTAATCTCTGCCGTAGAGTTGACATAGCAGACAACGGCCGCCTCTGGGTGAAGGGACTTGAGGTCTCTAAGCTGCTCGCTGGTGATCATGTGAGCCATAGGGCACCAGGCACCTATTGCTGGCTGTATCACCCTCTTTTGCGGGGAGAGGATGGCCGCAGTCTCGGCCATGAAATCCACTCCGCAGAAGATTATGACCTTGGAATCCAGATTAGCAGCCGCCCGTGAGAGCTCCAGAGAGTCGCCCACTAGATCGGCTATATCCTGTACATCCGGGATCTGGTAGTTATGGGCCAGGATGGTCGCCTGGCGTTCTTTTTTTAAAGTGAGAATCTCGTTTATCATAGCCATCGAAGTGGGCCCCACTATGAGGTACTATTATTTCAATCTATTTAGATAGGTCTACTTAATAATAATATCTCAATTAAAGTTGAATTGAGCACAATGCTAATCAGATGAGTTCGGATTTATGCCGAACATATTTTTTCTTTGGCAGTGTTTTGTGCGCGTTCCTCTTCAGTCTCCTTCTGCCAGCTCACGCACTCGCTTCAGGGCTAGGAGGGCATCCTCCATCTTGAAGTCCCGTTTCTCTCTGGCGAGGTATTCGCGCAGATGCAGCAGCTCTTTTTCAGGAATCTTGCCAGATGCGTCTGAGAACATCCTCTCATAGGTTCGTTCAGGAAAATAACGAGCTAGAGCGCAATGAAAAAGTCTGTCCTTAGCTGAGGCAGAGATCACGTCCATCTGCCATGCCAGGTCTAGGTTGTTGCGGATATTGACAAGCGGCTCGGAGCTTGGCTCAAAGGAGAATGGATCAAATGTCAAAGCCACTTCATCATCCGAGACCAGACGACCGTTCTTGTAGGCTTCGTAGATCATGCCCACACCCTCCATGCCGTAAACATCCAGCTCCGAGGCCCGCAAAGCTCCCATGCTGCTGGCTCCCAATACCCTCGCCCCGGCCTCCAGAGCATAGATCACCTCCTTGTGAGCTACAGAGCACTCCTGAAAGAAGACGCCGTCTATGAGGCAGATGATCCTGGCTCCTTCTCTTGCAGCCTGCTGAATGTCGCCGCGCTTGGCAGGAGGCCGGAAGTCTGCAGAGACTATCTGCTCGGCCTTTTCCCTAGTGAGGCTTGGCCCCAGGAATACGACGATTTCTGACGCGTCTAGCATCTTTGCACCTCTTGCCCACTCGTTCCGGGTCTACTGCCGCGATCTCAAGGCCTGGAACAATGACTCTTACAACTGGAATGCCGATCTCCTCTCTTGTCAGGTCTACAACGATCACCCTGTCAAGTCCTGCTTCCTCAAGCTTCTTGATCATATATTTTATGTCCAGGAGGAAGTCGTCGCTCTCAAAGGACGGAATCTCAGCAAAGCTCTTCGTCTCGTCTGTGGAAAACCAGTGCCCATTGAGCCTCCGAGTCCGGTCATAGCCGATCTGCTTTCGAAAGTCTGCGAGGGTTGTGTCCTCTCTGGCTCCATGAATCTGAGTCAAGCGGCTTTGAGCTACCTCGGTCAGAGCACGGAGCACTGCCACGTCAGCGCAGGTGTGAGTGCCCATTCCGGTTGTGAGAAGGGTTGGATCGCGCAGGCGGACATCATCTGAGGCAGCCGCGCAGGTGGCTACACCAACGTCGCTGGTGATATCCCTCAGATAGACATCCACGTCCGCGGCAGCAAATTTGTCCAGGAGTCCTTTGGCCTGGTCGTTTTCGACATCGCGGATGAGTGGTCCCATGCGACGCGTCGCCTCCACCAGGGCCCAGGCATCTCTCTCTATGACCTCAGCGAGGCCGTGGAATATCGCCTCCTCAATCACATTGCCTGAGGCTAGGCCGCTGGTGTTGGTCCTGAAGAGACGTTTGTAGTCTGATGGAAGTGGGTGAAATACTGCATTGGACGGTACGAGGATCTCCTCATCATTCATGATATCCCAGCCAAGCGTCCAGGGAATCATGGCATCTGGATCGGCTCCTGCAGGCAGAATCAGGTCGCGTGGGTCCAGAGCACCTTCGAGCCTTGAGAAGCTGTCGATTGTCAGCTTCCGGTCCCTGACCTCAGCCGAGTAGCGCTCCAGTCCCTCCATCATTGCCGATACTCTAGCCTCAGTTGGCGTCGCTCCCTTTCCGTTGTAAACGGATATGGCACCCCGGTCGGCCATGGGCCTGATGGAAGAGAATACAGGAATGCCGATTCGGTCCAGGTTGGTAATGTCGGCTACCCTGGTGATTCCGGCGGCGGGCAATTTGGCCTCGGCTGACAGTAGCGTCTCATCAGGAGGAATAGCCCGATGGGTATCGTCTTTATATTTTTTTATGCAGGAGGCTAGTCTCATCGCCCTAGCAGTGAGTGGCAATGGAATATAAACTCTGTTCAAAGGAATGGCAGTTGGTCCTTCTTTCGGTATGCGAGCGCCTGACAGGTGGCAATCAGCCTCTCGTCCTCGCCGGTAACTGTGATCTGACAGGCGGATATCTTTCGAGAGCGGTTAGTCTCTCTGCCCTCTGCTCTCAAGAGCTCTCCGGGCCGTGGAGCGTTCACGTAATTGACATTCACGCCGAGGGCTACAGCCACGGTGCCGTGCGAGTTGACTGCCAGCTCGAAGGCAGCGTCTATCAGCGAGAATATTGCGGCTCCATGTGTGCAGCCGAAGATATTGTCCATGTTCGGTGAGGTCCTCATGCCAAGAAGGGATCGGCCCTCCTCAAGATCTATGATCTCAATGCCGAAGCTTTTAGCATAGGGCTCCTCAGAAAAGCATTTCTTCAAAGCGTCCAGGCAACTGTTACTGCTCATAGCATCAATCCTCGTTTCATTTGCATATCTTTGTGGCTATTCACGAAATGGTTATATGTGCTCCGCTCGATGCAGAAGATATATGCCCAGCTCCTCTGGCAATAGGCCGGAGCCGGTCTCCATTGAGGTGAGCGGTTCTGCGGTTTCCATTGTTCTTACCCAGGGCGCCATCAATATCTGGTTTGGGAGAAAATTTGACAAATCGCTAATTGCCAAGATCCTTTTGATCATATCCAAGATAGATGGGACCGCGGAGCACGAGAAAGAGGTCTTGTGCCGCTTTGAGAAGATCAGCGAGTTTGAGAATAACGGCTATATCCTAACCTCCTATGCCAGAAAGGATAAGCTGTATCGAGCCATATTCGTGGTTCCTTTCTCAAATGCGCGGGCTCTCCAGATGTTCGTGGAGTCCATATCCCTGGAGACCGAGAAGGAGGATGTGAAGATCACCCTTTACTGGAGGGGGGGCAGGATCAGGATGAACCTCATCAAAGAGGAGCTTTCCAGGCTCAATTGCTTTGGCACACTCAATGTGGTTTATAAAGACGATCAGGTCGCAGCCACTGGGAAAAGGGAATAGGCAAAGGATGAGTCAGCGAAAAGGCTGAGTAAGGAAAGCTGGGCAGGAAAGACGCGCGGGGAGAGAGTAGCCATGAGATTTGCCAGTTGCACAGAAAAAATTGAGATATCAGGCATAAGGAAATGTTTTGAGGGAGCAATTCCCGGATCGGTAAACCTGGGGTTGGGACAGCCGGACTTTGACACGCCGGAGCACATCAAGAAGGCGGCCATCCAGGCCATAGAGAGAGGTCAATGTGGCTACACTGCAAATTGCGGTGTGCCGGAGCTTCGTTCTGCCATCGCCCGCAAGTTTTGCTCTGAGAATAAGATCGATTGCACGGCTGAGGAGATCATGGTGACAAGTGGAGCCAGTGAGGCTCTCTTCCTGGTCATTGCTGCTCTGATCGATCGGGGCGATGAGGTCTTGATTGGCGATCCGGCTTTCCTTTCATATGTCGAGTTGACGAGGCTTGTTGGCGGCAGGCCTGTTGGCGTGCCACTTGATGACGAGCTGAGGCTTGATCCAGAGGATGTTTCGAAGAGGATAACAGACAAGACAAAGCTCTTGATCGTCAATTCGCCGTCTAACCCCACCGGATCTGTAGGGACTGCCGATCAGATGCAGGCCATCGGCGAGATCGCTGAGGACAGAGGAATTGCTGTACTCTCTGACGAGGTCTACGAGCATTTCATCTATCGTGGCGAGCACGTGAGCCCAGGCCGGTTCTCTGACAACGTCATCACAGTCAATGCCGTCTCCAAGACCTACGCCATGACCGGCTGGAGGCTTGGATATCTGGCCGCCAAGGGTGCGGCTCTGGAGCAGTTGCTCAAGATCCATCAGTATGTTCAGGCCTGTGCCAGCTCCATATCCCAGGCGGCGGCACTTGAGGCCATAACCGGGCCGCAGGACTGCGTGGCTGCGATGAGGGATGAATTCAGGTCCCGCAGGGATCTGCTGGTGAAGGGATTTCAGGAGATGGGCGTGGACCTTATCGAGCCGGATGGTGCTTTTTATCTCTTTCCACGCGTGGGAGATGGAGATGCAGTGGCGGAGAAGCTCGGCAAAGCCGGGGTCATTGTCGTTCCAGGATCGGCCTTCGGGCCTGGCGGAATGGAGCACATTCGAATCTCTTA
Organism: uncultured Methanotrichaceae archaeon; assembly: GCA_964518035.1. Lineage (GTDB taxonomy): Archaea > Halobacteriota > Methanosarcinia > Methanotrichales > Methanotrichaceae > Methanothrix. Next base: position 1,453 of record CAZFFD010000003.1, on the reverse strand, counting down.
TGCCGCAGCACGCTCCCAGCTTAAGGAAGCTTTGCGGCGGATGAAAGACATCCTTTAAATAGATGAGTTGCGTTCGGCCTTATGAGTGATCAAATGAAGGAGCAGGTAGAGGTCAGAGAGCTGAAAGAGGGACGGTACGTCATCATTGACGAAGAGCCCTGCATTATCAAGAGCATATCCCATTCCAAGCCCGGCAAGCACGGCAGCGCCAAGGCGAGAGTGGACGCCATAGGAATCTTCGACAACCAGAAGAAGTCCATCGTTCAGCCGGTTACTACCAAGATTTATGTACCAACAGTGGAGCGCAAGACTGGCCAGGTTCTATCCATCGGCGACACATCTGTGCAGCTTATGGATCTGGGAAGCTATGCCACAGTCGATGTCCCATTGACTGCAGACCAGAAGGAGAAGATCGAGGAAGGAAAAGAGGTTGCTTATCTCTTCGTTATGGGCAGGACCAAGCTGGACCTGCGCTAGACCGTTTTGAATTAAAACATGTTTCAAAGGTGCGGCTTTGCCGACGCCGACAGTGAACTGGAAGGCTCCGACTACGTAGTAGTAGGGCTGCCTTTCGACGGGACAGCATCCTTTCGTTCCGGTTCGAGAGATGGCCCGGATGCCATCCGCCTCGCCTCTTTTAATTTCGAGAGCTATGACAGCTATTACGATGTAGACCTTAGGGAGTTATCTATCTGCGATCTGGGCAACATGGATCTCGGAGCAGATCCGGCCTATGCTGAAGAGACCATAAAGGAGGGGATAGCTCTCTTGCCTAGGACCGCCGTCCCCATCTTTTTTGGCGGAGAGCACTCAATTGCGCCGGCAATCGTGGAGGCTTTAGCCCTGCGAAGCAGGCCAGAAGGGCTCGCGGTGCTGGTGCTCGACGCCCACCTGGACCTGCGAGAGGAGTATGGATGCACCAGGTACAGCCACGCCTGCGCGAGCAGGAGGATTCTGGAAAAGCCGGGGGTCAGGGCTTACGCCTCCATCGGAATTAGGAGCGGAAGCAAAGAGGAGTTCGCCTTCGCGAAGGAGGACGGGGTCTCCTACTTCACAGCTCGAAAGGTGAGGGACAAGGGCATCGATCATGTGCTGGACCGGGCGCTCGCGTGCCTGGGCAAGAGGCCGCTGTATCTTTCAATAGACCTCGACGCCCTTGATCCGGCTTATGCGCCGGCTGTAGGCAACCCGGAGCCGTTCGGACTCACCTCCTGGGATGTGAGAAGGGTCATCGAGCGCGTTGCCCCGCTGGCAGTGGGCCTTGACATCAATGAGCTGACTCCGGCCTACGATCGCGGGGAGACTGCGCTTCTCGTGGCACGCCTCGCGCGGGAGTTCATAGCAGCAAATGCCGGGAGAGCGGTTTGAATTTATTTGAGTTTTGCCTCCAAGTGAATTTAGGGTCGTGAATTTGCAATAGGCTGTTATTTATATAACCTATTCATATATGCTA
>CAZFFD010000002.1:81097-86219 GCA_964518035.1 uncultured Methanotrichaceae archaeon | reverse complement strand
CGGCATATCCTCACACCCGTTTAGATATTCACATTATCAATTATGAGCTATACTATTCAAGCGTCCCAATATAGATATCTCTTTGCTGGCCTGGGAAAAAGATGGATAAAAAGGAGAAAAACGGCGCAGGCAGCTCCTTCACTCTGCCCGCAGCGCCTCGATTGGATCGAGCTTGGCCGCCCTGTTGGCTGGATAGACACCGGCAATGGTGGTTGTGACCACTCCGAAGAGCACACCCAGCACCAAGGACTGATAGGTTATGGCTGAGGGCAAAGATGCCAGTGACCCTATGAGATAGGATACCGTCACCCCCAGCACAATTCCGATGACACTGGAAACCATCCCCAACACTCCGGCTTCCAGCAGGTACTGCATGCGGATGTCCCTTGTGGTAGCTCCAAGCGCCTTCATGACTCCGATCTCTCGAATTCTCTCTTTTACTGTGAGCATCATGACGTTAGCTATGCCGATCCCTCCGACGAGCAGGGATATGGCACCGATGCCCGCCAGGGCATATTTGATCATCGATAAAACGCTCATGAGGGATGAGAGCATGTCGCGAGCAGTGGTGGCGTCATAGGCCTCATCCTTGTGATACCTCTTCAGATCGTTCTTGATCTTCTCAATGATGCTATCGACCTGCTCAGGATCGTAGACGGTCACCTGGAAGTTGCCGTAGTAATAATTGTCCTCTCCCTTCAGCTCCTCCATGGCCTTGTGAGTTATGTACATCTGATTGTCCTCACTGCTGCCGGGACTGCCAAAAGATGTCTGCTCAGCCTCTTCCATTACTCCTACCACCTTGAAGTCCATGTAACGGTCTTCGTAGTACAGTCTGATCTTATTTCCTGGAGTGATTCTCATTCGGAATAGATCATTTGAGACGCCGTCCCCGATGACTATTGACTTGTAATCTGAGCCCGTCAGAAATCTGCCTTGAGCTACTTCGTCTTTGAGATCCTCCTCTTTATCCGGGTCGACGCCAGTTAGGCTTGCCGAGGAGTTGGTGTTTCTGAAGGCGACTACCACATTGGCCGAGCTTCTCGGAGCAACGTTCTTCACACCAACCACATTCTCGAGGACCTTGGTGTCCTTATCTGTGAACTTGGCAGGCTCAGCAGGATTTCGGTTGGCATTTTCGCTGCCCGGCCCGCCGAAGTGGGCGCTTCCCGGCATGACCCTAATCATGTCAAGGTCGAGGCTGGAGAACTGCGAGGAGACCCCGGAGTAAAGCCCTTCGCCCACCGAGAGCATGACCACTATGGCCATAACGCCTATGATGATGCCGAGGGAAGACATGAGCGTCTTGAAGCGGTCGGCCTTGAAGCCGACAGCAATAAACTCCAGGATGTCAGGAAGATTCATTTGCGACCTTCCCTAAGGCGTCCGATTTTCTTTTTGGGACTTGCTAATGCCGTTCTTGCCATTAAGTTTTCTTCTGCGGTACAGATATCCGGCAGCGATGAGCACGATCACTGCCGCGGCGCCAGCCGGCAGGAGATAGCTGCTCTGGCTGCTCACCACCTTGGGCGGGGTGTATTTGGTGACGTAGGCCTGAGAGGTATGCCAGTTGTCGCCGTTTTTAAACTTGGCAATGAAGCTGAGGTTTGTCGAGTCACCCAGAGACTTTTTTGCGTCCTCCGATGCGATGCCAAAGCTGATGGTGAAGACCTCGTCCGGGTCCATGGTGCCGATGTAGTACTCATCGGGCGAGAAGACAATTCCTTTCGCAGAAGGCACAATTGTAACTGCATTGAGTGTGTTTTCTCTGGGGTTAGCTACATTGAGGTTGAAGGTTGTGGCATCGGTCTCAGCCCGGGCCATGCTCACCGCAGTATCATCTACTTTGAGTGGAATATTCCGGTTGATAGTGGTCATGTCGTAGCCGCCGGAGACCTTGAAATCAATGAGATGCGTCCCGCTGCTGATGTTGTTCGCCGCACGAACCTTGTAGTAGACGGTAATCTTATCGCTGGGCCCGATCATTCCGAGGTCGTTGTAGTCATCTGTAAGCACTTGCAGCTCTGGCGTGCTTGCGAGAGAGGTCTTGTTGAGTGGCGTCGAGAGGAGGGTGCCAGTGGCAGAGCTGCCTGCTCCGGAATCCTTGCCTGCACCATAGGATGCTGCACCGTTTGTCAGCTCAATGGCCAGCATTGCCTCGTCTCCTGGCAGGAGAACCTCTGGGCTCATGGTGGCCTGTATGTTCACAGGCATGTGATACTCGTAGGATGATGCAATGCCTGCAGCAAGCAGGATTAGCAATAAAACTGAAATTAATTTCTTCATGATGCGTTCTCCAGAATGCGTCCGTCTCTGAGCCTGATGACGCGACTGCAGTTCTCTGTTATCTCTGGATTGTGGGTGACCATAATTATGGTTCTTCCCTCTTTGTACAAATTGCTCAAAATTTTCATAACCTCGTTGCTATTTTTCAGATCCAGATTTCCTGTGGGCTCATCGGCAATTATTATTTTGGGATTATTGGCCAGTGCTCTGGCAATGGCAACCCTTTGCCGCTCTCCTCCTGAGATGTTCTGGGGGCTGAAATTGATCCGGTGGGCGATGCCTACCGATTCCAGGAGCTTTAGAGCCCTCTCTTTTCGCTTCTCGCGTGTGACGCCGCTGAGCATCATTGGGACCTCTACATTCTTCAGCACGCTGATACGACCAATGAGGTTGAATGTCTGAAAGATGAAACCCAGCTCCTCCCGTCTCACTCGCGCCAGCTCGTCATCCGATGTCTGGCTGATTTCCTGGCCAAGCAAGAGGAATTGACCGCTGGTGGGTCGGTCCAGGCAGCCCACTATATTCAATAGGGTTGATTTGCCGCTGCCTGATGGACCCATGAGTGCAATGAACTCTCCTTCTTCGATCTGCAGATCTATGCCCTTGAGAACAGTAAACTCACTATCGCCTATTCGATAGGACTTATGGATGTCTTTTAGCTCGATTACTTTGGAAATGACATTCACCTTCGACTCACTACGCGTAATATAACTATGCTCATTTGGTTCATCATTTGGGCTGATTTATCCCAAGTTTTTACTTCGGCTTCTTAATAATTATTGTGCCGTCTCCAAGCTGGTCAATGGCAAGTCTATCACCTGCATTCAGGTCCAGCCTGAATCTAATGCCCAGGGGAAGTTGTACCCGCCCATTGGCATCCAATTCGGTAATGGTCATCCCAATCAACCTTGCGTCTGAGTATTACCCATAGGATCGTCTTCCATTCTTTTCCAGATGGTCAAACCATGATTGTTCTGGGTCAAGACGAATCCCAGTCCTTTCAGCTCCATTCTAGCTTGCTGAGGGCTTATCCCACAAGCTTGGGCAACGCGCTTAAGCTCTCCGCGATCAAGGATCTGACCCCGTAAACATGGCTTATGTTTTAAATATTCACTGATTGGCTTCATGTTGCGATCCCCAATTCTTATCAGGTCCTTTGCCGAAATCAAACATCGCAAACCTCAATTGAACGATATATAAAAACTGAGGCGAACGAACGCAAAATTCTTAGAGATATGTCTCCAGAAATTCATGCACATAACGGTTCCATTTGAATTTTAAAGCACTGAAATGGTTCAAATCAGCATTTCATCTCTGATATCTGATTAAATCCAGGTATTTATTCAATTTCTCCCAGTAATCTAACTAAGAACTACGATTTTAGGTTATAGAGGACTGCTGGTAGGGAGTGCCTTCTTTTCACCGGCGGAATGCTAAGGCTCGCATTTGGACTGATCTTCCAGAAAAAAACGCTCGACGTAGATGCAAAATCGAGGACCTATGAGGAGAGCGGCAGGTTGAGCCTGCCAGAATAATCATCCTCGTACAAGATGGAACTATTTGGGCCGCTATTTATGAAAAGGGAACGATTTAGTGGGCGGTCTGTGTGAGAGCGTTCTCGTTCGTTCGGTTCTAATTTCTTATATCATCAGGTATGATAACGCATCGGATTTATTCAGGAAAAATGACCCTGGAGTGGAGTGTTATATGCGTACATTGAACTATTTAGCGGTGATGTTGATATTGGGCGGCATGATACTGCCCGTTTTATCTCAGGAACCGGTATCGCTGACCGTTTATGTCCATGAGGGAAGTCTGAATGGTGCGTTGCTGTCGGATGCTACTATCTCCGGGCAGGACGCAATCGGCAATCAGTTCGTCGAGATCACCAATTCCAGTGGAGTGGCAGTTGTGCAGGGCCTGCCTGGGACCTGGCAGTTTGCGTTCCATAAAGTGGGCTATGATCCCATATTTTTGAATTATAGTGTCACTTCGACAGATGAGGCTGCTGCATATCTGGAAGAGAACGAGACGAAGGAGCTCATCACGCTGACCATCTACGTTCATGATGGTGATCTATTCGGAGACCTCCTCTCAGATGTAGTGGTCAAGGGACATGATGGAAACGGCAATTCATTCGCTGAGACGACAGACGCGAATGGTATAGCCGTGGTACAGGGCGAACCTGGTGCCTGGCAGTTTGCATTCCAGAAGGATGGTTACGATGTCCTCATCCTTATGTACAATGCCACGCAAACTGAGGAGACTGCTGCATATCTAGAGAAAATTGCATAAACCTTTTGCAGGGATCGGTTCTCTGATACAGATCGATCTTACTTGCATACTTTTTTTTGTTTTTTTAGGCGATCACATAGATTAGGGAAGCTAGACCCGCGCGACTTTAACCGATAGGCCATTTGACATTCTTCTGAGATTGTAGCTGCAGGAGATTAGAACCATCCTGAACCTATTGGACGCTTGCAGAACTCTCTTTTGCCTCCGATGGGATTTTCTGTTTATCGGGCCTCAAGGTTCGTTCGGTTCTATATTTTTAAATCGTTCAAATAATTGTAGGTTTGTAAGACAACTCAGCACACGTGCTGATGTTGATCTTCAGTGGAGGTATAGTATATGAAGTATGTTCAATTCCTGGTAGCATTATTGGCAGCATCCATCTTCGTGATTCCTGCCACATCAATGCAAGGCAACGGAAATGCGGGCGATGACTGCAAAGCACAGATTGAGCAGCCATCTGGACTGCAGCAGTGTGATTGTCCAAATGCCCTGGCGGCTTTCGGCATCATGAATCAAGGCAAGGAGTCTGCCCCCTGCGGCC
>CAZFFD010000002.1:0-80997 GCA_964518035.1 uncultured Methanotrichaceae archaeon | reverse complement strand
AGAAGTCCCAGCAGGGACCAAATGACAACAACGCCGGCCCGAAGTCCATGATGGATGGAAAGCAGCCTGCCCCCTGCGGCCAGAAGTCCCAGCAGGGACCAAATGACAACAACGCCGGCCCGAAGTCCATGATGGACAATGTGGTCCCGAAGTAGAATCATATGGAGAGTTCTGTTAAGAAGACGCTTTTATGATGCAAAGTCATAACAAGCTATCTCCTGCAGGCCAGGGTCACCCAATCCTGGCCTCTGTTGTATTTTTCAGGAAATCGATGACATAATGACGAATGAATTTGGCCCTAAATGTGCAATAATCCTTGAGCATCCAATGATGCCACCTGAAAAGGGTGAATTAATTATGGTAATCAATCTTGTGAGGACGATAATCTTTCTGGGGCTGGCAATTCTCTTATTGCAGCCAATAGGCACATGTTTGTCTGTGCCTTTGCAGGACAGAATGTTGCCTCTCGATCCTATGCAGGAGGATATCGGGGCAGATGTCCAGGTTGTCTCGTTCAATGATGAACCTGTTGATGTCCTGCATAGCGGAAGTGGCGCTGCAATTCTGGACAATGGCTCCCATCCGTTCTGGCTGAGCGTAGTTTCAGTGAAAACCATTGAGCCAAAGAAAATGAGAAAGATGCTGACATCTAATCAGAGCCTCGATGAGATCCGAGAAGCACTCGGTGCAACCGAAGGTGAGAGCAGGTTTGATGGGGCCATCAAGCTTGACGAGAGCATTTACTCACTTAGTGACATCAAGATGCTGCAAAACGATGAGAACTCTTCTACACTGAATGCATATGTGATTGAACCTGGCATGTTGCCCGATGTTGGCTCTGAGACGACAATTGTAGGACAGCTCGCATTAAACATAATTAGGTCTGGTGCAGACCTTTCAGCAGAGGGAGAGCTTTTGCTTTACAGAGGACCGCAAGCGGCAAGCTATCGCATATTTCTCGATATGCAACCGCCGCGATAGATGTCTCATATATTTCCGTCAGATCTGATGACATCCAAAAGGTTCAACACAGAATATGCAGCTCTATTGACTCCCGCACTTCTCTTTGTGGTGTCAGTTCCCACGCAATAAAGATTTCTTATGGGCGTTCTCACATCCCCAAAGCCGCAATTTATCCCCCATGATGCTTTTTCTGGTATCAGTTCCTGGTAGTGTATCATATCGATATGCTTTTCGATGTATGGGATGTTATCGACTATGGTCTGAAACGCTTTTTCCTTTATTGACGACGAATTATATTCCCCTGGCAGAGTAAATGCAAAACCAACGAGCTGATTTCCTCTAGGTGCCAGGCTGGGATCATAGTTGGTAGTGGGCACCATCCAGGCATAGGGATCTGCATCTACCCACATCTCTGAGCCGTAATTTGTGAAGATCTTTTTGGTCAACCCGAGCCATATTGTCAGAGAGCTGACTCGTTTGATCGTTTGTAAATTTTGGGCATAAACGGCTGGCAGGTCCTCGATCAGACGGGGCAGGTCGGATGAGAATCCTGAGTAGACTACGGTGTTGCAGTCATAGCTGTCCTCTGAGGTTATCACCCCTTCCACTCGTTCGCTGCAATCTATCTTCTCAACGCTTTCATTGGTTCTGATCTCCACATGGTCTTTGGGAAATGATGCAATGATGGAGTTGACTATGGACTGGAGTCCGCCCTTGGGATATCCCTGGTCTGTGGCACCCTCGGTCACGAACAGATCATATATCTTTCCAACATATGGGATGGACCTCGGATGATGGGTCTTGTTATCAACGAATCTGGATATGGGAGCATGCTCGATGGATGTGCCCACCATGAAGTAACACAGCCAGTCAAGGAATCTTCTCGTGGTCATTGAGACCTTATCTGGAAGAACCTCGGATAAGGTGATATTGGAAAAATCCTTGCCGGCATTTGCCAGATATAGAGCGTTAAACAGAGCCCTCATCAAGAGCAATCTGTCAGTCATGGGAATCAATCCAAAGGTCAGCCAGGCATTGATGCTCCAGGGAAACGGCTTAACCTCACCGCCGATTCTTACATAATATTTTCCAAAGGGGATAAATTGAGGAGTTATATTGAAATATTTATCTATTAGCTCCTTGAGCGGGCCATTTTCGAGCCGGGTAATGGCATGTGGTCCGGTGTCCACTCGATAGCCATTCACATCATAAGATCGACAGACTCCTCCGATATGGCTCTCTTTCTCTAATATCACTACCTTCTTGCCTTCTCTGGAGAGAGCTAGGGCGGACAGCAAGCCACTGATTCCTGAGCCAATCACAATGACATCATTCTTTTTCATGATTCTCCTAAGTTTTATCTTACCTTACCCGGAAATCAGCAGTCTTTCTCCATCCTCCAAATGGCACCTAGACGAGATAATAATGCAGCCGACGACATGACCTTCATGGCTATACTATTTGCCGAATCCCTCTCGCGTACTATCTCATTGGAATTCTTAAGGCTTTTGGCTTCGCTTCTATCATTCATTATAGCAGATTGAGTGGTAAACATGGGATACTCACTATCGAAAAACACCCACCTGCTAAAAAAACCTGCGCTCGATATGATGTGATTATGAAGATGCCATAAAAGAGCCTTTATATCTGATAAGGTGATCTTTCCAAATTACGGATTACCAATGAATTTGGATGGCATAATGAGTGGTATGACATGATCACCAGGGAAGATGTGGAGCACATCAGCTGGCTTGCCAGCATTAAGATAGAGGATGAGGAGAAGGATCGGCTGGTGGAACAATTCAATTCAATTCTGGAGTACTTCCATCAGTTGGATGAGGTGGACACAGAGAACGTACAGCCTACCTATCGTGTGGTAGACCTGGCAAATGTCTTCAGAGAGGATGAAGCAGTCCCTTCCATCTCGCAGGATATGGCTCTTCAGAATGCACCGCGCAGGGAAGACGGCTACTTCAAGAGCCCGAGGATCGTGTAATCATGCTCGCCGAATTGAGAAACAGGCTTCGGGCTGAGTCATGCGAAGAGCATCTCCTGCAGCTATTTGAGCGGATCGAGAAGAGCGAGCTTAACGGCTTCACCACTCTGGCCAGGGAGAGTGCCCTTGAAGAGGCCAGGCAGTTTGATAAAAATCCTGGAAAAGGCCTTCTGGCGGGAGTTCCCATCGCCATCAAGGAATGCATCTCTACCAAAGGAATTGAGACGAACTGCAGCTCACGAATATTGCGCGGATATATCCCGCCTTACGATGCCCATGTGATTGAGAGGCTCAAGGCTGAAGGGGCCATCATCATGGGCAAGACCAACATGGACGAGTTCGCCATGGGCACGTCCACAGAGACGAGCTCTTTTGGGCCCACCAGGAATCCCTGGGATAAAGAATACGTTCCGGGGGGATCCAGTGGCGGAAGCGCGGCGGTTGTGGCGGGGGGCGAGGCCCCTTGCGCTCTCGGCTCAGATACAGGCGGATCGGTGCGCTGTCCGGCGTCCTTCTGCGGCATAGTGGGGCTCAAGCCCACCTACGGATTGGTATCACGTTATGGCCTCGTGGCCTATGCCAACTCTTTAGAGCAGATCGGGCCGCTCACTCATACTGTGGAGGACACGGCTCTGCTCATGGATGTCATATCCGGGCACGATAGAAGGGACTCCACCTCTGCAGAGGGCGAGAGGCACAGCTACCTGCCAGGACTGCATGACGGCGTGGCAGGACTGAAGATCGGCATTCCCAGGGAGTATTTCGGAGAAGGTGTGAACAAGGATGTGGAGAAAGCTGTTTGGGATGGCATTCACACTCTGGAGGGGTTGGGTGCCACCTGGCAGGAGGTGAGCCTGCCTCATACACGCTATGCTCTGGCAGCCTATTATGTCATAGCCATGAGCGAAGCATCCTCCAATCTGGCTCGATTCGATGGGCTGCGCTATGGCCTGAGGGAGGGTGAGGACAAGGACTGGCATACCACCTTCTCGGCCATTCGCGCCCAAGGCTTCGGCCCGGAGGTCAAGAGGCGAATAATTCTTGGAACATACGCCCTATCAGCCGGCTACTACGGACGTTACTATCTCAAAGCCCTCAAGGTGAGGACGTTGATCAAGGAGGACTTCCTGCGCGCCTTCAAGGACGTCGACATTCTGGCGAGCCCGACAATGCCGATTCCCGCCTTCAAGATCGGAGAGCGCATCAACGATCCGCTGTCGCTTTATATGGCAGACGTCTTCACTGTTCCAATCAACCTGGCTGGAGTTCCGGCTATCTCAGTTCCCTGCGGTTTCTCAGGGAGGCTGCCGATCGGCTTGCAGCTCATTGGGCCGCACTTCGGCGAGTCGAAGGTTCTTCGAGCCTCGGCAGCTTTTGAGGCGGCTACGGCCTTTCATGAGGCTAAACCGGAGGTGATCTAAATGGAAGACGTCATCATCGGCCTTGAGATTCATGTCCAGCTCAACAGGCTCAAGTCCAAGATGTTTTGCGGCTGCTCGACAGCTTACCACAACTCACCGCCCAACAGCCACACCTGTCCGGTCTGTCTGGGGCTGCCAGGCTCCCTGCCCGTTATCAACAAGAAGGCTGTGGAGTACGGCATCAAGGTCGGCCTGGCCCTGAACTGCAAGATCGAGGAGGAGACGTTCTTCTACAGGAAGAATTACTACTATCCTGATCTGCCCAAAGGATTTCAGATCAGCCAGTACGACTATCCTCTGGCGACAAACGGCCACATCATGATTTTAGGTGACGACGGGGCTGAGAGGAATATTCGCATCAACCGGGCGCACATGGAAGAGGACCCAGGGCGCCTAGTGCATGCCGGAACCATTGACAAAGCAAAGTACACAATGGTGGACTACAACCGCTGCGGCATGCCGCTATTGGAAGTGGTGACGGAGCCTGACCTCACATCGCCCAAGGAGGCGCGCGCGTTCTTGGACAAGCTCAAGAGCATTCTTGAGTACCTTGATGTCTTTGACGGCTCGCTGGAGGGTTCGATGAGGGTGGACGCGAACATTTCTCTGAAGGGCGGAGATCGTTCCGAGGTCAAGAACATCTCCGGGTTCAAGGGCGTGGAGAAGGCCCTCTCCTACGAGATCACGAGACAGAAGAACCTGAAGCGGCGAAACATCAAGGTCGTGCAGGAGACGCGGCACTTCGATGAGATCAGAAACGTCACAGTCTCCATTCGAAGCAAGGTTGGAGCCCACGATTATCGATACTTCCCTGAAGCCGATTTGGCAGTCCTGCGCATCGCCTCATGGGTGCCTGCGATCAAATCAACGTTGCCTGAGCTGCCTGATGCCAAGAGAGAGAGGTTCGTGGCTCAGTATGGCCTCGCTGATGATCATGCCAAATCCTTAACATCCGAGATCAAGCTGGCAAACTTCTACGAGGCTGTAGCCGCGCGGGCTTCGCCTAAACTGGCTGCCGTTTGGATTGCCGATGTGCTCAAGGGAGAGCTGAACTATCGGGATCTGTCCATAGAGAGCTTCAGAGTGGAGCATATGACTGAGATTGTGCAGATGCTTGAGACGGGCCAGATCACCGAGGACGGAGCGGTGCAGATCATTCGCGCTCTGCTCGACAAGAAGGGCGACTCGACCAGCAAGATTGTAAAGGATCTGGGGCTAGGCAAAGCCGAGGACGATGTGGTCCAGAGGGCCGTGCGGGAGGCTGTGGCCGAGAGCGCGGCTGCTGTAGCTGACTACAGGGCAGGCAGCGAGCGGGCTCTGAACTTCATCGTAGGAATGGTCATGAAGAAGACCCGTGGCAAGGCGGACGCAGGCGAGGTGCACAGGCTCGTGAAGGCCGAGGTTGAGAGGGTCTGAGCAAACGGGTCAGCTTCATTGAAATATCGCCATGCAGTCAATAAAGCAAGATGGTGAGTCTGTCGGCCCGCACATATTCGGGCCGAATGGCCATCTTAGTCGCAACTAGTTGTATAAATGCCATAAATTATTTATTCACTGACGGCGCAAATGGTTGCATGTCCGCAGTCAGGTTGTTTTTGTGGCTATGTTTACTGTTTGTGTTTATTTCTCCCTGTTTTGGGTGCACAACGTTTGGTGTCACCAAGTCTGCCTCGGCAGACGGGTCTGTACTTGTCGGCCATACCAATGATGGCTTTGGCCCAGGCGATGTTGCAGGAGTTGTCAGAGAAGACGCGATAGTCTTCGGTTATGTTCCTGCTCAAAACCACACCCTTGGTTCAAAACGGCCTATCCCCTACGATCCCAACAGCGGAGGGGAATTCAGAGATAGTTCCGCGGATCCCTCTAGCGATGAGATCATAATAGGGTACATTGATCAGGTGAACCATACCTATGCCTACCTCACCGGCACCTATGGGATGATCAATGAACATCAGCTGATGTCTGGAGAGTGCACTGATTTTGCAAAGATTCATCCTGATCCTGAGATAGGAACGCGGATATTCTATAGCTCAGAGCTTTCCAACATTGCGATGGAGAGATGCAAAACTGCCAGGGAGGCGGTAAACCTCACAGGGCAGCTCATTGATGATTATGGATATTATGGGACGGGTGAGACACTGATCTACGGTGATCCTGAAGAGGTCTGGGTCATGGAGATGTGCGGAGGGACGCCGTCAGGCAAAGGCGGATATTGGGTCGCACAGAAGGTCCCGGATGGCGAGTTCTTCGTGGCTGCTAACGAGTTCAGAATCAGGGAAATTGATCCTGAAAACCCTGATCAGGTCTACTGCCAAAACCTCTTCACAGATGCTGAAGCCATGAAATGGTGGGCGCCGGCTGACGGCCCGCTAGACTGGACTGTTGCATTTGGCGCTGGAGAGTATTCGCATCCATATTACTCATTGGGTCGTGTCTGGCGGATTTTAGACAGAGTTGCACCGTCTCTGAATCTTTCACCTTATGTTGAAGGGCCGTTTACAAAGAAATATCCCTTCTCAGTCGTTCCTGACGAGCCCATAAATCTGACCGAGGCCTTTGACCTCTACCGGGATCACTATGAGGGCACTGTCTTCGATCAGACTGCGTCCCCTGCGGGCGGTCCGTTTGGCGATCCCTATCGATTTTGGGGACCGTTCGACACACATGATCGGCTGTATCCGGATGAGCTGAAGCCCGGAGCATGGGCGAGGCCGATCTCGACAGACGCGTGCGGCTACTCTTATGTGGCCCAGGCCAGAAGCAGTCTGCCTGATCCCATTGGTTGCGTCTGCTGGCTGGGGATGTCTTCGCCATCTGAGACCTGCTATGCTCCGTTTTACGCCGGCATTCTCGGCATTCCTGCCGCATACCAGAATGGCTCCCACTGGGATTTCGACATGAACGTGGCCTTCTGGCCGTTTGAAATGGTGGAAAACTGGGCCCGGCTCATGTATTCTGAGATGATTCCAAGCATCAAGGCCGAGCAGACCCGCCTGGAGGGGGCAGCCCTGTCCCGGCAGCCTGAGATAGAAGCGCAGGCCCTGGATCTGTATGAGAAGAATGAAACGGCTGCCAGGCTATTCCTGACGAACTACACCAATTCGACATCAATGGAGAACCTGAAAAGCTGGACAGAGCTGCTGGAGCGGTTGATAGTCACCTACAGAAATGGGCAGTATAACGATATCGAGAATAAGACCGTTTCAAATATCGGATATCCAGACTGGTGGCTGGAGGATAACGGATATCAGTACGGTCCGAGGGTGTACGATGTCGAGTCGCTGCAGGAGATTCCTGATGTGCATTATGTGGGCGAGACGGTAAATGTCACATCCGGAGACATGATCGAGTATATCCGGGAGAATCAGTCCGGGTGATCCGGCAGGCGGCGTCTCTACTGGGGCGGAGTCGGATCTTCCGAGATGGTGCGCTTCGGCAGACCATCTCGGATCATCCGGGGGCGGTCAGTTCATCGTCTGCCAGTGGCCGCCCTTGTCCGGGCCGATGCGCTGGATGCGGCCCTGTGCTTTCATTTTTCTTATTTGCTTCTTGATAGCCCACTCTGTAATGCCTATGCTGAGCGCAAGGTCTGCGATGGTGATTGTCGGATCATTCTGCATTAGTTCGAGGATTTTCTGGGTACTTTTCTGGGTACTTTTCTGGGTACTTTTCTGGGTACTTTTCTGGGAATACTTTTCCGACGACTCCGGACCTTCAAGCTCTTTTCGGTGGACTGTGGCAATGAACATGGATCCTTCCCGGTCGTCAGTGAAACTGATATTCGGCCAGTCCTCCAGAGCGCGTTTGATTCCTGATCCTAATCCTTTGTAAGGAAGCAGTCCTTTGGCCGCGTAGGACACGAGAATTGGATTTCTGATATTCGAAATGCCGGAGAGGATCTTCTCCACGGTCAGGTTGTTGGGCAGATGGCCTGGGCTGATGATCTCAATCCTGTCGTCGAAAATGAATAGCCGAATTGTAGCGTTCACTAGATAGTCCCGGTGAACCAGTGCGTTGACCAGCAGCTCTTCAAAAACTGACTGTGGGATCTCAGGAATGCCGGGAGCATTCACGCCCTGTCCAAACTGTACTTTGCGCAGGTTTCTCATGACGAATGCCAGCGAATCATCAAAGATTTTAGAGAGCGGCCCGGAGACGTCCTCAGTGTCCAGGTACTCGGTGGAGTGAATGACATTGCCAGGATAACGAATGGCTTTAACGATGAATAAGGGCTTGATCCACTCCGGGCGTTCGGCAAAGAGGAGCACTCCTGCCAGATTTAACATGCCATCATCTGTGGCCAGACTCATGTTTTGCAGCAGACGCAATAGCTCCGGCTGTGACTCTGGATAATCCAGATTATACGCATCGCGCAAAAAGTCCCTGAAACGCATCTTGTCCAGCTTGTCAATACCGGCTCGGGTAGGCAGTTGATCGGCGTGGAACTGGTCGGAGAATTGGAAAAGTCGCCTCAGTTCCTCTTTTGAGTTCACCCGTCTTTTGTCGGCCCCGCTCTTCAGCCAGATCACGCCGTTTCTGTCGAAGTAGGGCTTGTCGAGACCCTTGGGGATGGTGAGCGCTATAACCACGCGGCCTTTGCCCACGGCCACGTTGGCGCTTTGTACTGTCAGTGGGCTTCTCACATTTTGCGAGGCAGCGTTGCTGATCAATTGGTTGAGGCGGGCAACGTCTGCTTTATCCAGCCCCAGGAGAGTGCCGTCGTCGGCCACTCCAATGTAGATCGTGCCGCCTTCTGAATTGGCGAAGGCTGCCATCTCCGCTGCCAGGGAATCGGCATTTGTGATGTCCTGCTTGAACTGGCGGCGGCTGTCTTCACCGAGAGCTACACGGGATTTGAGTTCCTTGAGGGACATTGAGGGATGGCCTCTTTATAGATCTATTTATGCGCATGTTTGTTCTTTCATGCGATTCGTTCGACAAGCCAGATCGGCAAAACCATATTCGTATTAGTAGTACTGACGGATGTAAGCATAAGCCCGATCAAACAAATCCTGGTCAGTATGCAATTTATACTTCAGAAGTGCCTTGCGCAGCTCCTTTTGTACCAAGCGTTCGCCCTGGCTGGTGTGCTGCCAATCTGGGAAACGGACCTTCTTGACGATGTCATCGATATCGGCGACGATTCGTTCAACGATGATGTGTGTATTTTTATTTTTAGCTTCTGAAAACAGCTCCGTAAGTGCCTCCTTAGCGCGGTTGCGTTCTTCCTCTGGATCTGTTTCCTTTTCAGCTTCAACGACATCCTTAGCGATTTCAAGAATCTGCTTGAGGAATTCCAGGCTGGTGAGAAATCCCTTCTCATGGCGTTCCTTCACCTTCTCCAGACGTTCGCCCAATTCCAGGAACCTGGAAATTCCCAGGTGTTTGCGCAGCCTGGCAATCAACATGATCTCGATTTCACGTCCCTTCTTTTCGGGATCTGCATCTTTCAAGATGTCGCTTAACACCTGAGCATCAAGAACGAGAGTTTCGATGTCATCACGAACCGACTCTACATGAACATTCTTGTTGATGAGGTCTACGGTTTTGGCACCCAATGCATGCCAGAGGAGCTTACCGTTTCCGCTGGGCGGTTTGACGGACTCGTAAACCTGTGTCAGCCAACGGTAATCCTTCTCATAGGGGCTGAGGCAAGGTTCAGGTGACAGCGCCTCCCAGATTGTGCCTAGCGTTATGTACTCAGCGGCAAACTTATCACGCGTATCGTTATCAGGCAAACACTGCTGGGCGGTGCAAAGTCCTTCGTAGCCGGCCACACTGCGGTCCACACCGGCGAAAAAGGCCAGGCATTTTTCCATCTGCAATGGCAGGGCTTTGCGCAGTTCTTCGATGTCGGTAACGACCTTTTGTACGGCTTTTTCATCAAAATCCAGTGCTTTGGCTACATCGTCGAATATGCCGATGTAGTCCACGATCAAGCCGTGCGTCTTCTCCTGGCCGAAGGTGCGATTCGTCCGGCAGATGGCTTGAAGTAGGGTGTGGTCCTTCATGGGTTTATCGAGGTACATCACCTGCAAAATGGGTGCATCAAAGCCGGTGAGCAGTTTGCTGGTGACGATCACGAACTTGAGTGGATCGGCGGGATCACGGAAACGGTCCAGAAGCCTCTCCTCTTCGTCTTTGTCGCGGATGTGCTGTTTCCATTCGGGAGGATCTCCTTGAGCTGATGTCATGACGACGGCACTTGACTGGGGGCTGATCAGAACGTCCATAACCTGCTTGTAGAGCACGCAGCACTCGCGGTCAAAGACGACCACCTGGGCCTTGAATCCATTTGGCTCAATCTTCTGCTGAAAGTGTCTGACCATATGCTCCACCACGGCCCGGATGCGCTCCGGATTCTTGACAAGGACTGCCATCTTGGCGGCGCGCTTGGCCAGGTCGTCTCTGTCCTGCTCGCTTAAAGTGCCGGTGATCGCCTGGTAGGCCTCATCAATTGCGGTCTTGTCTATCTTGAGCTTGATCTCCGGAGCCTCGAAATGAAGCGGCAGGGTGGCATGGTCACGGATGGAATCCTGGAAGGAGTAGCGGCTCATGTAGCCGTGTTCGTCCTCGTCGGCACCAAACGCCCAGAAGGTGTTTCTGTCGGCGCGGTTGATTGGAGTGCCTGTCAGGCCGAAAAGAAATGCGTTGGGCAGAGCTTCACGCATCTTTCTGCCGAGATCGCCTTCCTGCGTGCGGTGCGCTTCGTCTACCATTACGATGATGTTCGAGCGTTCGTTGAGCCGGCCCCCGGCATCAGCAAACTTGTGGATGGTGGTTATGAGCACTTTGCGCACGTCCTGACCAAGCAGCGTCTGCAGCTCTTCTCTGCTTGCCACTGCTACCATGTTGGGCACATCAGCGGCGTTGAAGGTGGAAGTGATCTGCGTGTCGAGGTCGATTCGGTCCACCACGATTATGACTGTTGGGTTGCCGAGCTTGGGGTGCAGCCTGAGCTTTTGGGCTGCAAAGACCATCAGCAGCGACTTGCCGCTGCCCTGGAAGTGCCAGATGAGGCCCTTCTTGGGGTAGCCCTTGACCACGCGGGCCACGATTTTGTTGGTGGTCTCGTACTGCTGATAGCGGCATATGATCTTGATGCGCCGGTGCTTTTTGTCGGTGGCAAAGAGTGTGAAGTTGCAAGCGATATCCAGCACTACCTCTGGGCGCAACAAGCTTTGCACTGTGGCCCTGACATGCTCAAGCTGGCCTTCCTCCCGGTTGCCGTCGTCCCGCCACGGTCCCCACATTTCAATGGGCATGCGCACGGAACCATAGCGTAGCCGCTTTCCTTCTGTGGCAAAGGAGAAGACATTGGGCACGAACATGGCCGGAGCCTCCTTCTCGTAGATCTGGTTGATCTGGAAGGCTCCGTCAAACCAGGTCACCGCGCTGCGAGTGGGTGTCTTGGCTTCGCCGATCACCAGCGGCAGGCCGTTTACCACAAAGACCACATCGAAGCGTTTCTCCACCGGCCCGGCCTGATAGGTCCACTGGTTGGTCACAGTGAGCCTGTTGTTGGCCGGATCGAGGGCGTCAAGCAGGCGCACGGGCACGTGCTCGCCGCCCGGGCCGAAGGGCATGGTCTTGTCTCCCCTCAGCCAGTCCATGAAGTTCTCATTGGCCCGCACCAGGCCGTCTGCGTTGACTGAGAGAAGGATGGCGCGCAGTTTGTAGATGACCTCGTCGGCGCGATCGGGATCTGCGGCCATTTCGGGATTGAGGCGGATGAGGGCTTCACGCAGCCACGGCTCGACCATGATGTCGCCGGGCAGGCGCGGGATCTCTGCGGCTGGGATGTAGGTCCAGCGGCCCTGTCGGGGATCGCTGCCGGGCTTGGTGGCGGCATCGAGGATCATCTGCTCGACGGTGTTGGATTCGGTGAAGGTCATATAGTTCCCCTCTGTGACTCCTGTAATTGCCACATTGATCGAGACGGGCTCGCAGAAACGGTCAGACTGGAGAGCAGCACCAGAATCATCATCTCTATTATGTCTAAGTCTAATTCAGTTAAGCTCTTCATAACTTCCCTCCTTGAGAACCTCTGACAACGAATTAACCGCGGATTGAAGCACACTTGAAAGCCGTGCCACATTTGCTTGCGCTTCTGCGGTAGCATATCCAGAACGTGTGAAATTTTCACCAAATTTTATCTGCAGAGATAATGATGGAACTCGCACTAGGATCTCGGCAAAACTTTTATAATAAAGACGCCATCGATCTGCTGCGACGCCAGTCGAAAACCGCCTGAACCATTCCAGTAGTTGAGTTGTATGGAAAACGTAATTCCAAAAAATTGGATCACATGTATCCCTGCGTGGAATCAAAACTGTGTAGGCAGGACTTATGATGCCATCTTCACCAACCACGCCACAACTTCCTTGCCACATCCTCATAGTATTGTAAGCAATGTCTCCTGGACACACTCGAAAGTATTTCTCGCGCCCGGTCTTGTCAATGACGTTCCGTTCGAGCGAATTTCGATGTACGATTTTTCCCTCGATTGTTACAGATAAGATGGGCAGATTTCCAAAGCCAGTCTCCCTTCGCTCGCTGAACAGTTCCCCAAGTGGCCTTGCATCATGACTTTTGTTGGAGACCTGAACATGTGCGCGCATGGCCTCTCTGATTTGCGATTTTTGGTATTGCATTATTGCTTCGCTCAAGGAGAAAGCTGTTCGCATCGCCTCATCCACCGCCCACAGCATCTCCGCTATGCGCCTCTGCCGGTCGAGCGGCGGCAGGTCGAACTCTTGCAGCTTGAGCGTCTTCCAGTTGATAGTTGGCGAGAGCGAGCCGACCGAAATCTCGACGGCTCGATTCATGAAGCGATCGCTCATCATCAAGAACGGCAAAAACTCCGGCAGCACAACATCCGGCTTTGCCCTTACAACCATTGCGTGCGCCGAGCAGATGCCGTCGAACTCCGCCACGGCCAGCTTGCGTTGATAAGCCCGGCGGCGGCCAAAGATGATGTCTCCCTTCCGGAAACGCAGCTTGGTGCCAATGACATCGCTGCCCTTGCCCCAGCGCCGGATATGCAGATTTTGTGAATCAAGGTGCTCCAGTCCTACGTAGATTTCCTCCGCCGCCCTGCTAGGCTCGACGCGCTCATTCACGCTCTCAGCAAATTCGGCGAACTGTAGAGTCCGCCATCCTTTGCGGTCGAATAGCGGCAGCTTTGCCCAGTCCGGATTGGGCCGCAGGCCCCCCTGCGCCGGGATGATCTCCTTCACGATCTCTCTCCGGCAAGCCAGGCCCGGCCTTTGTCTGTGAGGCGGTACTTCTGCAAACGGCTGGTGGGCTTGTCCGGAATGGTGCGTTCCAGCAAGCCGTCCTTGATCAGTGGAATTAGGTAGTTGGCCTGAAATGTCTTCCAGTGGTGCAGATTGAGGTGCTCCATGATCTCCCGTGCTGCTCTTGGCCGTTGGCAGAAGATGGCGACTTGTGCGGCGACTTGTGCGGTGACTTGTGCGGTCGCGCCTGGAAACGCCCGGCCTACGTCGCTCATGGCGCGCTCCCACAGCACCTTATCGCTGTCTTTGGCCTCCGTCGCCAAAGCCGGCCTTTGTGGCCGCCGTAGTACCTGGATGAACTGCCCCTGCTCCTCCCGAAACTCAGGTGCGGGCAGGCCCGCTTCTGCACAAAGCCTGGCCATGTCGAGGGTTCCCGTGCCAGCCCTCTCGATGTAGCGGGTTAGAAATAGCGGTTCGGCGATGAGCGGGTTATGCGGGATTGAAGGGTGCGGCTCGCTTAAAGATTGCAAGCTCAGCGGCGGTGGCAGCTCTCCCGGATTCCAGATCTCCAGCCGGTCAGAGAAAAGCATGACCTGAACTGAGGCGTTGGAGGCGTAGTCACGGTGAGCGACAGCATTGACCACTGCCTCGGCCACGGCTTGAGGTGGAAGCTCGTAGGTGACTGGAGCCTGCGGACCGAGGGCACGCGTCCCCACAGAGCGGTCAATCTTCGAGAGAACGAAATCAACCGACTGGTCCACCATCTCAAAAAGTGTGCCTTTGAACACCTGGTAAGACGGAATGGGCTTGCTGATCTCCGGGCCGTGAAAGTGCAGGCACTTGACAAGTGATGTGGGCAGAAATCGTTGCGGCTCCTTGCCAAAAAGCAGCACTGCAGCGTTGGTGGGGATGTCGCCTTCAAGGAGGTTGAGGTGCTTTAGCGTTGCTCGCAAAGGTGAGCGCAGGCCGAGCCGGTAGCTGCGCTCCGCACGGGCACGGACCAGGAACTCTGAGACCTTTTTCTTTGAGATATCGTCAAGATTTGCCTTTTGGCAGGCAGAAGCGTCGAACGGGCCAAAGTGAATGCCACCGGTGCGCTCCAGGTGGTCCACAAGGCTGGCATAAAGCCCGGCCAACAGATCATTCACGCTGCTAAACCGGCGGCGGATCAGCTCGTCTCCTGCCTTGCGGATAAGTGCAAGCATCAATGGGTGGCGCATTTTGTCGTCCGAGCCTTTTACGAATATCAACCGAGCTTTGCCTTTGGCCTTGGCACGAATAAATTCGCGTTTCGTGGGCGAGCAGCCCTCGGAATCTTCGCTGCCGTATTCGTTGCCGAATAGTCCTACATAGATATCGCAGCGGTCCACTTCTTCGAGATAAACCTCGTCAGCTCTGCGATCCGACGCAGGGAGATCCTCGAACAGAAACACATCGAAGAACCTTCTCAGTAGCGCATCGCCCTCAACGAAATCGCGCACGGCCCGACGTTCGGCTGCCAGCTCTTTCTGCACAGAACTGATGAATATGCGATACTTTCCTGTCATGATTCCTCCGTCATAATGGCAGCCAACGCCTCTCGCAAGATACGAGAGCTTTCCAGCCAGTCGGCAAGCACAATGTCCAGCTTCCTCTCATCATTGTCTATATTCGTATTACCATCTGTGCCTTGCGGTGTTGCTGGTGCGACATATTGCGGTATGCTCAAATTGCCTTCCCTGGCTCGTATCTCCTCAAGCATGGCGACCCGAGAAAAGCCAGGTTCGTCCTTGAACTGCACATAGGCCTGGACAATGCGCTCAACGTGCCCGTCAGTGAGAAAGCTCTGAGCGCGTTCGCGGGTGACTTCGCTCACCGCATTGATAAAGATAATTTTGCCCTGACGCTCTTTGGGCTTGGCAGTGCGGCAGATGACGACACAGGCTTCCATCGGTGAGTTGTAAAACAGGTTTGGCCCAAGGCCCAGGACGCACTCTATGAGGTCTGCATCTATGATCTTTGTCCTCATCTCCGTTTCCTCCTGGCGGAAGAGAACGCCGTGCGGAAAGAGAATGGCACAGCGACCGCTCTTGGGCGCAAGACTGCAGAGGATGTGCTGCCAGAAGGCATAGTCCGCCCGGCCCTGTGGAGGAGTGCCGAATATGTTGCGGCCCCAGGGATCAGAGGCGAAAGCAGCGCGGTCCCACTGCTTGATTGAGTAGGGCGGATTGGCAAATACTACATCAAACTGCATGAGCCGGTCTCCCTGTACCAGCTTGGGCTCTGCGAGGTCTGGCGGGCCAGCTAACCATATGGCATATGAGACGCCTGAGCCGGTCTCCCTGTACCAGCTTGGGCTCTGCGAGGGTGTCGCCACGCTCGATCTGAAAGTCTTCAATGCCGTGCAGGAAGCAGTTCATGCGAGCAATGGATGAGGTCATCAGGTTGCGCTCCTGGCCAAAAAGTCGCACGTTCCTCCATTCCTTGCCCTGACGGCGCAGATGAGCAATTGCGGAAAGCAGCATACCGCCTGAGCCACATGTTGGATCGTAGATGCTCTCGCCGGGCTCCGGCTGGAGCATCTCGGTCATCAGATGAACGACGGTGCGATTGGTGTAGAACTCGGCTGCTGTATGGCCTGAGTCGTCAGCAAATTTTTTGATAAGATATTCATAGCCCTGGCCCAGCTCGTCCTCTGGCAGGTTGGCTACGGTGAGCTCGAGCGAGGAAAAGTGCTCGATCAGATCACGCAGGTCGGCGTCGGAGATTCGATCTTTGTTGGTCCATTGCGCGTCGCCGAATATGCCGTAGAGCTTGCCTGGATTTGCAATCTCAATAGTATGCAGAGCGCTTTGCAAGACGCGGCCTACGTCTTTGGCTGTCTGACGCACTTTTCGCCAATGGGCTTCAGACGGTATCTGAAATCGATGAATCTCTCTGAAATCGGCAGAAGCCTGATCTCCGCCAAATTCATCCAAGGCAGCCTCAGTCTCCTCGTCGAAGACATCGCAAAGGCGCTTGTAGAACAATAACGGAAAGATGAATTGCTTATAGTCGCCTGCGTCAATGGTGCCGCGCAGCCGCATCGCTGCACCCCAGAGGTACGACTCCAGTTCAGATTGAGTGATTGTGGTCATTCGAGCAGCCCTTCTCGTTTTAGAATGGTTATCAACCGGACTTCGGCTGCGAATGTGGCCCTTGCGCTGGTCTGCAGTTGCTCCATTGCCTCTTCTAATGTAATCGGTTCCAGGTCGTTTTTGGGCTCTACGTAGCGAGGGATGTTGAGATTGTAGTCGTTGGCTGCAATTTCCTCCAGACTGACCGCTCGGGCAATGCCATCCACGTCTTTAAAGTTCTGATACCAACCATATATTCGCTCGACGTGCTCGGGCTTCAATTCGTTGTGAGCACGTCCAATCTGATACTCTTTTGAGGCATCGATAATGAGGATCTTATTCCTTCGGTCTATTGCCTTTCGCTGGCGGAAAACCAGAATACATGCAGCCAGCCCTGTGCCGTAGAACAAGTTTGGTCCAAGGCCGATTACTGCTTCGAGCAGGTCCATGTCGATAATCTTCCGGCGAATAGTTCCCTCTTTTCCCGTGCGAAAAAGTGCTCCGTGGGGCAGCACTACGGCCATGCGACCGGTATTTGGGGCCATTGAACGAATCATATGCTGCACCCAGGCGTAATCACCCTTCTTGTTTGGTGGCACACCTGCGAAGTTCCTACCAAAGGGATCATTGGGCCAGACTTCTTCTCCCCAGTTTTCCAGCGAAAACGGCGGATTGGCGATCACACAGTCGAACGTAGCCAGGTTGTCTCCTGAGAAAAAGGCTGGACGGCGTAGGGCATCGCCATGCTCGATTTTAAAATCTGCAGCATTATGCAGTATTAGGTTCATGCGAGCGATGGTGTGGGTGGTGAGGTTCTTTTCCTGTCCAAAGAGCTTGCCCCATAGCCTGCGGACGTCACCATTATTCTCTTTGACATGTTGAATGGCTCCCAGCAGCATGCCGCCAGTGCCGCAGGCGGGGTCGTAGATGGTCTCTCCCTCCTTGGGATCAAGGATATTCACCATCAAACGCACCACAGGACGCGGAGTATAGAACTCTCCTGCCTTCTTGTTAGTGGAATCGGCAAATTTTTTGATCAAATATTCATAGGACTGCCCGAGCATGTCGTCTTGAGCTGACTGGTTGCCAAGGTTGATGCAAGAGAAGTGCTCAATGAGGTCACAGAGCAATGAGTCGGAGAGCCGTTCTTTGTTCGTCCACGGCGCATCGCCGAAAATACCATAAAGAGTGTTGGGATTTGCCTTTTCTATGCTTCGCATCGCTTTCTGGAGCGCCTGCCCAACATTGGAGGTTACTGTTCGAACATCAGTCCAGTGAGCATTCTCTGGTATCTTGAACCTGTAGTTCTGTGAGAACTGAGCGAATTCAAGATCTCCGTCGGACTCTTTCAAAGCTACATGGTACTCCTCGTCATGAGTGTCTGAGATGCTCTTTAAGAATAGGAGCGGGAATACGTAGGTCTTAAAATCCGCTGCATCCACTGGTCCCCGAAGAATGTTGGCAGCTTCCCAGAGATGTGATTCGAGTTCAGAGAGTGTGAATGGCTTGACGCGATCGCTTTGATCAGTCATGGGCATCCTTCCAGCTGGTCGGCTCTAACCGGGTTTCCACCGATGCAAAAGGCTCCGTTGCAAAGCGCGACCGATGTCGTTGTAGCTCCCTCCTGATTGCATGGATCAATACGATCTGAGATATAAATCTTTACGAAGAAAAACGATAGGGAATCGAATCGATTGCTTTTTATCTATCCAGGGTTTCATTGTCTCAGGTTGATCATCAATGTCCGGTTACTGGGATCCGCATATTGAGCGCATGCCTCTTGAGGACCTGCACGCCCTCCAGGAGGATCGGCTCAAGTCCGTGGTGCGATATGTTTACGACCATTCCGCCTTCTACAGGCGAAAGTTCAATGAAGCCGGCGTGGAGCCTTCCGATATCAAGACCCTCGCCGATGTGGTCAAGCTGCCCTTCACCAGAAAGACCGACCTGCGGGACAACTACCCCACAGGCATGTTCAGCGCCCACAAGAGTCAGGTTGTGCGCTATCACGTCTCCAGCGGCACCACTGGAAAGCCAACCGTTGTCGGCTACACCAAGGGCGACATCGAGACCTGGTCCGAGTCGCTGGCCAGAGCCTTCACATCCATCGGCCTCGGCCCGGATGACGTTGTGCAGGTTGGCTACGGCTACGGCCTGTTCACAGGAGGGCTAGGCGCTCACTACGGTGCAGAGAGGATCGGGGCGGCGGTTCTTCCCGTAGGCACAGGAAACACCGAGCGGCAGATAGAGCTGATGCAGGACCTGGGCACGACTGCCATAGCCTGCACTCCATCCTACTTCCTGCACATAATGGAGGTGGCAGAGAAGATGGGTGTCTCCATCAAGAATGACACCCAGCTCAAGGCCGGAATATTCGGAGCCGAGCCCTGGTCTCTTGAGACTCGAAAGAGGATCGAGGACGCCACAGGCATCAGGGCCTACGACATCTATGGCACGAGCGAGATCTCTGGGCCGCTGTTCACGGAATGCCATGTCCAAAAGGGAATCCACGTCTGGGCGGACATGTTCCTGACCGAGGTCATAGATCCCAAGACTGAGGAGCCTGTTGGAGAAGGCGAGACCGGTGAACTGGTCTTCACGACACTGCATAAGTATGCTCTGCCGCTCATCCGCTACAGGATCGGAGACCTTTCCATCGTTAGCAATGAGCCCTGCGAGTGCGGCAGAACCCACCCACGGATCATGAGAATCTTGGGCAGAACTGACGACATGCTCATCATTCGCGGCATCAACGTCTTCCCGAGCCAAGTCGAGTCCGTCTTGATGAAGATCCCCGAG
Source organism: uncultured Methanotrichaceae archaeon (assembly GCA_964518035.1). Lineage (GTDB taxonomy): Archaea > Halobacteriota > Methanosarcinia > Methanotrichales > Methanotrichaceae > Methanothrix. The sequence continues at coordinate 61,484 of CAZFFD010000002.1, read as the reverse complement.
GTCGGCGACCACTGGGAGATCATCGTGGACAGGAAGGGACCGTTGGATATGATGACTGTGAGAGTGGAGCTGACCGAGACCGGCTTCTCTGACAAGATCGGAGACCTGATGAAGCTGAAGAAGAAAGTCTCAAAAGAATTAAAAGGCGTGCTGAACATAGCTGCAGAGGTAGATCTGGTCGAGGCGGGCACCATCCCGCGCTCAATGGGCAAAGCCAAGAGAGTCACAGATAACCGGAAGGTATAGGAGGCTTTCAATATGTCTGAGATCAAACAAATTTCCCTTTTTGTTGAGAACCGGCCGGGCAGAACGGCCAAGGTCGCCAAGACGCTATCAGATGCTGGCGTGAACATCCGGGCGCTGACCATCGCCGAAGCGGGCGACTTTGGTGTCATCCGCATGGTCCTGGATGACCCTGAGAAGGGCTACAAGGTTCTGAAAGAAAATGCCTTCACAGTCTCCATGACCGATGTCCTGGCAGTTGAGATGAAGGACACACCAGGCGGCCTGTACGATATCGTCAACACACTCGGACAGAGCAACGTGAACGTGGACTACGCCTATGCCTTCGTCACAGCCAGGGCCCAGCGTGCCATGCTTATTTTGCGAGTGGACGACATCGCCAAGGCCAGAACGGTTCTCGCCGAGAAGAACGTCAAGATCGCCACAAAAGAAGAGATCCAGGCCATTTGAAGGGCCTGGACCTCATTTTATTTCTGTTTTGGAGCCCTGATGATGAAGACTCTCTTTGCGGTTATGTTGGCCATGCTTCTCTTAGCCTGCCTGGCCGAGCCCTGCACTGCATTCGAATCGAAATTCTTGACACTCTCTGAGAAGACTCTCTCTGTGGATCTGGGTCCGAGCTTTGAGTTCTTCAAAGGCGATTTCAAGCCCGGTGAGAATGGAACAATCTCTCAGGAATTTCTCATCAACAACACCGCCGCACCGGGTGCAGCATTTCTCTCTATCATCAGCGTCTATGACGATATCATGAGAAGGATGAGTACAGATGCACTTTGCGAGCTTTTTCTCATCGGCGGATTATCTGGAGTTGAGGCCAACGGCGATGCGGAGATTGGAAACTGGACTGCTGTAGATTTCAAAGGAAAGAATGTGACCGTTCACACCATCAAGAGCAAAGACGAGGATCTGTCCCAGGTAGGTGGCAGCTACGACCTGGCCGTCTGGAACCTGGAAGGGCAAAGCTATGTCGTTCTCGTCTCTTTGATGGACAGAAATAGTACAATACAAACCATAAGAACTCTGGCCACAAGCCCGGTTTGAGCTCTGTTTTGTCTTTTCCTTTTTTCATGACCTGCGGGTGCGTCCGGAGCCTTCAGATGTTCTCGCCTTGGTACTTCCCGGAGTATACCTTCTCAGCCTCTTTCTCCAGCCGAATAAAGACCAACTGCATCAGCCGGGCGTTCTTCTTCAGCCTCAGTCCCTGGGAGTTGTAGACTACGAGCAGGCTCTGGCTTCTGCCCCTGTAGCCCGGGTCCCAGAGGGCAGTCTCAAGGCTCGCTCCGCAGCGTTGCAGCGTGGACCGGGCGCGGGCCAGGGCGGCAACGTCTTTCGGAATATTTACGATCTCATTGAATGTCACCAGGTAAGAGCCGGGAGTGAGGTCAATCCAACCGGATGGATCGAAATCTATCAGCTCGGTCTGTGGCAGCTTTCGCTCGCTGTTGTCAAAGGCTACGGCCCCAGCGGATGTGAAGCGCTCGACTCTATTCAGCGTCAGCTCGATTCCGCACATCTGCGTCTGCGTCTCAGTGTCGATCATGCTTTCCACGAGGGCTCGTGCCACTCCGCCGGTAATGATGCTCATATCATATCACCATGATGTTGTATTCCGATTCTGTTTTCCAGAAATCCGGCGAGGCAATAAGCATTGTGCATATCAGAAAGCTCTATTAACTATCACAGATAACTTACATGTGGGTGCTAAATCTTGTTCGAACTGCTCTTGCTGCCAATAGCCTTCGTCATCCTGCTGCTCATCCTGGTCGCGCCCCTGATCATCATCTACCTCTTTCTCCGTCTCTCGGAGACCGCCTTTGAGATGGTGGGCTTCTCACACTGGCACGCCACTTTAGCAGTCTTCGGCTCGATTCTCGGAAGCATGGTAGACTTCCAGCTCATCAGAGCCCCTATCTCATCCTATCCTGAATGGTATGTTGCTCTTATGAGCCCATTTTCGGATTACGCTGCAGCAACATTTCATCCCCTTATCTTGGCTGTGAACCTGGGCGGCTGCATAATTCCCTTGCTCATATCCGCTCACCTCATCTTCCGCCACCAGGTGACCCTTAAAAAAGCTCTGCTGGGGATGGGTGTGGTCGCAGGCATCACCTACTGGGCAGCTCAGGCAGTTCCTGGCGAGGGAATAGTTCTGCCGGTCTGGCTCTCGCCTCTCCTGGCAGCTCTCATGGGCCTCTTGCTGGCCAAGGGATTTCGCCGGGCTCCGCCTCTCGCCTACATCAGCGGCACATTGGGAACTCTTGTCGGAGCTGACCTGATGAGTCTCTTCACGCCCGGAATTCTGCCTGCCCTCTCGCCACTGGAGCTGCACCAGGCCAAGCCTCTGGTCCTCTCTATTGGCGGAGCTGGGGTCTTTGACGGCATCTTCTTGACAGGCATTATAGCCGTGCTCCTGGCGGCCAGCATCGTCTGTCTCTTTCGGAGGGGCTGCAACTGGATGAGGTGACGGCAGCAGAAGAGGCAGGGGGTATGCTGAAATTTATGGAAAACTTAATAATTATAAATATTAAATGTCGTGGCATCCCAAAATCTTTAAGGATTGCTTCGTTCATTGCTTTAGATTATTTAAGGAGACATCCTGATGAAATTATACCTCAAAAAACCTGAATTAGGGCAAGTGCTTCTCCTCGTGAGTTGCCTGATTGTGGCCCTGATTCCCGCGGCATCATCAGACGAAGCCATATTATATGATACCGACAGCTCGCCGACTTTTTCTCAAGACAATAATTCGGGCCGGGCAGAGCTTGTATTTGACTTTCCTGATGACCATGTCTTACACCAGCCACAGTCAATAGTGAAAAATATCACGCTTTTTCTTGAGTGGCTGTATTGGACAGGAGACTTAAGGGATGTAAAGACCGGTGATCTGTATGGATTCCAGTATACACTCTTCCACCAAAATCTGCAACCTGGATTGATCGGTTATGTCAATCATGCAGCAATAAGTGATGTTCTCAATAGCCAGCACCCTCGATATCGATACGCAGCTTTCTCCGGACAGGCCAGTATAACCAATGGCACCGATACAAAAATGGGTGACTATTGGCGATACACGGACAATCAAACTGCGCTTACCTATTGGAAGGAATTGGATTCCTGGAACATTGCTACTCGCGGAAATGTATCCAATGATGGTGGTCATGGGCAGAATTTTTCTCTAAATCTAACCATAGCAAACGATAACGCTGATTACTACCTTCACAGGCCAAATGGATTTAGTGACCAAGGGGCTTGCTTGGATTCGGACTCAGAACCTATGGCTGGAAAGTCCTATTATTATTCTCACCCATCGATGACAACAACGGGAACTATTACCATTGATGGAAGAAGCATCGAGGTCCAAGGTGATAGTTGGTTTGATCATCAGTGGGGCGGGTTTGGCAATTGCTTGTCTGCTTGGGATTGGTTCAGCATGCGTCTTGACGATGGCAGCTTTGTCATGCTGTACAATCTTAAGGCCCCATCATTAAAGGACATCACCAATCAGCGCGGCCTGACTTATATTGATCCCAACGGAAATGTTACATGGTGGTATGGAGAAAATTCGGCGAATTTGACCGCTACCAGATGGTGGACCTCGGATCGGTTTGGTTTCAGGTATCCTTTGGATTGGGTCATCGAAACGCCTGCTGGCAAGTATGCGTTGCAGCCCTACTTTGATGAGCAAACCATGAACGTCGCAAAAGGTGAGGTAAAGTATTGGGAAGGAATAATGCGAATTCGTGAAGGCGATATGGGTGGCAAGCAGATTGGCATGGGCTACATGGAATTGGCTGGCTATGCACCGATCCGATAAAAAAATATTGCTGCCAATAACTCGATATAAATGCATGTTGGCCGAATAGGATCCTGGCTCCGAAATTTCGAACCCGGATCTATATTCACCTTTTAATGAATGCTTGGAGGACTATATTGGCAAAGTCGATGTCTGTAATGCGGGGTACGGGATTCGAACCCGCGAACTCCTGCGAGACAGGATCTTAAGTCCTGCGCCTTTGGCCAGCTTGGCAAACCCCGCTCTTATTCATCCACTTCCATCGTTTTTATGCAATCCCAAGATCCAATGGGCATTCAGCATGTATGCTTCTGGAATAAGTACTTTCCCGATGCTATCACTTGAATTGCGCTCATTAATGCCGTAGAACTGAAAAAAAAGGTTTAAAATTGAAAGGTGGTCACCTCCTGTGTATCACCCTCGTTGTTCAATGTTCCCCTAAAGGTGTTCGTCTTTCCATTTACCTTGGTTGTGACAGTCCAATCCACAGGACCCGTCGGAGTTGCTGAGGACGTGCAGTCTGCGTAGTAATTTACGCTGACTATGTATGTGCCTGCAGGGGCCTTGCCTGTTGGCCAGTAAATATTTTCAGGCTTGCCCATTACAAAATTCGAGCACTTGTTATCCAAATCCAGTTGCCCTCCGGATGATACAGTTGGATTGTTGTAGTAGACCTCTGCTCCGGACGGATCTTTTACATGCAGATCTATGTCCACATTGGCATTCCATGACAAAGTCACCTGGACGTCGCCGGTGCCCATCGTCCATTTGCCGTCAGGAGATGTTGTGGTTTGACCCTCTGGGTTATTCGGCTGGTTCTGGCTGGAGACTCTTCTGGTCCAGATCGTTCCAGCGAATCCACCTGTCTGCTGTAGTGCAGTCAACCGATCGTTTGATTCGATCTGCAGGAAAAGTGTGCCTTCATTCTGGTTGCTGCCTTTGGGAACATCAGACCACTCCAGATCTATGGTATCTGAAATGATGATGCCTTTCGCGTCGTTGGACCAGCCGCCCGGCTCATAGGTTGGCTCACCAAACCACCATATGATGTCTTCAGATTGACGAATGTAGTACGTTCCTCCATCGTTGCAGTCCCAGACGCCAGTCAGATCCCAGGAAGGCTGTGCACTGCTGCCAGCCTCGATGCCGATGACTGAGGCAATTCCACAGTTGTCACTCTCATAGGTGTAAGACCAGGTCGCCGGATCGGAATCGATGATGGTATAGGTCCCAGCCGGCAGATTCAATGCGGGCGAGAGATAAACGATCCAGTAAGCATTGGGAACGCCACCCATTCCAAAATCACCAACTGCCTGCCACGGACCATATATGTAGCCATACTCGTCTTGAAGGCCAATGGTCCCCGGAGTCTCGCCGGAGGCATCATTCCAATGATATGTGCCGATCTTTGTAATGGTCTTAGGCTCGTCAATAGTAAAGACCGTGGGATTGGGCGGATTGTTGCTCACACCTGCGCAGGCGTTCTGAGCGAAGACGCGCTCTTCACCTTCATCCGGGGCAGGAAGCGAGTAGCACTGTCCGAGGCCTCCCTGTGCCATCACAACTGCCGCCAGAAATACAAATAATAATCTCATAGGTCTGTCCATAGCGATTCACACTCCTTTCTTCCTCTAGCGGATCCGCTGAGAAGAAGCAAATCCGAAATAGTCGCATTGGATATAAATTTGGCTACAAAAAATGTATTGATGCCCTATTCGGGCCGTTTGTTTATGTCTTATGCAGGTGGAAGAACCTGTCCACCTTGGGCCGATGGGGCAGCCGTTCCCGCAGCTTCTCCCTTTTCTATGTGAATGCTGTTCAAGAGTGCCTTGGTTATCTCTTCCGAATATGTCGAAGTTATGCCAACATTCGTTGTAGCTACTGAAAGCGATTCACAGTCGCCGCACTCGTTGCTGTCAAGCCAATAGGATGCATAATAGTATGGTATCTCAGGCAGATTGGATCCAGGAATCGGCAAACCTGAGAGTACAAAGCCATTTGCACCATCAATTACCATCTCATCGCTTTCTGTGACATTGATTCCCTTGTATAGGATCAACCGAAGCGCTGAGACTTCTCTATTCAATCCCATGCTTGCGTCCTGAAGCTCTTTGTTCTCTGTGATGGTAACAGACGCTCCAGTATTGTTATCAGTTACAATCAACAGTGGATATACGGTTGAGGCTGAGCCCTCGATGGGATCCACAGTCTGTATCTGATAGGTCGCATCGGTGTTCAGATTAAAGAAAACCACATATTCGCCAAGCTGGTAGCTTTCTGGCGCGGCCATAGCCATGGTTGATAGCATTAGCGCAAAGATTGCTGCAAATAATAATTTCACTTGTTATTCACCCCACAAGAGTTAGCTCTCTTATCATAGAAAAGACTTCCTTTAATATGCACCTCGTATAGATCCTCCATGATGCCTCTGCATGGCACCAATCTCAAATAGCAGCCATCCTGAGGATATTTATGCAGCAAGAGAGAAACGATAAGGGAATCTATTCTCTCATCATATTCCTTCCCCTGGCTAGACGCATAATGGTTGGATCACTGGGCGCGATGGACTTCTCTGTAGGCTACTACTCTTACACAGGCTCGGCAAGAGGTCCGGGCGGCCTCAAGCGAGTGGATCGTCACATCCTGGTATCCCAGGGAATCAAAAAGACACGACAATGGCACATAGACTATCTTCTGCCACATTGCAGCTTCGTGGAGGCGATCATCACCAGGACTGAAGTTGACCTGGAATGCAAAATTGCACAGGCCATCGGGAAGGCTCTGCTGCCACAGCTTCGTTTCGGCTGCTCCGATTGCAGCTGCAATAGCCACCTGCACTACTCCGAAAGTCTCCAGGAGATGCGAGATGTGGTCGCCCTCGCCCATGCAGCCGCTCGGATATGATGGTCATGCCATTGCCCTTCAAGGACAGGGCAATGTCAGAACTGAGGTATTTCCAACAACCGTCTCAGACCTTATCTGCGCATAGCCCATGTATGTCCCGCCCATGACGAAGGACGGCACTGTTTTGGCATTCTTCTGCACCCTCTGACCTATTTTGGCCGTACCCTGGATCTCTGAGCTGATATCATAAACTGAGAAGCTATCGTTCTGGTAGATCTTCGTATCCTTTATGAGGTCTTTGTCTATGAGATACGTCTCGGACATGACTGACCCCACCTCATAATTCTTGGCGCAGAGAGCATTTCTCAGGTCGCTCTGGGTGAGCGGTGGAGTATAGGGTTTATAATCATAATTGGCCGAGATGGTGAGGGAAGCCTCCTCCATATTTGAGTCCCGATATACCTCGGAGTCAACGGTTCTTGTGGCCATGCCTGAGCCCCTTGTGCCCAGAACTATCTTCTGGCCGGAAAAGCCCTTCTGAGTCTGCAGGACTCTGGACTCTTCCATGTAGCCGTTAACAAATACCCATGAGTGCTCAGTGAAGTTCTGGGCTATTCTATCGGTTGTCGATGAGTCTGCGCCAGCCGCGCTCATACTGATTGCAGCCATTATGGCGATGAAGCAGGCTAATGCCGGCATAATCACAAAAGTCATCCATCTCATCTCTTCGCCTCACCCACTTGGTGGCCGAATATGCCGCCTGGAAATATAAATGTGATCCATGATACATGGGTTATTTATTCGATCAGAGGCACTATGGATCAAGGTGAATGGGATGTGGTGTATTAGATCAATCTTCATTTTGATGTCAGCGGTTCTGCTCTCTTCGACCGGACTTGCTGTACAGTCCTTTTCTGGAGAGACCATCTCCATAGACACGCCGGTAGCAGATGATGTTATTGCGGGCGGAGACACAGTGATCATCAACGCCCCGGTGGACTCGGCAATAGTTGCCGGCGGCACAGTGAGCATCAATGCCCCTGTCAAGGGTGATGTCATAGTTGCCGGCGGCCAGGTCGATGTCAACTCCGATGTCGGAGGAAAGGTGGTAGTCATCGGTGGCAATGTTCGCATTGACGGCAACATCGGCACGAACCTGGTGGCAGCAGGCGGCCAGGTCAACATACTTCCTGGCAACACTGTTCATAGAGATGTCCTCATCGCCGGCGGCCAGGTGGTCAACGCTGGACGGGTCAACGGAACTCTCACGGTTAGCGCCAACCAATTCAATAATACTGGCTTTGCGTCTTCAGTAAAATTCCATAAAGTGGAGGAGCAGCCAAAGGACAGCAAGGACTACGAGACAGGCTATGGCATATTCAGCCTGTTATCCATATTGGGCTATTTCATTCTTGGATTGATCCTTGTGCGGTACCTGCCGGGCATCTTCCGGACGGTAGACGGCGAGGTGAGAAGCTCGACTCTTGTTAAGATTCTTTTGGGATTCGTCATGATCATAGCCTCATTCATTGCAATTTTGCTGGTGGCTGCAACTGTTGTGGGCCTGCCCATTGCTATGCTCTCAACTCTTCTCATTATCGCGGCCTTCATGCTGAGCGGAACCTTCGTCTCCTTTTCTCTCGGCAAATGGATCAACGAGCAGACTAAGATCAAGCAGGGTGATCTGGCCTGCTTTGTGATAGGGTTTATAGTCCTCAATGTGCTCACCCATCTGCCAATGGTGGGCGGCCTTGTCTGTGTGATTTCAATGAGCTTGGGCTTTGCGGCCCTGCTCTATGCCGCGCGCAGGCTGAACGGCATCGGCCAGGCAGAGACTGCCTGAAGCCTGATGATGCCTGTCAATCTTTTTTCGGCTCCTTGTTATTTCTTATGAACATAATGCGGCCCAATCCACGCAATTGTGCGAAGGTCTCCGCAAACGTTATTTGTACAGCGGCCAATATTACATAATTGTCTATTGCAAGTGTGGTGACCTCTTGAAACTGGTGGCATTCTACAATGGCGAATTTGGTGCGCGGGTTGTGGGCAACCTCGTCAACTATTCCGGCTTCTGCATCTCCTGTGGCGAGGGATGCACCCAATGCAGAAACGTCCGGCCAGGCTATGCCGAGAACATCGTCTCTTTAGTGGAGATGCCGGACCCCGCATCATTGGGCGACTTCATCGAGGATGTCGAACCGCTCTTGCCCCAGAATATTCCTGAGGCAGACATCGCCCTGGTTATCAACGTCCATCCCGACATCCTCTTCGGGATGCTGCCCAAGCTGAAGGAGGCCGGGATCAAGGGCATTGTAGGCGGCTCAGAGTCGCCTCGTGAGCTGCCGCTCGGCCAGAGAAAGCAACTTGAGGAAAAGGCTGCTGAGCTGGGGATGGAGGCTGCATTTGCCAAGCCATTCTGCGCACTTCGCCCGGATCCCTCCAAGCCGAATATCTATAAGTTTCTCACCGAAGCGGGAATCGGGGACCCTCTGATCGACGTAACAGTCCAAAAGAGCCGAGAGGGCAAGGACTACATCTTGGCTGCGAACGTTGTCAGGTCGGCACCATGTGGCTCCACATGGTTCGTGGCCAAGCGTCTCCTTGGCCTTGAGCCGGACCAACCAGACATCAGAGAGCGGATCTCTGAGGCGCATCATGCCTACCCATGCACCGGATCGATGGAACGAGATTTCGAACTCGGAGACACTGTCCTGCACAAGGGCGGCTACATAATCCGAGATGCAGTCGAGGATGCCTTCAAGAGGGCGAAACGGCAGGAATAAGGAGGCCATGGCCGCCATGAAGACCGCCAAGACCCTGGATGGATCTGCAGCCAGGTGCTGCAGACGATAAAATTGCCTTTGCTATTTTTTTATTTTCATTCTGGACTTTCCGGCTTTTCGCAGCCCGCAATCCTCCAGCGAATTCTTTTTATCAGGCCCAGGAGCGTTCGAGCTTCTCTCTCAGTCAGCTCGGCCCGGCCCAGGATCCGTCGCAGCATGAGCAGAGTGAAATCGACCTTGTGCGGCGGGTAGCTCACCTCGTCCAGGAGCGATCGGGTACGGTCTTGCAGGAGAGAGAGGCTCTCGCCATGTGCCATCTCCACGTTGTCGCCCTCTTCATCCTCTAATTGGGACAGCTCATAAAACAGAATAGCCGCGGAATGGGAGAGGTTCATGACCGGGTACTCGCCATTGGTTGGAATGGAGACCAGGATGTCGCAGAGCGCCAGCTCCTCGGAATTCAGGCCGCAGTCCTCCCTGCCCAAAAGCAGCGCCACGGTGCCCTCTTTTCCGCAGAGCTTTTTCGCGAGTTCCTCTGGGGTAAAACAGGGCACTCGCAGATGCAGGCGCAGATGGTGCTGGGCCTCATCCAGCCTCTTGCCAGTGGTGCCCACAACCAGATCGCATCCCTGCAGGGCTTGCGGGAGGCTTCCAAAGGTGCGTGACATCTGCAGGACATCCCTCGCGTGAGATGCCATGGCCAGGCCGAAATCCTCGATCTTGCAGGGATTGACGAGCACCAGATCGCGAAAGCCGAAGTTTTTCATGGCCCGGGCGACAGAGCCCACGTTGCCGTCGTAAAGCGGCTCTACTAAGACCACCTTCAGCAACATGTCGATATCCACAATGTCGATATCCGCAAATCAGGCAGGCCAATCTGCCAATCAGCAATCACGTCGAATCTGCCTGACTCGCTTGAAATCGTGGATAGATCATCCATACGGCGATAAATATCACAGAGAGGACAATGATTGCCTGGATCGCCAGGAGATATTCGTTCGCCCCGGCTATGTTAATCCCGTACAGAAAATCCCCGTCTATTCCTACTGTCGAGATCGAGATCACCCCTGATCATATGCGCTCTGCTTCAAGAAATCCTTTTCCTTTCTTATCCCTTTGAGACACCCAATGGAACCATCCTGGCTACTTTTGTGGCTATTCCCAGATTATGCACCACATCCACCACATCTCTGGAGGGCTTGTAGACCTGCGGGGCCTCCTCAGCCAGCATTCCTGGACTGGTGGCCTTGACAACTATGCCCCGCATGTTCAGGGCGCTCTTGACATCCGTTCCCTTGAACTGCTTGATGGCCTGGCTTCGGCTCATGATCCGGCCTGCGCCGTGACAGGCGGAACCGAATGTCAGCTCGGAAGAACGGTCGCAGCCGCAGAGGACGTAGGAGGACGTGCCCATGCTGCCTGGTATTATCACCGGCTGGCCTACAGCCCGGTAGGCGTCCGGTACCTCTCTTCTGCTCGGTCCGAAGGCCCGCGTGGCTCCTTTGCGGTGCACATAGAGCTGCTCTTTTTTGCCGTCAACCTCGTGCTCCTCGATCTTGGCCACGTTGTGGGCCACATCGTAGACAAGGTCGAGCTTTGAACCTGGAATGTATTTCTCGAAGACCTCTCGTGTCCAGTGGGCGATGATATGCCGGTTGGCCCAGGCGTAGTTGGCAGCACAGACCATGCCCCCGAAGTAATGGTTGGCCTCCGGTGAGCCCAGCGGCGCGCAGGCCAGTTGCTTGTCTGGAATGGCGATGTTGTACTTTTTCACGGCTCTCGATAGGACATCCAGGTGATCCGTGCAGATCTGATGACCGGCTCCGCGCGATCCGCAGTGGATCATAATAGTAATCTGGCCCTTGAAAAGACCGAATTTTTTGGCCACAGCCTCGTCATAGATCTCTTCAATCCTCTGAATCTCCAGGAAGTGGTTGCCGCTGCCAAGCGTCCCCAACTGGGGCCTGCCACGTTTGCGTGCCTTTATGCTCACCTGGGCTGGATCGGCTCCTGCCATGTGTCCGTTCTCCTCGCAGTGGGTGAGGTCGGCCTCAAAGCCGTAACCCTCCTCCACAGCCCATTTGGCTCCTGAGAGGAATGCCTCGGTAAGCTGAGCATCTGTGGCATGAAGCCTGCCGGTGGCACCTAGACCTGAGGGGACTGCCTGAAAGAGAGCATCGAGGAGCAGGTTGATTCTGGGCTGCACTGACTCTGCCGACAGGTCGGAACGCAAAAGCCTCACGCCGCAGTTGATGTCAAAGCCAACTCCGCCGGGACTGATGATGCCATCGTTCTCGTGGAAGGCGGCAACTCCCCCGATGGGAAAGCCGTATCCCAGGTGGGCGTCGGGCATGGCCATTGAGTACTTGACAATGCCTGGAAGGGTGGCGACGTTGGCCACCTGATCTATTGTGCCAGGCTCCACCATCTCTCGCAGAGATGAGGAGACGAAGATTCTTCCAGGCACGCGCATACCGGGCCGGTAGCCGATGGGCACCTCGTAAGTATTATCGTCGATCTTCTTCAGATTCTTGCTGATATCGTCCATTGTCACACGTCCAAAACAACCTGAATGCACCAGAGGTCGTTCTTCTTAATGCCGAACTTGTGCCTGGTGACTGCCTTGACCTCTGTTCCGAAGGCGTGTCTGTTGAGATCAATCCGTTCGCCTCCGATTTCAGCATGAAGCTTTATGGTTTCGTCCGGCATAGCTCCGACTTGAGTGAGCCGAACTATAAAGGTCGAGAAGACCGCAGACTCAGTCTCGAAGAGAAAGACGATCTCGGAGAGCCATTGGTAGGCGAGGCTCTCGAGATCCGGGGCCTCTATCTCCACAGTCCAGCTCTCCCTGACGGCAATCGTTGCCGGATCTACCATGGCTTTAAATAGCGCAGAAGCGGCATGGCTGAGCATCTCTTCTTGCGTACTTCCGTACGCGCGAAACATGATATCTGCAGTGTGCTCCAGGTATTCAAATGCAATCATCTATGCATAGTGGGAGCTGCCAGGCATTAAAGCATTTTTGTCTCACATTTTCCTCCTCTTTCTGGCAGCTTTGTACTTGGGCCAGCTCTCACGGGCGAGACCCTTTTTAGAATAGGTTTCAGCCACGCTCGCTGCCACCGCTCTCTCCAGCTTATCGTCGCGCATTCTTCTCTCGCTGGCCGCTTTTTTGACTATGATGTAGTTGGCGATCAGAAAGATGGGGACCATGAGAATGCAGATTACGATTATGTGCCAGACTTCCATATAAACAGTCTGGCTCAAAGATATAAAAGGTGTACCTCAGAGGACGCTCTTGGCGAATCTGAGGCTCATCTGAATCTGACGGTTGACGTCGTGGCTTGTGGTCTCCATATGCCCCGGATACATGGTCTTTACATCCAGTCCCGTAAGCCTTGTTATGGACTCGACCAGTTCAGGAGTGCTGCCTCCGTACATGTCTGTTCTGCCGATGTTTCCATCCGGAAATACCGTGTCTCCAGAGAAGAGCACCTTCTCTTGCCTCTCGTAGAGGCAGAGGCTTCCCTGAGAGTGCCCTGGCGTCTCCAGGACCTCAAGCTTCCAGTCTCCAATATCCAGGACCATGCCTTCCTTTAGCGTCTCATCCACCTCATAAACAGCCGCCTGCTGGCCGAACAGGTAGGATACCGACGCCAGTTCATCGCCTACAGCTCCCACCTCTTTCTCGCTCAATAAGAGACGTGCTCCCGTGGCCTCTTTGAGTGCCGGCGCTGCCCCGGAGTGGTCGTGGTGGCAGTGAGTGAGGACTATCATCTCGATCTTGGCTGGATCGATATATTTCATAATGTTCTTTAGGGTGGGTCCTGCCATCATGCCGGCGTCTACCAAAATTGGTTTTTTGTCCATGACCAGGTAGACATTGCCATCAAAGGCTGCACCGCTAACCTTATGCACTTCGACCATGAGATAAACACCAGCGAGACGAAAGCAGCTCTTACAATATATTAGTTGGTATCGATGACGCTGATAGAAGAGGCAAGGAATGGGCGCGTGCCCCCTGAGATCGAGGCCGTGGCCAGGCACGAGGCAATAGAACCGGCGAGTCTGGCTCGTTTGGTGGCGACAGGACGGGCAGTGCTGCCGAGAAATATCCGTCGAGAGGGCCGAAATACAGCTACCGGGATCGGTGAGATGCTGTCCACCAAGGTGAACGTAAATGTGGGCACATCACAGAACCTGAACTCTCCAGATGATGAGGTAGAAAAGGCCCTCGCGGCAGTAGCAGCCGGAGCGGATGCGGTGATGGATCTGTCAACCGGCGGAGACCTGGATTGCATGCGCCGTAAGATCCTGGAGGCTGTAAGGGTTCCAGTGGGGTCAGTCCCCATTTACAATGCAGCCGTCAGGAAGGAGTTGACCAGCCAGGGGCTATTCAATGCCCTGGAAAAACATGCCAAAGACGGAGTGGACTTCGTGACAGTCCATGTGGGTGTGAACAAGAATACTCTGGAGAGGCTGGGAAACGATCCGCGGATAATGGGCGTGGTCAGTCGCGGGGGCTCTCTGACTATGAAGTACATCAGCGAGACTGGCGAGGACAACCCCTACTACTCTGAGTATGACTACCTCCTGGAGATTGCCAAGGAGTATGATCTGACTCTATCTCTCGGCGACGGACTGCGGCCTGGCTGCATTGAGGATGCCTCAGACCGGGCCAAGTACATGGAGTTCATAATGCTTGGCGAGCTGGTCAAGAGAGCCCGTGCCGCAGGAGTGCAGGCAATGGTCGAGGGGCCTGGGCATGTGCCAGCAAACGAGATAGAGACCAGCGTCAAGGCCATGAAGTACCTGACTGACGGGGCTCCTCTCTATCTTCTGGGGCCGCTTGTGACAGATATTGCCCCTGGATACGACCACATTACCGCTGCCATGGGTGGAGTGATTGCCGGCATGGCAGGAGCAGACTTCCTCTGCGCCACAACGCCCTCCGAGCACCTGGACCTGCCCACCAAAGAGGATGTGATTGAGGGCACCTACGTCACACGCATTGCCGCTCACGCTGCTGACCTCACCCGCCCCGGAGTGAGTGATAGGGCCCGAGCCTGGGATTTGCAGATGGCACGTGCCCGGGCTGACCTGAACTGGGAAGGGCAGTTTCAGGCTGCCATTAATCCGGCAAGAGCAAAGCAAATTCGTCACAGGAGGGGCGTGGAGACTGACACCTGCACCATGTGTTCAGAGCTGTGCGCCATCCGTCTGGCAAAAGAGGCAATAGAGAAGGGTGTGTGCAAGAAATAGCCTTTTGACGCGCGTTCTTCTCTTCGTCCGCCATTTTACCCTCTACCATTTTTGCAGTGCACGCTCAGCAGTTTCGTGTCTTCAATGAAATATTTATATAGTTAGTTGAGAATAACTTGGGATATCGCATCGCATTGTGGTAGAAATTGATGGTTGGTCTGATATGTCATGAGTTCGATATTTGGGGAGTTTTTAAAATTCCCTCAGGATGATGGCCCTGAGGTGCAGCTCAGAGTTTATGGCGATGAGTTCTATTCCCGATACGAGAGCATGTCGGGCTACACCGCCGTATATGACCAGGACCAAGGGCTTTACTGCTATGCTCAACTGATCTCAGGCGAGTTCGTCTCCAGTGGCGTGGCATTATCTCAAAGCCCTCCTAAGGCAGTACGCAGGCACTTCAAAGAATCAGAAGAGGTCAGAAACCGCAAGTTTGAGGCGAGATACTCCAGGATGAATCCTCCTGCCTCAGCCTTCAAACCGAGCCTCAATCTCAGGACCTTCGGATCTGTGAAAGGGCTTTTAGATGGCCGGAGGGTCTCCGAAGGCGAGATTCGAGGTCTGGCAGTGCTCGTCCAGTTCAAGGACGTAACGAGCAGCGCTACGAGGGAGGATGTTGATCGCCTTCTCAATGGCCTAGATTATCATGAGAACGGAAATTTCTGTTCGGTGAGGGAGTACTTCCGGTTGATGTCCGACGGCAAGCTTGACTACTCCAATAAGGTAGTGGGGCCGGTAACCTTAAACAGCAATCGGCAGTATTACACAGAGAACCTTCTGGTCAAAGAGGCTCTCGACCTGGCAGTAAAGGACGGCCTCGATTTAGGGGAATTCGACTCACAGGAAGAGGGCGTAGTCGATGCCATGAGCTTTCTTTACGCCGGCCAGACCCAATATCAGGGTGTGTTGTGGCCGCACAATCATTTTCTGGAGCTCGATTACAATGGCATAAAGACCTATTTTTATATGCTGTCAAGCATGGGAAAAGGGAAAGATGATCTCTCCATCGGAACCTTCTGCCATGAGTGCGGGCATATGCTCTGCCGATGGCCTGATCTGTACGACTACGGCAATCGAGATGGCGACTTCGAGAAGAGTGCGGGGCTTGGAGCATTCTGTCTGATGAGCGCCGGAAACCACAACGATGAAGGGCGGACTCCTGCTCCTGTGTGCGCGTTCTTGAGAAACCTAGTGGGATGGTGCGACCGAGTCATTCGCCTCAACCAACCCGGAGAGTATCAGGCTGTTCATGGGGATTATGGGACAGTCATGATCTACGAGACGGACAAGATCAATGAGTATTTCCTGGTAGAGAACCGCTTTGGAGTTGACCTGGATGCCTCTATTCCAGCAAGCGGCCTGGCCGTCTATCACTGCGATTCATTGGGCTCAAATGAGTGGCAAGGAGGAACGGCCAGCAGGCATTACCAGTGCGGTCTCCTTCAGGCGGACGGCAGCTTGGACCTGGAGACCAATCGCAGCCTGGGGGACGAGACGGATCTCTACCGGCGGATGCAGGCCATTGCACTCAGCCATGATACCAGTCCCGCTTCGGTCTTGTGGGACGGCTCTGACTCGGGGCTGATGATATCAAATATTGGGGAGCCTGGCCGGGTCATTACCTTTGTGATCGGCAGGGAGATGGCAGACCATGTGGTTCGGGCTAGGTCGTGCTCAGGCCAGGACATTCCCGACAGCAATTCCAAGGGGGTTGAAGACTTCATCTCCATAGACCAGGAGGGCAAGGCAAAGAGGCTGGTGGTAGATGTGGACATAACCCACGAAAATATCTCTAACCTGAGAGTGGATCTCATCTCTCCGGGCGGAAAAAGGGCTGTTCTACACAATCGTACTGGAATTGGCAAAAAAAACCTGCAAAATAGATACGATTCTCAATCAAAGGCCTCAATTGCAGCTTTGCTCGGCCAATCGTTAAAAGGAAGATGGGCGCTCACGATCAGGGATCTGGCAAGAAGGGACGAAGGCAAGCTGAATGGATGGAGCATCGAGGCAACCTACTGAATCTTCCATGAGCCTCAGATGAACCTCATCAGAGACTAAAAGCTAAATAATACAATGCTGGAGTAGCAATCCAATGAGGTGCAATATTTGAGATTTAATTGTTTATGCATTTGTCTCCTGGCCATAATTGCGGCAACAGGAGTTGCGGCAGCATTAGAAACAGAGACAGGTTCTCTGGAGCAGTCCCTCGGTATAAACGAAGAGGGCTTCAGCCAGGAATATGTCAACAGCCTCTTTGGCATTGGAGGCCTCAACACTGAGCTTTCCAATGAGTGGTACGGCCCGCAGTTCGAGAACACCAGCAGCGCTTATTCTTTCCTCTCCGAGTTTTATATCGAGAACAGCCTGCCGATCGTTGGAGGATTTACTCCTGTAAAGTTCGATCTCACACATAACCTGCCAACCAGGATCTACTTCGGCAGCGGTCAGGAGATTACATATACTCAGTACCAGTCGGCAATGGCGTCCACTAGGAGCAACGAGCTGTGGATTCAAAAGAGCCAGGATTGGTCTCAGTACGCTATAGTTCCGGCTGGAACCGGCATGCAGTTCATAGCTTTCACCCCGACTGGCGGACAGGCCGATTATTACGAGATTCTCCAGACTGACGCCCAGAGCATAACCAGCAAGCGCGTCAATTTCTATGCAGGCTACAACAGCATTAACTTCCTGGCAGATAAGGTCGGCAGGCACGTTCTGCTGTTCGTGCTCAACAATCAGCCGAGCGACGCCATCATTGTAGATGTGATCAGCCAGGCGCCAACCGTCCAGTCAACTGCCACCAATGGCGCGTCCACAGGCAATATGCCACCCGCCTATGGCCAGACAGGCACCGTGACCGGTGGCTATACCCAGACAACCGCAACTGGATTTGGCCAGACTACCACCAGCACATCCACAAAGGTTCAAAGCTACGGCACACCCCTTCCCACTCAGGTGGTCGCATCAGGCGACACACCTGTGACCATCCAGTCCCAGGGAATGAGGGGCTATCAGGTTTACCTGGATAAGGTTCTGATCGGCGTAGAAGGCACCAATGGCGATGCTCTCGATGGGAAATTCAGCTTTTCAGTTGTCGGAAACCAGAACCACAATATCAGGGTTTATGATGGCCAGTTCAATTATCCGAAGAGCATGTACTTTGCCAGAGGCGTCACAAAGATAATCAATGTGGAGCCGGGAACTGCGGTGTATATCTAACTATTTTTTAATTTATCTTCTATTTTTCGGTCTCAATTGTTTTCTAAATAGTCTCTGCCCAAAGATACATTTATCAATTTTCAGCTTTAAACTATTTTATTGGAAGATAAAGCCCACTAAATGGCTTGGGCAAAGAGGGCGATCATTTTGAGAAGAGAGGAGTTCATGCAGCAGTTTGAGGGATTCATTCTCCCTGAGACCTTTAATCAGGATTTGTTGGATCAAGCTGCAGAGATGTTTGGTAAGTGGGGCAAAAGCGCACATATGAATGAAAGAGAGCATCTCTTTGAGTTATTTGGGCTGATCTCAAAACCAGATGACTGTACTGAGGTCAAGATGCAGAAGATTGCTTTGCGTTTTGTCTGTTCCAGGATGATGGAGGCCAATTTCAGTCGGAAGGATGCCGCAGACCTCATACGCAATTTTAACAGGATCAAGGACCCGGGTTACCATTGGATCGAGTAGGCAAAAACAGATGAAAGAAAAAGGCACTTCGGTCCCAACTACTCCTTGATCTTTTTGAGGAGCCACCCCATATTCTGTCCTAATATCCTCATAGTCTGCAGCCCCTCGGCATCCTTTTCCACATCCTTTTCATGAAGGCCCATGCCGATGTTCCAGTAGCTGGAGCCTGCGATTATCATCTGGCTGATGAGGAAGAGGTGGTTGATGGAGTCGAAGACATGGATTGCCCCAGCCCGGCGCACAGCCACCACCGCCGCTCCTGCCTTGCGCTTGAACATGTCGTCATTGGCCTTGGCCACAAATCCCGCACGATCGATGAGGGCCTTGGTCTGTGCAGTGAGATCGGCAAAGTGGGTGGGCGAGCCTATGATTATGCCGTCAGCAGCAGCCATCTTCTCGATGCACTCGTTGATCATGTCCTTGTCGAGGGCACATCGGCCATTCTTCTTCTCAAAGCACTTGTTGCAGGCGATGCATCCGGAAAGAGGACCCTTCAGATGCACAAGTTCCGTCTCAATACCCTGGCTCTCCAGCTCCCGGAGGACTGCGGCGAGCAGAGCGGCTGTATTGCCATCTCTCCTGGGGCTGCCGTTAAATGCCACAACCTTCATTGTATCTCACCCTCTCAAATCTCAATCAGTCGGTACTCCTTCTTTCCAAGACCAATCTTCTCGCCATAGTCCATCTGGATATTGCCTTGAGTGCTCTCCCATACACCTTGGAACTTGTCCCTTCCCTGTTCGTGATTCGTTTGCAGAGCCGAGTTGGTGAGGCCGGTCTGCCGATTGACCAGATCGTAGCTGGCCTGGTCTATGGCCACTGGGTCTGTCGAGGCCAGGATTCCTATGTCAGGCACAATGGATGCATCGCTCCAGGGAACGCAATCGCAGTCCGGAGTGATATTTATCAGGAAGTTGAAAAACCCCACTCGTCCCTCTTTTCCAGCCATGGCTCCCAGAGCATACTCGGTCATCCTCTCCATAAACGGTGGAACATCGACAAACCATTCAAAGTCCAGGGCATGAGTGGGGCAGAGGCGCAGGCATTTGCCGCATCCAGTGCACAGGTCGTAATCTATTGCGGTGATCTGTTTTCTCACAGTTATGGCATGCTTCGGACAGTTGTCCTCGCAGGTGCCGCAGCCGCTGCAGATCTCGGCATTGAAGATTGGTCTCGTGGAGTGCTGCTCGGCCTTGCCGAGCGGACAAGCGCATCCCATACCCAGGTTCTTGATGGCCCCACCAAATCCCGCTGGAAGATGGGCCTTGAAATGGGATACTACTATCATGCTGTCCGCAAATGCGATCTCACCCGCGATCTTGACCCTTTGGAAATGCTTTCCTGGAACTTCGATCTCACTGTAGAAGTCCCCTCGCAGGCCGTCAGCGATAATCGCGGAGGCTCCCGCCACAGTCTGGCAAAAGCCGTGGTCCTCTGCAGTCTGCAGATGATCGACTGCATTGGCCCGGCTTCCTCCGTACAGCGTATTGGTGTCTGTGAGAAATGGCTTTGCCCCAATCGATCGCACCTTTTCGGATATGGGCCTGACCAGAATTGGATTTACATAAGAATCGTTTCCATGCTCTCCGAAGTGGATCTTGATGGCCACAAGATCGCCCTTCTTTACCACTTGCGTCAAGCCGGCGGCATCAAAGAGCCGTTTGATCTTGTTTTGTTTGTTGTCCTTCGGGGTTCTCGCCCTGATTCCTGCAAAATAAACATTGCTCGTCAAATGCTGCCCTCCAATAGATGTCTCATCTATACGAAAATCGCTTCGGGAATAAATGAATCTGATGCTATGTAACGTTGAGCACTTCGTAAAGTGCATGCATCAGCTCATCCAGTTGCACTGGCTTTGAGATATAGCCGTCCATTCCAGCCAAGAGACATCTCTCTCGGTCTCCCTCAAGGGCATAAGCAGTCAATGCAAGGATTTTTGGCCTGTGAGCTAATTTCATATCCATAATGGCACGGGTGGTCTCAAGTCCGTCCATCTCGGGCATCTGCACATCCATCAGTATCACATCATAAGGTCGATTGGCAAGTGCCTTCAGAACTTCCCGGCCATTGGATACCACATCTGCTCCGTATCCCAGCTTCTTCAACATGAGCAGAGCCACCTTCTGGTTGACCAGGTTATCTTCCGCGAGCAATATCTTCAGATCGCGCGGTTCGACCTCTCCTTTATTCGCATCTATTTTCCTGTGATTTTGCGGCGCGAAGGCCTCTTGTAAAGCGAAGCAAATGCCTGCTGGGGTAAGTGGCTTGGCAAGATTTCTCCGGCCTGTTCGAGATCGACCTGTGGGAGATAAGGTGATGGCAGGGATATGCTCCTCTAATTCCTCTGCGAGCTCCTGAGCTCCCGGAACCTCCAGATCCAATATCGCAGCATCAAACCGGTTATCTCTCAGCTCCCGCGCCTCGGAGGCAGAGACCACTGGAAATATCTGCATCTGCCAGTTGCGAGCATAGTCTGCCAGCTGCTTCAGCGTCTCCTCGCTGTCGAGCAGCGCCATGATCTTCTTGCCGGACAGACACATCCTGGCAGCGTCTCCAGAAAATGGCGGAGCCATGACTGAGAAATGAAATGTCGAGCCCCGTTTGATCTCGCTCTCTACCCAGATCTTACCGCCCATCAGTTCCACCAGCCTCTTGCTTATGGCAAGTCCCAGACCGGTTCCGCCGTATTTTCTGGATGTAGATGCATCAACCTGGCTGAATGAGACAAAGAGCTTCTTCATATCTTCCGGGCTGATGCCAATTCCAGTATCGCTAACGGAAAAACGGATCTCATCTGCTCTCTCTCCAGGCATGACGGCAATCTCAATTCTGCCTTTATCTGTAAATTTCACTGAATTGCTGAGCAGGTTGGCCAGAACCTGTCGCAGCCTAACCGAGTCCCCGAGAACTGTTGGAGCAATTTTTTCATCAATCACATAAGATATATCGAGACCCTTTTCCGCAGCCTTTGCGGCCACCAGGTCAAGCGTTGCCTCAATACACTCTCGCAGGTCGAATGGCAGTCGTTCCAGCTTCATCTTGCCCTCATCGATCTTCGAGAAGTCCAGGATATCATTGATTATTGCCAGCAGAGCATCGCCGCTGCTGTGAATCGTCTCCACGAAATCACGCTGCTCGGCTGAGAGATCAGTCTGCAGCAAGAGCCCGGCCAGGCCGATGACTGCGTTCATAGGAGTTCTTATCTCGTGGCTCATATTTGCCAAAAACTCGCCTTTGGCCTTCAGGGCAGCATCTGCTGCCTGTTGAGCAGAACGAAGCTCTATCTCCGTCTTCTTATGTTTGACCATCTCCTCTTGCAGGGCGGTATTCGCCCTCAATAGCCATGCCGTCCTATCCGCCACCCGTTTTTCCAGCTCCTCCTGAGTCCTCTTCAGGGCCTCTTCAGCCAGTTTCCTCTCTGTGATGTCGCTGATGAACCCCTCCAGTGCCAGCAGCGAGCCATCCAGCCGGAATATTCCGAGGCCTTGCTCCCAGACCCACTTGATCCCCAATCGCGATCTTATTCGGTACATCAGGCAGAAGTGTCTTCTCTCGGCGATCGCCTCTTGAATCTCCTTCCAAACATATTCCCTGTCATCGGGATGAATCAGATCTGCATAGGAGGTCTCCGCATTGTTCACAAGCTCTTCAGACGCATAGCCCGTAAGCTCCTGGCAGCCATCGCTTACGAATTCCATAGTCCAATGTATGTCGTTCTTGTGGCGGTAGGCCATGCCTGGCAAATTGCTCATCAATGTTGAGAGGGCTCTTTGGCTCTCCTGGAGTGCCTCTTCGGTAAGTCTACGCAAAATGGCTTCGCCGATGCTCCCTGCAGCTGCTTGCAGTACAGCTATCTCGCTATCGATCCACTGTCTTTCTTTATGACAGTCTTCAAAGCACATGATGGCATTGAACCGGCCCTCGATGAAGATTGGCAGGAGCAGAATGGAGAATACATTTTGGTGCTGCAGCATTCTTGCTCCTGGAAGCGAGAGCTGCGAGGTTATGCCCTGAATGGAATTGCTGCGCGACAGTTCCTCTCTCCAGCCCGGAAAAAGCTCTTCCCAGCTCGTTTTCTCGGAAAATGGACCTGCGGGTTTTCTAAACCACTGAACAGAGAGGCTCTCCAGCCATTCCCTGCTCTGTAATTCCTTGTTCGCCAGAATATGGACCCTATCCACATCGGCCGTCTCACCCAAAATGCCCAGGGCCTTTTTTACTGCCTGGGGGTCGGAGGTGAGCAGGTAGTTGGTGGCTTCAGCGGATCCTTGGAGGAGATGATCGCGCTTTTGAAGTTTCTCTTCTGTCTCCCTTCGCTGAATGATCTTCCACATGCCGCTCATGAGAAGGGTTAGCTGGCGCACGTCGGAGTCATCATATTCAGCCTCCTTGTTGCCGATACCTGCCACAATCACTATCTTTCCCTTGTCAATGATAGGCACATTCATGTGGCGGACAATATCAACGTGCCCTGGTGGTATGCCTTTCTTAATTGGACAGGATGCATAATCATTGGTTATCACTGCCTTTCTCTGCCGAACGGCCTCTCCCCATAGCCCTGTCTCTTGCAGGTGATAGACGATCTGTTTATGCTCAATGCTGCACTCCTTCATGGCATTCTTGGACCAGGAATACATGATGAGCGTCTTCTCCTCACGATCGACAAAGGCCAGGTAACCAACCTTGGAGCCAGTCAGCTTGACACCCGCCTCCAGTGCAAAGTCGGCAATCTCTTTGATGGATGCCTCATCCATCTGGTTGAGTCTCTGCAATGCTTCCAACCGTGAATCATCGAGAAGCAGAGCCTCTTCCGCGTTCTTTCGGTCTGTGATGTTGTAGAAGTTGGCCAGCAGATAGAGGGGGTTATCGTTATCGTCTTTGACCAGAGCGCATATCATCTCTGCCATGTAGGATTGGCCATCTTTTTTCACTACAGGAAGCTCTCCCCGCCAGCTTCCCTCTGAGTAAAGGGCTGGGATGATCTCTTCATGCAGCTTGCCTTTTCCCTCTGCATTGGTAAAATCAAAGACCGAGCACCCACTCACCTCGGATATATCCTTAAATCCAGAATTCTCCAAAAGGCTCGGATTGACATACTCAATCCTGCCATCGAGATCCGTGAGAACAATTGCCGTTGGAGCGGTCTCAACTGCTTTGGTCATCTTCAGGATCTCCATCGTGCTGTTCTTTGAAGTGGAATGTTCAGTCAGGCAGTTCGACAGATCATGGAGCCTCTCTTTGAGTCCCTCAAAGAACTCAGGCAGACTTTCTTCATCGCAGCCGCTCGCCTGAATATCATCTATCAGCCGCAGCATCTCCTTAATCCTCATTTCCGGATCACTGCTTGCAGTCGTCTCTCTGCCCAAGAATTATCACTACCTGCACTTTTAGAGGATAGAATCTTTATTGCTAATCAATATATTGGGCAATCATCGAATGCTATCGATGGTCCAATAACGCGATCAATTCCTCAGTATTGTACCGGGAAATCAGATCTAAGAGCAGGTCCATCTGCTGGTAGAAGCGTCTGGCCTTTTCAATCCTATCCAGTGCAGCCTGGGACTTATGAACGCAGGCCTTGAGGTCCTCGTCAGTGCGATTCATGGCCGCGATTATGATCTGCATCTCCTGTCTAGCATTGGCTATCATCTGCTTCTTCAGCAAATCGGGTTCGGTGACTGGAATATAATAGTATCTCTTGTCTCCAGGTATGATCACCCTCTTGGCCAGGCCATGCCTTTCCAGAGTGCTCATATTGGCGCTGACTGTGGACTTGCTGTATCCTGTCTCCTCCACCAGTTCGTCCATAGAAATAGGCCCAACAGCCAGAAATAAGGTTCCGCGCAAAACGCCTACGGCATCGCATAAACCATAGCTGTTGGCGACCTTGATGCAAGCATCGACCAGGTATCTTTTCAAGATATCTTTCTCGTCTGGATTCATCCTTTTGTTGAAAGACCACAACTTTTAAGTACTTTTTGCATGTCCAGGACGTTTGAGACTTTCCGAACGGATCTGAGGTAGGCATTGATGAATAGCACAGAACAGCTCGGCCAGTGGATAGCAGACCATCCATTCATAATCCTGGCGACTGCACTTCTTCTTACAATTGCATCCTTCTACGGTGCACAGCAAATAGAGATGCAGGGGATGACCACTGAGAGCATGGTTGGCAAAGACTCTCCACTCTATCAGCTCTTTGACCATCTTTACGTAGAGAAGTTTGCCACCGAGTCCATAGCTGTGATCATTGAAGCGGACGATGTAACCGATCCGGAGATCTTGAGGGCAATGGATCGGTTTTCCCAAAAGCTGCGACAGGCACCGGATGTGCTGACTGTGACCAGCATTGCAGATATTGTGGCTGATACTGAGGAGAACCAACGGGGTGTGAGGACTATTCCCACCCAGGAGAGAGTCGACGAGATCATCTCTCTTCCCGAGAATCAACCGGCAGTAAATAGCATGATGCCGGACATCAAGCACACGTTACTCTCCATCGATCTGCCGGTTACTCTGAAGGAGTCGCAGCTTCGAGAGATTTACCAGGAGACCTCTGAGCAGGTAGATATGTCCGGGTTTCCGCCTGATGTAGTGGTTACGGTCACCGGCAAGCCCGCGCTGATGCAATCCATTACCGAGGAGATGGCAAAGAGCAACGGCCCCATTCTCGCCCTGGCTGGCCTGCTCATGATAGTAGCTCTGCTGATCTCCTTCAGTCACGTCAAGTGGTCGCTTCTTCCCATACCCATTGTCTTCCTGGGCATAATCTGGACCTTCGGAGCCATGGGGTTTCTGCATATCCCATTTACCATGGTATCCATGTCTGCCTTTCCGGTCCTGATCGGCATTGGCATAGACTATGCCATTCAGTTCCACAATAGGATAGATGAGGAGTTCCTGAAATGCAAATCCCCAGTCCTGGCGGTGATAGAGACGGTAGGGCACGTCTCCCTGCCGGTGATGATCGCACTGATCATAACTGCCATGGGTTTTGTCTCCCTTCTTACCTCATCTGTGCCCATGACCAGAGATTTCGGGCTCTTGTGCCTGATTGGGTTGTTCCTCTGCTATATGTCTGCGCTCTTTGTGGGAGTCACTCTGCTCTACTTGATAGCGAGAAGGAGCTCGTCTGATAAGGAAACGAATGCGCAAGACGTGGTGGCCAGTGTGCCCAAGGATACTGTCATTGGAATGATTATCGGGCGGGTATCTGACATCTGCATTGAAAGATGGCGTATGGTTCTGGCCGTGGCGTTATTCCTCTCATTGGCTGGCATCTATGCCGACACCCTGGTCCAGGTGGATACGGACTTCAAGAATTATGTGCCTCAGGACCTGCCTCCGCTCATCGACTTCAGGCACATGAGTGACATCTTCGGTGGGACTGACACACTTGATCTCATCGTTCAGGCAGATGATATCACCGATCCTGACGTCCTAAAATGGATGAATGAGTTCTGTATTTATTTGAAGGGCTCAAGGGATCAGGTGTATGGCTATGACAGCATTGCTGCTACCGTCAAGCGGGCCAACAGTGGAGAAATGCCTGTTGATCAAACCGAGATTCGAAGGCTGATAGCCACCATTCCCGCTACAACTTTATCCCGGCAACTGGATGGGCATGACACTGCTTTGATCAAGCTGGATGTTAACAAAGAGCTGACCAACCTGGGCGCGGAGGGTACAGAACGCCTCATAACGGAGATTGACAAAGATATCATCTGGCACCAGCCGCCGCCAGGAGTCTCAGTGCGAGAGACCGGTGACGCTGTGGTGATGACCACGGTCATCTCTGCCCTGACCACCGGCAGAACGGAGATGACGTTACTTGGATTGCTGCTCATCTTTATCCTCCTGCTGCTGATCTACCGTGATCTCATTAAAGCGCTGCTTCCGGTTCTGCCCATGCTTGTGGTGATAGGTTGGATGGGTGGTGTGATGTATGTTTCTGATATGAAGTACACGCCCCTCACTGCGACATTGGGCGCTCTCATCTTGGGTGTGGGATCGGAATATGCCATATTGATGATGGAGCGCTTCTATGAGGAGCTGTCCAAAATCGGACAGCCTTTGGAGGCCCTCAAGATCACGGCAAGACGCATCGGCTCAGCCCTCATTGCCTCAGGGCTCACGACGATATTTGGGTTTGCGGCCTTGATATCTTCGCCCTTCCTGATCACCAACAACTTCGGAATCATTACAGTCTTGGCAATAATATTTGCACTGCTCACGACCTTCACCGTCTTCGTGGTGCTCATGTACCGCATGGAGATACGACGTGCAGCGGTTGAAAATGTCAAATACGAGTTGAAGAAAGCCCTCAAGCTGATAGCAAGAGGAGGATGATTGATGAGACCTATTGCGGCCTTGCTTGGCCTTTGCCTGCTGGCTCTTATTGCCACAGCTCCGGCTCAAAACACCTATGTGCCCCTGGAATTAGGTGGAGATAACTATTACAGCATGTACGGCGGCCCGGACATATCGGCCAGTGTTTCCGGGACGGATGAATTTGAGCGAGGGGACACAGTATCTCTCTATGTGGATCTGACCAACTACGGACGGATACTGGGATTTAAGGAGGACCTGACTCCTGAAGACCCCAAAGAGTATGCCTTAGCAGCTGCCGAGCTGCAAGAGGAGTACAAGAAGCCAACAGCGTTGGCAATTACTGCCACTCTCGCATCCAGCGACCCTCAGATCGAGATAAAGTCTGGAGATCAGATTGTGCAATCATTGAAGTCCGGGGATAAGACCAAGTCGCCATTGATATTCAGCATAAAGATCGGAGAGCACGCTGCCGCTGGGGCGTATCCACTCAATCTTAGCCTGTCTTATGATTATCAGGATAACGTCCGGGTGCAGGCCTCCAAGCTAGTTACCAGTGGAAGCTCGCCGACTCTGTCCAATTATCAGGTATCCTACGTCTACCAGAAGGCCAATCAGACCGTCCCAATCATTGTCACCGTCAAGAAGCAGGCGGACTTCTTGATCACTAATTCGACAGGCGTCCTCACAGCAGGTCAGGATAAGGGACAGATCAAAGCCACCTACAAGAATATCGGAGAGGATCCGATCAAAGATGCAGTTGCCAGGCTTTCCATATTCAAGCCATTCTCCTCTACAGATGATCAGGCGTTCATCG
This sequence comes from uncultured Methanotrichaceae archaeon, assembly GCA_964518035.1. GTDB lineage: Archaea > Halobacteriota > Methanosarcinia > Methanotrichales > Methanotrichaceae > Methanothrix. Next base: position 33,727 of record CAZFFD010000002.1, on the reverse strand, counting down.
GAACGCTAGGCCCTGGTGAAGAGCGGACCGTCATCTTCTGGATCGACGTTGACTCCGAAGCCACTCCTAAAGAATATGGCATCAACAGCGAGATCAAGTACACCGATGTCAATGGCGATTCGGTGATCTCCGAGAGCTTGAAAATTCCAGTTGTCGTCAAGGCGGCTGCGTCATCTTTGCTGCTGCCGGTATTGGCTGTGCTCATCGTCATGATCATCGCGGGCGGATACTTGTATATAAGAAAGAAGAAGAGGTGATCGCAGTTAAGCTGTTCCTTTTTCCGTTTTGAAATTGTCTGAAATTGACAATATTGTCATTCCTGAGTATTCGTCCATCTTCGAATTTTTGCCCAAGTTAATCATGTTTCCATGATTCTCAATTAAATATAAAATAATATGGATGATTTTTATTTCTCAACCTGTTTGAGGAGAATGCCGGATGTCTGACCAGAACAGCAGGAAGACAAACGGCAATGCAACGTTCAAACCAATTGTGTGCATTCTCCATTCATCTAGGTCATTGCCATCAGCTCTAACTTCACCCGGTCCGATTCACTGGATCCAGGCGAGGCTTCTGTCTTTTGCGCTTCGTCCTCCGCAGCATAAGACAGGTAAAGCTTGCGCCTCTTTCCCTGAGTCATTTTAACATGTATCGGATCGATTTCATAGGCTCGCTTCATCACGCTTATTACCGTTGTCTTGTTCAAGCCCAGCATATCCACGAGTTCGCTAGTTGTGTATCTTCCTGGTCTCTCTTCCATGATATCAATGAGTGATCGAGCATGGTTATCCAGGGCTTTTCCGTCTCCGGAACTTGTCTCCTGGACGGGGGCGGATCGTACCTGTCGAGCACGAATCTGGCTCTTCAGATCGGATACTTCTTTAGATAATCGATCAACTTGGTCTATCAATCTGCCTATAAGTTCTACATCGCTCTGTCTGGAATTGGCCTCTTGGGAGATCTTCTCAATAGCGGAAACCAATAATATCATAGCTTGCGTTTCTTTCTTGCTTCTCTCGATCTCTTCTGCCTTAGTCTTATATAGTTCCAAAAGCTCTTCGAACATTTGTGTGCTACTCCTAGTATATTCCGATATGGTCCTGTTCCAAAGCAAATTTAAAATGTTATCCGTTAAGCATTCTCAATCCAGGTATATATACTTTTCGAAGAATTATCCGATTGGAAGATATCCGCCCAACGTCAGGACAATTACTGTGCCAAATCAATGAGTGCTCTTAAGATCCGATCGATTATAACTTATAAAACAAATCAAAAAATAATTTAACAGTTTTCTGTTAGAATTTTAGGCAGTTCCAATATGTTATTAATGATCTTATCGGCTGCCGAAAGGAGCTTTTGCGAGGGGCGAGTGTCCTGTTGGACGGTCAGTACCCCCAGGTCAGCTGCCTCCAACGCATATAGATCATTTAGGCCGTCGCCAACCATTACCACTCGCTTGTATCGTCTCTTCAGATCTTCGATTATAGCTCTTTTTCTGGCCGGGCTGGAGACTGGGTGGACTCGTGACAGGTCTATGCCTAAATTCGTAAGATGAGATAGGCTTCTCATGCTGTCTCCTGATGCCACATAGACATCTGCACCAAGGTGGTCGAGATCCATCAGGACATCCTTTATTCCGGGAAAAGGAGCGCCTCCAGTACCAACTGCATAAACGACCTCCTGCCGATCCTCATCGACGATCATGCCAGCAGTATGATAATGATCTGGACACCTTGCCTTTACCCTCAAATGAACATCTATGAGGTCGCGAATAGTGACCTGTGAATGGCCAACGATTCTTATGGCAGTCTCTCTGGAAAACGGACTGCTTGAGCAGCTAACCTCAAGCATATCCTCGCGACCGGACAATAGTGTTCCCAGGGTATCGTCAGCTTGACTGGACAAGAGCTCATCGGGATCTATCTGAGGAACAACCAATGCTCTCCCCCTCTTTTCCATGATAAGCTGCCAGGTGACCACCCTCTCTAAAATGACGCCCTTCTCAATATCCTTGGCCACCCGATACATCCTCAATATGGTTCCTGCCACATCCATGACTACAGCGAGATCTCTTTTCATCTTGGTTTTATGGGTAGGATAATGGTATGAGATGAATCTTTTGCCGGGCCGTGTGTCCTATCGCACAACAATAGCTTTTTTAGCTAGAAGATCCCAATAGATGATTACAAAGGGGTAGAAAGACGTTGGGAATAGCTGTAGCAATGTTGCTTATGTCTCTTCTCTTGTTTGGATCGGCATCAGCCACGCCGGCAATTACAGAGCCGATGCAGGACGGAGATTTCTGCAACATGCTGAAGGTAGCCGGGACGGGCACCTTTGAGGTGGGTGTCTCAGTAAAAGATAGAGAGATAGCTCTAGAGTACAGCAACTTCATGTACGGTGACGGCGACCTCGAAATGGACTCCGGGACCGTAGAGGCACAGAGGGCGGCCAAGCTACCTGGTAGTGAGAACGGCTCAACAGTGCCATTAAACCTCTGGGAAAGCAATAAGCTCACCTACTCCGGCAAAACCCCCATGGTCGGAATGAAGTACATCCATTCCAAGGCTTTCTGGGGTGGCATAGGTGCTGAGATAACCGAGACATTCTCTGTGACAGAGATGGAGAGGGTGGACAGCAGCTACTTCGCCTCAACCAATCCCGCCTCTTACATAACCGATCCCAAGAAGATCGAAGAGCTTCTAAGGGCAAGCCCCGTGCACACAGTAGGTATGCAAACCAAGAATTCCTTCAACGGAACCTGGCAGACGGACGCCCGGATGCACAAGATGTTTTTCAAGGACATCAAGGTCCATGAGTCCTTCACAGGCACATTCGAGGTGGAGAAGACCATCAAGTTCCGGGAAAGTCCTGCTGAAGAGAAGATCCAATCGGGTTGCGATGGCATAGACTGCTGAGGATCGAATCTCTCATAAATTCTTGCTTTTTATTGTCTCTGCGCCTCTGTTGTTCTCAGGAGATGCTAGCCATGATTAAACCCGCTGCTGCGGGGATCTAACCACAAATTCACAAAGAAATAATTTTGTTTGTGATCTCTGTGAAGTCCAACCCAAACAATTTTGCGAAGATCTCTTGAAATTTTAGCAGGCGGAGTGGCGCCAATTGCGATTGTGGCCTGATTTTGGCACTAATATATCGCCTATCGTTGATTGCTAGCTCTCATATGAACCTCATCTCAAAATAAGCCTTTTATAAACTGAGGTGAAGGGAGGCCTCAGGTGATTGATTTGATGACCAATATTGATGATAACGGCAGAATTCAGCTTCCTCTCTCCATCAGATACGGACTTCATTTGCTTGCTGGAGACAAGATCGCCGTGGATCAGTTGGGAGATGGGACCATCATACTCAAGAAGATCGGAGAACAGCAGATCTTAGCGGCAAATGAGATCTCTGAGACGAGCACGATAGAGCGGCACAGGATTAAGACCTCTGCATAACTCAAAATGATTGCAGAGAAGAGGGACGGACCCGCCGGGATTCGAACCCGGGCCCGAGGCTCCGGAGGCCTCTATTCTATCCAGACTATACTACGAGTCCCTGTTTATTAAAATGATAGGTTAGCGGGCTCTTCAACCAAAGAAGCAGCCCATACCTAGCGATTTAGCTTTCCAGCACAATCTCAATGTTCACGTTCTTTGGAACCTGGATTCTCATGAGCTGACGCAGCGCCCGCTCGTCTGCATCCAAGTCGATGAGCCTCTTGTGAACTCTCATCTCCCAGTGATCCCAGGTGGCTGTTCCCTCGCCATCAGGACTCTTCCTGCAGGGAACCACCATCTTCTTGGTGGGCAGCGGAATGGGTCCCGCCATGTGAACTCCTGTTCTCTGTGCAATCCCCTTGACCTGACTGCAAATATCGTCCAGCATCAAGGGGTTTGTGCCGGAAAGTCGAATTCTTGCCTTCTGCATGTTTTACACCAAAAAAAATGGATTTAGCGTGGGACCACGCTAATGCACATGCCGGCGGCGACGGTCGTGCCCATATCTCTAATGGCGAACCTTCCCAACTGTGGGATCTCCTTCACCGGCTCAATGACCATCGGCTTGGAGGGGGTGACCATGATGATGGCCGCATCTCCGGCCTTGATGAAGGCGGGGTTCTCTTCCTTGACAGCTCCGGATCTCGGGTCAAGCTTGGCCAGAATGGCAGTGAGGGTGCAGGCGATCTGCGCTGTGTGGCAGTGGAACACCGGGGTGTATCCGGCTGATATGGCACTTGGGTGCTGCAACACTACGATCTGGGCCTTGAACTCCTTGGCTACGCTTGGGGGCTTCTCTACAGACCCGCAAACATCGCCGCGGCGAATGTCTTTCTTTGAAACACCGCGCACGTTCCATCCGATGTTGTCACCGGGGAAGGCCTCAGGAACTTCCTCATGATGCATCTCGATGGACTTGACCTCACCAGCCACGTTGGCGGGCTGGAAGACGATCTTGTCGTTCTTTCTCATGACGCCTGTCTCAACGCGGCCTACGGGCACTGTGCCTACGCCTGAGATGGTGTAGACATCCTGTACTGGGACACGGAGTGGCAGGTTTGTGGGCTTCTGGGGCACCTTGAGGTTGTTCAGAGCATCCAGAAGGGTTGGGCCCTTGTACCACTTTATGTTCTCGCTGGGCTTTGCGAGGTTGTCTCCCATCAGGCCGGATACGGGAATGAATGGAATCTCATCCAGCTTGTATCCAACCATCTTCAGTAGCTTGCCTACCTCTTCCTTGACCTCGTTGAACCTCTTCTCGTCGAATGGTGGTGTGGTGGCATCTATCTTGTTCATGGCTACGATTAGCTGGTTGACTCCGAGTGTCCTGGAAAGGAAGACGTGCTCCTTGGTCTGAGCCATAACGCCATCAGGGACTGCTACGATCAGGACAGCGGCATCAGCCTGGCTGGCTCCCGTGATCATGTTCTTGACGAAATCCCTGTGACCTGGGCAGTCCACTACGGTGAAGTAGAACTTGGCTGTGTCGAAGCGGTGATGGGCGATATCGATTGTAACGCCTCTCTCGCGCTCTTCTTTCAGGCTATCCATAACCCAGGCGAATTCGAAGGTTGCCTTTCCCTTGGATGCGGCTTCTTTCTTGTACTCATCAATAACGTGAGCATCTACTGCTCCCGTCTCAAACATCAATCTGCCTACGGTAGTCGACTTGCCATGATCGACATGTCCAATAAATGCTAGATTGAGATGTGGCTTTGTATCTGCCATAATTTATCTCCTCCAATTGGCACTATCCATATTTTTCAGTATTACTGCCTTTGTGTTTAATCTTTTCGAAGGTCGCGCTCAAACGACCTTCAAGTAATCGGATGGTTTGGGCATCTCAGGCTTCAAGCCCTTCCTGGTCCTGATCTGCTTGACTGTATCCAACAGCAGATTGGCAGGTAGCGGCTCAAACCCGGCGAACTCCGAGGACCAGAGTGCTCTGCCTTCCGTGGCTGACCTTATGGCCCCGGAGAATCCGAACATCTGGGCCACAGGCATCTTGGACTTGAGTATTATCATATCGCCCTGGCTATCCATGCTCAGGATCATGCCTCTCCTTCCCTGAATCTCAGACATGGCTCCACCCATTTGATCCTGAGGCACCTGTATATAGACATTCTGGAAGGGCTCAAGCAGGACTGGATCTGCCATGAGTATTCCTGCCTGGACTGCTTGTCTGACCGCTGGGATGACCTGGGCCGGGCCACGGTGAACTGCATCTTCGTGCAGCTTTACATCTACGAGCTTGGCCTTTATGCCCTGCGCCGGTTCCCTGCATATGGGGCCATTCTTCAGGGCCTCCTCGAAGCCTTCTAAGATGAGCTCCATTGTCTCTCTCAGGTACTGAATACCCTTGGTCATGTTGAGCAGGACGTTTGTGCCGAAGTAGCCTACGATGTTCCTGGCTTCATCCTTATCCATGCCCTTCTCGATGAGAAGCTTCCTGCGCTCAACCTCTTCCATCTTCATGCTGATCTTGCCCTCTTTCAGGGAGTCGATTACGCCCAGCTCCAGGGGCTCAAATTCGATGTAGAAGCGGTTGTGGTGGTTGGGTGACTTTCCTTCCACAGGTCCGGCTCTGCCGCCTATGGACTCGCGATAGACGACGATTGGTGGCGATGTCTTCAGCTCTACTCCGCGGTCGCGCTGCAGCCTAGTGACAGTAACATCCAGATGCAGCTCGCCCATGCCTGCCATAAGGTGCTCGCCGGTCTCCTCGTTGATTGTAACCTGCAGGGTTGGATCCTCTTTTGCGATCTGTCTTAGGACCTCGACAACTTTCGGCAGGTCGCGGGTGTTCTTGGCTTCAACGGCTACGGTCATAACCGGCTCGGAGACGTGCTTGATCTGCTCGAAGGGTGTCATGCCCTCTTCACTGGAGATTGTGGAGCCCACTATGGCATCTCGAAGGCCCGTGACGGCAGCGATGTTTCCGGCAGGAATCTCCTCTACCTCTACCCTCTCGGCACCCATAACTATGCCAGTTTGCTGAATGCGGTTGGTATCAACTACGCCGGATATGTAAAGCTCCATGCCGCGACGGAGTGTTCCTGCGAAGAGCCTTCCTGTGGCAACTTCACCTGCATGGGGGTCGATCTTCACTTTGTTGATCATGAAAGCGACCGGTCCTTTAGGATCGCAGGTCGCCATGGCCTTTCCGACGGGGCTATCCCAGTCGCCGTGCCAGATGACTTTAACCCTTTCTCTCTGGGCCTCAATGGGGCTGGGCAGGAATTTTACAACCATATCGTTTACAGCTATGTAAAGAGGAACCTTCTCGGCCAGCTCCTTCATCTTTCCTGCCCGGCAGTACTCTATGACCTGCTCAAAGCCGATGCCCGTCTTTTTCATCTGGGGCACGCTGATGGCCCAGTTGTAGAGGGCCGATCCAAAGGCGATATTTCCTTTGGCAGCATCCAGCTTCCAGCCAGCCTTATATTTCTCTTCGTCCATTCCCTGTATGAGCTTGTTGACATTGTCAATGACCTTGCCGAGACGTGCGGCCATGTCTTTAGGCTCTACCTTCAGCTCATTGATCATGCGGTCTACTTTGTTGACGAACAGGACTGGCCGGACGCCTTCCTTCAGAGCCTGCCTAAGGACCGTCTCAGTCTGGGGCATGGCGCCCTCTACGGCATCTACTACAACCACTGCGCCATCCACTGCTCTCATGGCACGGGTGACGTCGCCGCCGAAATCTACGTGGCCAGGAGTATCGATCATATTGATCAGATATTCCTTGTCGTCCACCTCGTGAACCATGGATACGTTAGCCGCGTCGATGGTAATTCCTCGGGCCTGCTCCAGTGGATCGAAATCCATGAACAACTGCTTGCCTGCCAGGTCCATGGAGATCATGCCTGCGCCGCCCAGAAGGTTATCAGAAAGGGTTGTCTTGCCGTGATCTATATGTGCCACGATTCCGATGTTCCTGATCATCTCAGGCTTGTCCATCAAGGTCATGACACGTTCTGCTATCTTCTTCCTCTTGCCCATAATACGCCTCGCGAAGTTTAAGATAAAGATTACAGTCCCGATTAGGACCGAGACTCCTCTGATTCAATCTATTTAAGCCTTCGGCCTTCAAATGATGTGTGTTTGTTTGAGAAATTATAATTATGGATAAAGCTTAAATCGATGCGAGGAGAGCAGTGCAACGGTTTTTACGATGGTGCGCTTGGTAATGAAGTTCGGTGGTGTTTCCGTAGCTGACGGAAGCAGACTGCGGCATGTAGGGGACCTGGTCTCACATTTCAGCCGCGACAATGAAATCGTTCTGGTCACCTCTGCCCTGCAGGGTGTAACTGACGATCTGTTGGCCTGTGCCAGAAAGGCAGCCAAAGATGGCAATGTCTCCGAGGTGATAGACTTCATGGAGAAGATTACTGACAGGCACAATCAGGCCATATCCGATGGGATTAAGGATCCCCAAATCGCCAAAGAGGTCAGCGAGACAATATCCAAGAAGCTCTCCGAGCTCGAGAAGGCTTACATCGGCATATGCTACCTTGGTGAACTCACGGCAAGATCTCTCGATTACATATCCAGCTACGGCGAGCAACTGGCTGCACCAATTCTCTCCGGAGTCTTGAGGGACATGGGGCTATCCTCCCTGCACTTCACCGGTTCAGAGGCAGGAATCGTTACCGATAGCAACTACGGAGACAGCCGGCCACTGGAAAAGACATATCGTCTGATTCCTCAGAGGCTCTTGCCGCTCAAGGGCGTTCCTGTGGTCACCGGATTCATAGCCAAGGATGAGAAGGGCACTATTACGACTCTAGGTCGTGGCGGCTCGGATCTGTCAGCGTCGCTCATCGGTGCGGCGATAGATGCAGACGAGATCTGGTTCTGGAAGGAGACCTACGGCATCATGACGACAGACCCCAAGATCGAGCCCAATGCCAAGTCCATTCCGGCCATATCCTACCGAGAGGCTATGGAGCTGTCCAACTTCGGAGCCAAAGTTCTGCACCCTCGTGCCATCGAGCCCGCCATTCGAAAGGGAATACCTGTGCGCGTCAAATGCACATTCGATCCGGAGATCCCAGGAACGCAGATAGTGCATGACGATGTGCCCAAGGCAGATGTGATCAAGGCCGTGACGCTGCATAAAAACGTGGCTCTGCTCAATATCTCTGGAGCAGGCATGATCGGAACCTTGGGCGTCGCTGCCCGGGCGTTTTCTGCTCTGGCCAAGGCAGGCGTCAATATCGTCATGATCAGTCAGGGTTCCTCCGAGGCCAACATCTCCATCATCATCGAGGAGCGGCAGGTTGAGAAGGCGGAGGATGCCCTTCGAGCTGAGTTTCCAAGAGACCTCGTCAAGGAGATCTCGCATGATCACGATGTCTGCGCCGTTGCAGTTGTGGGCGCTGGCATGGCAGGCACTCCAGGCGTTGCAGCGCGGGTCTTCAAGGCAATGGGCGCGGCCAAGATCAATGTTGTCATGATCAGCCAAGCATCTGGCCAGCACAACATCTCTTTCGTCGTCGCCTCCAAGGATGCCGAGCAGGCTGTACGAGAGCTGCATCGCGAGTTCGGGTTGGGGGGAGAGGCATGAGGAAACTGACCTACGCAGAGGCTGGCGTAGATATCCACAAGGAGAACCGATCCATCGATGCCATGAAGGCGGTGCTGACGACCAAGAGGAAGGGCTTTGGAGCGCCTCTGACTGAGATCGGCCACTATGCAGGGCTCTTGGATATGGGCAGCTTCGCTCTGGCCATGACCACAGACGGTGTTGGCTCAAAGGTGCTCATAGCGAACGCGATCTCCAAATGGGATACGGTAGGCATCGACTGCATAGCCATGAATGTCAATGACCTGTATGCCATCGGAGCCGAGCCCATCGCATTCGTGGACTACCTGGCTGTGGAAAAGGTTGACCCGGAGAGGGCAGCCCAGATTGCCATAGGCCTCGCTCGCGGCGCCGAGATCTCGAACATGACCATCGTCGGCGGCGAGACGGCTTCTCTTCCAGAGATCATCCGGGGATTTGACCTGGCCGGGACCGCTATAGGAATCGTAGACAAAGACAAAGTCGTCACAGGCGAGAAGATTCAAAAAGGCGATGTGCTGGTGGGTGTGCCCAGTTCTGGGCTGCACAGCAACGGCTACACTTTAGCCCGGCGCATCGTAGCTGAGTCCAAGTATACTTACTTCGATCCTATGCCTGGTGGCAAGAACAGCATTGGTGAAGAGCTGCTCACGCCTACGAGGATCTATCCTGAGATCGTAGAGCTGGTCAAGGAGTGCGATGTGCATGGTCTGGCTCACATCACCGGATCGGGGCTTCTCAAGTTGCACCGGATATCAAGCCTGGGCTTTGAGATCACTGATCCACTGGAGCCGCAGCCCATCTTCCGGTTCCTTCAGGAGCTGGGCAACGTCGATGAGGCAGAGATGTACCGCACCTTCAACATGGGGATGGGGTTTGTGGTAGTCGTAGCCGAGGAAGAGGTCGCCCGGGCCTGTCGCATCATGGGGCCGGGAAGCCGGGTCGTCGGAACTGTGGTAAAAGAGGGATTAAAAGCAGGCAGCCTGACGTTCTAGCTGTTTACTGCTTTTTATATTTTTTTCTGGCCGAACAGCTCTTCTAATTTGTTCTTGATGGCCCTAATGGAGTCCACCGCCGGGCAGTTGGCGTCTATCGCTGGCTTGCCTGCCAGGTCCGCCTGCACCAGGCATCGGTCGAAGGGGATGGTGCCCAAGACCGGTATGCCCATCAGGTCCAGCTTCTCAGCGACGGGCCCGGGGTCGTCTGCCTTATTGATGACTGCGAAGAACTTTGTGATGCCTATCTCTTTTCCGAGATGCATTATCCGTTCGACTGTCTCAATGGACCTCATGCCAGGCTCCACAACGGCTATCATTGCATCGACGCCGCGAGCAGTGGCCCGGCCCAGGTGCTCAATTCCAGCTTCCATATCCAGAATGACCAGGTCTTTCTCCCGGACGATGACGTGCCTGATGAGTGCTTTGACAAAGGCGTTGGCCGGACACATGCATCCTGAGCCTCCTGAGTCGATGGTGCCCATGACAACCAGCTTGACGTTATCGGGCCCGGTGCATCCGCACATGGAAACGACATCATCGACCTTGGGGTTCATCTTGAACATGCCACCCGGCATGCCTGCTCGCTCTTCAACCAGCTTTCTGTGCTCGGTGACTGGTTTCGGCAGCTCTTTAATTCCCAGAGCCGAGCCCAGGTTCATGCTTGGATCGGCATCTATGGCCAGGACATTATAACCGTCGCGGGCAAAAAGCCGGGCTAGTGTGCCGGCCAGGGTGGTCTTGCCCACGCCGCCTTTTCCTGAAATGGCAATTTTCATCTTTAGTGGACCTCTTGCAGGTGATTGGATTATATTCGGAAGCTTCTTTTCCGTTCTGGTCTATTCAGTCAGACTGATCAATGACTGATCATTATTGGACCTGTATCCTTAAATCAATTCTGGACAATATCGGTAATGAGGTGCGAGATGAAGGAGAGCGAAAGAGGTGATGGCTTGAAGCTGTCCGCCAATGCGGTTGAGATCCTTCTGAAGCGTTATCTCTCTCGCGATGGGAGCGGGCTGGTTAGTGAGACGCCGGTGGAGATGTTCGAGCGCGTGGCCTCTCATATCTCTTTAGCCGAGGTCAGGCATGGCGGTGACGCAGAAGTCATGCGCTCTAAATTTTTCAAGATGATGGCTGGACTTGAGTTCCTGCCCAACTCCCCGACCCTCATGAACGCCGGCCTGCCGCTCGGACAGCTATCCGCCTGCTTCGTCCTGCCTGTCGAGGACTCGCTTCCCGGAATCTTTGAGGCTCTGAAGAGCATGGCCCTCATCCACCAGAGCGGGGGAGGCACTGGCTTCTCCTTCTCCAGGCTGCGGCCCAGGGGCGATGTGGTGCGGGCAACAGGGGGCGTAGCCTCAGGGCCGGTCTCTTTCATGGGCATATTCGATAGAGCTACTGAGGTGATCAAGCAGGGAGGTCGCCGCCGTGGGGCGAACATGGGCGTTCTTCGTGTCGACCATCCTGACATCCTGGAGTTCATCCAGGCGAAAGGGCAACCGGGAGTCCTGGAGAACTTCAATATCTCAGTTGCGGCGACCGACGAGTTCATGCGCGCTGCCGGCCAGGGCCGCGATATCGATCTGGTCAATCCGCGAACAGGCTTGGCCCAGAGCCGAATCAATGCCCAGGAGATCATGAACGATATCGCCAACTGCGCCTGGCGGGGTGGCGATCCGGGAATGATCTTCATAGACAGAATCAACGCCCTCCACCCTCTGCCCGGCATCATTGAGAGCACCAACCCCTGCGGCGAGCAGCCCTTGCTTGCATACGAGTCCTGCAACCTGGGCTCTATAAATCTCTCAAAGCTTGTGAAGGATGGCGAGATGGACTGGCAGCGCCTGGAGGAGCTTGTCTCACTCGCCGTGCGTTTCCTCGATGATGCGATCGATGTCAATCGCTATCCTTTGAAGGTGATTGAGGAGACGACGCTTCTCTCCCGAAAGATCGGCCTCGGGGTTATGGGGTTTGCTGATATGCTTATCTTACGGGGCATATCCTACGGCTCTCCTGAAGCAGTGCAGGCCGCTGAGGTGGTCATGAGATTCATCTCAGATGCAGCACGCCGCGCGTCCTGCAATCTCGGCCTTCTGCGCGGCTCGTTTCCCCTCTTCGAGCAGTCGCTCTTCGCGAGCTGGCCTGCCATGAGAAACGCCACAGTGACGACAGTTGCTCCTACGGGCACAATCAGCATCATCGCAGGGACCAGCAGCGGCATCGAGCCCCTTTTTGCCGTCGCCTTCGTGCGTCGCGCACTTGAGGGCGCGCGGCTCTTCGAGGTCTCGCCCCTCTTTGAGCGAGCAGCAGAGGCGCGCGGCATCTACACAACAGGGCTAATGGAACAGCTCGCCCGGAAGGGCTCGGTGCAGGGCCTGGCCGGGGTGCCACAGGATCTGCAGGAGCTGTTTGTCACAGCCCTGGATATCCCGCCAGAGCAGCACATACGAATTCAAGCCGCCTTCCAAAAATATACTGACAACGCCGTCTCCAAGACTGTCAATCTGCCGGAGACGTCAACTGTTGATGATGTCCTGCGGGTCTTTTACCAAGCATTCGATTCAGGTTGCAAAGGGGTGACCGTCTTTCGCTACGGCTGCAGAAGTCAGGTGCTCTACGTGGGTAACGGGGAGACCTTGCCAGGGTGCAAGTACTGCGGATGAGGATCAAAAGAAATTTATTGATTCGTGCATGAAACGTACCTGTATGTCCAGAAAAAAATCCCGCAAATGCTCAATTCAGTCAGGCCTTTTTCTGCTTTGCATTCTTGTGTTATTTTCACAAACTGCAATAGCAATCTCCGAAAGGTTGTCTGGTGCATCAACTGATTTTGAGCTTGCTGTGAGCCCAATATCCAAATCCTATCTACCCCCGCCAGGCATAATGCCCATCGTGGTCCTGCAGGGCGAGCCTTACCAAATGGGATACCAGTATGCTCTTCAGGCCGACGAGTACATAGCAATTGTGCGGGACGCTGCCTGGGCCAGTGCTCTATCGAAGAACAACTCGACGGAAATCCGGCAGAGCAGTCGAGCTTACCGGGAATACATCACCAAAGAGATGCCCAAATTCGACTTCGGCTCATTCTTTCAGGGAATGACAGACGGCATGAAGGGTCTGGGATATGCGTTCGGTCCGGACGACCCACTGGTGATGCTCTACTGGGGTGGCAGACAGGGGCCAGAGCCTCCTGATCACTGTACCGCCATAGCGGCCTTCGGCAACACCACCAACGGCAGCGTAATCGCCGGGACCAACTTTGATTACTATCATCTTCCCTCCAACGCCTATTCAATCATCCTGGTCCTCTATCCGAAGGTGGGGCACTCCTGCATCATTCCTTCTGGAGCAGGGCGCACCGGCAGCAATTTCGCATTCAACAGCGAGGGGCTTGTCTATATCGTGGCAGCCGGCTCCCAGAAGGGTCCGGGAGACAGTGGCCCAGGCATCACTGGATTTTTGGAGCTGCCCTATACAGCCATGACCTGCAAGTTCGTCCCCGAGGCCGAGAGCTTCCTCGTCAACTCGACGCGTATGTTCGGGCTGAACCACCTGCTTCTGGATGCATATGGCAATGCCACAGTGCTTGAGGCAACGCGAGCCAGGTATGCATCGAGAAGGTCAGGAGACAACAATGAGTCAGACTATTTGGTTGTGACAAACCATTACCTTCATCCAAAAATGAAACCCTCTCAGCCGATCTGGGATCCTCTGCAGTATTATCCCTCCAGCTACTATCGATACCTTACTGCAGAAAAGACGATCGTAGACCGGCAGGGAGAATTCAACTATTCAACCGTCGTTCGGATGTTCTCCTTAACCGACTGGTGGGACGGCAAACAGTGGCATTATGACGATCTGAAGAGCACCAATACAATCAACCGTTTCCGTCCCGATGTGGCCACATACTACTCGGCAATTGCAATGCCGTGCGAGGACAGGGTCTCCATCTGCACCGGCAATCCGGGCACGTCTCGTTGGGGAAACCTGGCCCCCGGACAGATGGGTGCATATGTCAATCTGACCCTCGCGGAAGGCCCGGATGAGATGGTCTTTGGCCTGAAAAAGGATGCATCTGCCGCAATGTGGAAGACCCTTCAGGTCATGGGAGACGAGTCGCCTGAGAGTGCCTTGGATTTATGGGCGGCAGCGATGGACAGCTACTGGCAGGCAGTCTGGTGGATGGACAGGGCAATTCTTGAGGGAAATGAATCTGCAAAGGCCACCAGTTGGGGCAGATCTGCGAGCGGCTTCGCGGAGGTTATCCTTCAGTCAGAAGCCGTCAGCAAGATCTGCGCGACCAATTGAAGGCATGGCATGATGAAATCCTTCCGCCCGCCCCCTCGTTCCTGTGCGCAGGAATTAGGGCTCGTCCGACAAATTAATCTGGATAGAATTGCCACATGACCTTCGTTCCAGTTCGTCCTGATTGTTGGATGGAAAGGAGGAGAGGGCCCAGGGCGGCAAAAAGGTAAAGGTAGGGAGATTGTATTAAAAAGCCGCCCCAGGCCACAAACCACAAGCAAACCAATTTCCCCTTATTAACTGTATCGGTTGAGGCTACTTAGCGTGAGCTGGATTATCTTCCAGGGGCGACCGATAAATCTAAGAACAACTCAACCTATTTCTTGCATCATGAAGCGTATCGGCATTGCTGACACCACATTTGCTCGCGTCGATATGGCCCGTGCTGCAATCTCTGCAATCAAGAAGGAGGCCTCTACGGAGATCGTCCGCTATACTGTTCCTGGCATCAAGGACCTGCCTGTTGCTGCCAAGAAGCTTCTCGAAGAGGAGGGGTGCGACATTGTCATGGCTCTCGGAATGCCCGGATCTGCGGAGAAGGATAAGATGTGTGCTCATGAGGCCTCCACTGGACTTATCGCTGCTCAGCTCATGACCAATCGCCATATCATCGAGGTCTTTGTCCATGAGGACGAGGCTCCTGACGAGAGGAATCTCGCACATCTCGCCCGAAGGCGCGCCGAGGAGCATGCAGTCAACGCCGTTCGCCTGCTCTATCATCCTGAGATGCTCACCCGCCTGGCAGGCACCGGCCAGAGGCAGGGCTACGAGGATGCAGGGGCCATAGAGAGCAGCTCGGGTGGATATCCTGGACATTGAATGTGCTAATAATAAAAATGGAGTGACAAACATGAAGATTGCTGTGGTACTTGGCACACGACCTGAGATCGTCAAAATGGCCTCGATAATAAAGCATCTCGAATCAAAGAACTGCGATTATGATATCATACATACCCAGCAGCACTATGATTCCAACATGAGCCAAACATTCTTTGATGAGCTAGAGCTTAAATTGCCTGATCACGAATTAAGCATAGGATCAGGCACCCAGGCAGAGCAGACTGCAAATGCCATGAGAAAGCTGGAAGAGACTTATCTCAAAGTTAAGCCAGATGCAGTACTCGTTCAAGGGGACACAAACACAGTTCTTGCTGGCGCTCTGACAGCGGCAAAGATGGGCATCTATCTGGGACACGTTGAGGCGGGACTGCGAAGCAATGACCGCAGGATGCCGGAAGAATACAACCGACGCATTGCGGATCACATCTCTGACATGCTGTTTGCACCCACACAGTTCAATGCTGCGGCTCTGCAAAAAGAGAACGTTTGGGGCAGGATTTCAGTTACCGGAAACACTGTAATAGATGCATGCATGAATTATCTGCCAATAGCCGAAAAAAAGGTTGATATTTTAAGCAAGATCTCATTCGATGAGTATGCGCTTGTTACCGCCCATAGGGCAGAAAACGTGGACAGTGTGAAGGTGCTGCAAAACTTTGTCAGGATATTCATCAATTGTCCTGTGCCAGTGGTTTTTCCAGTCCATCCAAGGACGGTCAAAAGGCTAAAGGAGAATGGTCTCTTTGATAAGCTCGCAGCTAATGAGAATGTAACGCTGATAGATCCAGTCGGCTACTTCGAGTTTCTTGTGCTGATGAAGCACAGCACATTCATTTTGACGGATTCTGGAGGAATACAGGAAGAAGCTTCTGCTCCAAACATCAGAAAGAAAGTGTTTGTCTTGCGCGATAATACTGAAAGGCCGGAAGCCGTGGAGTCAGGATACGCAGAAGTAGTGGGAACTGATCCTGACAAAATCTTGAACAGAATATCCAGATTTGTCATTGCACCAGATAGGCTCACAAATCCATGTCCCTTTGGAGATGGCCAAGCTTACATTAAGATCCTGCAGGAATGCGAGAGAACGAGATGAAATCATTCAAGGAAAGCAACTTATTGATCATATCTGACAGGTATCCGCACGAGATGGATGCGATGAGCCTGTCTTTTGTAAAAAATCAGGTTGATTGCATCAAAGGCTATTTTAAGGCCATCTATGTGATATCGTTGACGCCTTATGTGCCCAAATTCATGCTGAGCTGCTCATTCATGAACCCTCGTTGGAAGAGAGACGCCTTTGCTCAAGATTATAGATATGACAATGTCGAAGTCTATTTTACAAAATATTTTTCTACGCCATTTAAATTTTTAAGAAATATGAAGGGACGTGCTGCGCTTAGGACTGTCAATAATATAATAAAAAATAATCATATAAAATTCGATATAATCCATGCCCACTTTACTTATCCGTCAGGATATGTTGGTGCTAAGCTCAGGGAGATCTATAAAAAACCTATAATCCTTACAGTCCATGAGAACAGAGACTGGTTTTTAAAGGAGATCCATTCTAATGATAAAAATTTGATCTATACTTGGGCAAATGCTGATAAGATAATTCGGGTTAACAAAAGGGATCTCCGCGAGTTTGATAGATACGGCTTTGATAAATCCAAGCTGTCCTGTATACCAAATGGATATCCTTCAGATATATTTAAGCCAATAGATCAAGCAGGCGCTCGGAAGAAACTGGGATTGCCAGATGATAAGATCATCCTGGTTAATATTGCGAACCTTGAAGAATATAAAGGACAAAAATATCTAATTTATGCCATGAAAAATATATTATTTACTAGACAGGACATAATCCTTTATATAATCGGCCAAGGATCTTTAGAGCGCCAGCTAAGGTCATTGATAGATGCGAATGGCCTTCAAAATAACGTCACTCTGGCAGGAGGCAATAAGCCGTTAGATGAAATCCCTCTGTGGATGAACGCCTGCGATATATTTGTGCTGTCAAGCCTAAGCGAGGGCAATCCCACAGTCATGTTCGAGGCACTAGGCTGTGGAAAACCGTTTGTAGGAACGAACGTCGGAGGGATTCCGGAGATTATTATCAATGAAAAATTGGGCATTCTGGTAGAACCAAAGGATATAGAATGCCTTGCAAATGCGATCCTGCGATCACTCGACACCAAATGGGATTCAAGATATATTTGTGATTACGCAAAGCAGTTCACATGGGATGTTATCGTAGAGAGACTGCTTGATGCATATAAAGAAGCGGCTAGTTTGAGGGACATTAGAGAGGAATGAGCAGTTGATAGAGATAAAAAGTCAATTTTCACAAGAGAAGGCCGGAACTGTGGCATCATCTTCATGGCTTCAATCTGCCAAAACTAAGCTATTTGCTCTGGATCTATTTGCACCTTGGTCGCTTATTCCGCTAATATATGTATTTTATTTTGCATTTGGGTTTATGCCCATTACATCGCTTCGGCAACCAACACTAACATCATTTTTTATATGTTTGCTTGGACTCGTCGGTTATCTTTTCGGGATATATATAATTAATAATAGTTCAGTAGAAAGCGCATGCGCAGATAATCCCGATAATGTCGATATTTTTGAGCGATTGATTATAGCTTTTGTCAAGATATCTATAATTGGAACAATTGTATTAGTAATAGTTTATTCAATTAAATACGGCATTCCCATACTGGACCCAGTATTAAGGACTGGCCTTCCACCAAAATTTTTTGCGCTGATTACCTGTTTGCCTCTTTCAATAAGTCTGATGCTTGCATATAATCTGTGCAAGAACTCTGTAACGTTCACCAAGATAGCGCTCATTTTTGCATTAGGATTTGGCTTAACACTATTTTCGGCATTCAGGACACCAGTTGTAGTTTTTATCTTTGCCTTTGTTTTTGTATTCAATTATTGCTATAAAAAACTAACGCTAAAATTAATTGCATTATTGTCAGGATTATTGGGTTTGGTAATCGTTGGCGTCCAACTATATCGGATACAGAGCATATTCTCGTCTTCATCATATAGCAGCGTCAATCCGCATGGCTATCCAAATACGCTTGTAGCTGCACATCTGTCCTGCCACGAAGGCGCCGTTGTATTCTCTGATATTGTCAAGATGTCCCCCTTTCATGGACTATTTCATGGAGATTTTTTTCAAATAATTTTTGCTACATTGCTGCCAGGCTCCCAGATAGCACCCCACCGATTTGTATCATTGCTCAGAGAGACCAGATTAGAAAGCGGGACCACACCAAGCATTTTAGGCGGACCCTACCTGGATTTCGGCATTTTCGGGATAATGATATTCATGTTTGCAGTTGGACTGACCCTCAATTTTTTATTCAAATGCATGCAGTCCCCGCGCAAAAATGCCTTCTGCAAAGCTGTCAACGTCGCATCATACGCATATTTTTCCGCAGTAATTATTATATCAATCCACACAGGATTATTGGATCCAGTGACGATTCTCCTTTTGAGTTCTATTTTATTTGTCCAGGTCATTGCAAATGGATGGTATAGGCATAAAGTGATACTTACCGTATATAGTGTAGTGAATCTAATTATAATCCTTTCATTAATATTTAGTTACACATACCCGGATGTATCGCCTGAGGAACGCATAGCGATCAAATTCGGCCAAGAAAATATTGGAAAAGATAATGGCAAAGAACATCTGATTGGATTAGATAAATATTTAAGCAGGACGGCAATCAGTCAGACTGATAAAAAATTTAAGGTTGTATATGGATTAGATAAAACCCCAATCAGTGCTATAAAAAATTCTAGCAAATTTGAATATTTTATAAAATATACGTCGCCTAATGATATCAGCAAAGTCAGCCCAGCAGCTAAAAATCCGAACACAGACATAGTTTATACCACAGATAATATTATAATATATAAAACATTTTGATGCTGCGATGGACACCATGAGAGAGACACTGATTAGGAATACAGTCCTCACAGGTATGGCACTGGTCTTCACCGGCCTTACACGCATAGCATACAACATTGTTATCGGCAAGAGCTATGATGCAGATATCCTTGGTCAGGTTAATCTGGTTCTATCTATCACCATGCTTCTATCAATGGTAGCTTCGCTCGCATTTGAGAACTCTTCAACCAAATTTCTTAGCGAGTTTACATCCCATGCAGATCGGGAAAGCATTTTCACTCTGCTTTTTAAGTGGTCAATAATCGCATCCTCGTTGCTGGTCATTGCTGCTTATGTATTCCGTGATTATGTTATATCTCAAGTAAAGGTGGACAGCGACTTCTATCTGATCGGCCTTCCACTAATATTCCTAATGGCAGCTTATCATTTTTACAGAGGCTGCTTATACGGCCTGGATCTTGTCGATAAATACATCAAATTTGAGATAGCATCTACCATTTTATTTTTTTTAGCTCTTGCAGGAACTGCATATATTGGAAGATGGAAATTGCTTTTGCCATTTCTGCTTTACTATGGATTGTTCTCATTTTTTGGCATGGTTAGCCTTAGAGCTTATTTCAGACCCAGATTGGGCAGTTTTGCTGGAAGTAAAGACATTGGCGTGTATGGGATAATAGCATTGGTCGGCACCATGGCCAGCATGTCCAAGGCATACATCGCAAATATATTTACTGGAATATATTTATCCCCTGAACAGGTTGGATTTTATTCGGCTGCAGTCTCAATAACAGCTATTCTTTTATACTCGCCTACAATCATGGGACGGGTTCTCCTTCCCACCATGTCCTCTTCCTACGGCGAGGGGGATGCTTGCGCAATACGAAAATTGCTTGACTTGACAACACTCTGGCTATCCCTTATCAGCCTGTTTCTTGGATTTATTTTTATAATATTGTCTGAAGATATATTAGTAATCCTTTTTAAGCCGGAATTCTCAGAGGCGGCGCTATCGCTTCAGATGCTCATATTGGGGCTGTGTTTGTCTACTATTATCGTGCCATCGGTCAGTGCCCTATCAGGAACAAAATTTGTGAAAATACCAAATGCCGCAGGTGTAATCGGTCTTTTTATCAGCCTGGCACTCTGGCCCATTCTGATACCAAGATATGGAATCAATGGCACTGCGATAGGGTACATAGCAGGATCTGCCTGCACATCAATCATAATACTATATTATGCGACAAAATACTACGATCTAAGCTTAAAAAAAACATATTTGGCAATTGCCTCATGCTCATTGATCTTCGCAGCATCATGTCTGCCAAATATCATTTTAGAGCGGCATTCAAACTGGATTGCTGCGGGGATCTTCATATTTTTATTCTTGCTGAAATTTAAACGAGAGATATATGAAATCTACAGAAAATTCAGGTTTAAGAGTTAAATTCCAATCATCCACTCGCGGCGTCACTTTTTCGCCAATTCAGATCAAAACTCCAACAGGCTCCTCTGCACGGGCCTCGCCAGGATCTGAGCCTTCCCACGCCACTTTTCTGCAGGAGTCTTAATCCTTCGTTCGATTTCCGTCATCGCCTCCGCAAGGTTCGAGTAACGCACAGGCTGAGACTTCATGGCGGCTCTCGCCACCTCCCGCACCACCCAAACGCCGAGAGGTGCCCAATATGCCTCAGAGATCTCACGCACAGCCAGCACCGCAGCCTGACGACCTTTGCCTGCCAGATGCTCTAAAATTGCGAGCCTTGCAGCATAGTAGCCGCCTGAAAGAGAGCTGTACTCCTTTTTGGCTGTCGCTTCCTCTCGATCCCAACCGATGAAGCCCTCTTCAGCCCACACAGAGCGGGCCATCCATATCTCAACCAGATCGAAGCTGAATGGGCGAGGGAGGAGCAGGATCTCGAAGTGGTTTCCCAGAGCCTGGCCGGTGTAAAGATAGTAGTCGTTGACCTGCGGTTGGTCCAAGACGCTCTCCTTGAGATGTTTTCCAACCATGTCGTCCGAGGCTGTGATCGACCAACGAGTCGGAACCAGCTTTCTCTTCTTGCCCAGCAGTCCAAGGCTCAGCATGCGAGAGATGTGATCTGTTCCGATGCCGCAGGCATACAGCTCGCCCACCGCGACTGCTGCACTTGCGCCTTTGTCCTCAGCAATCTGGTCCACCTTCCGGGGAATCGCGGGGTTGCCCGTGATCTGCATCTTTTCAAGCTCTCCTGATGGCCCGGATGGAGAGAGGATGCCATCAAAGGACATCCTGCTCTTGGGAGGATTGATAAAGGAAACCTCAGTGCTCACTGGAGCCGCTGAAAGGGCAATCTCCTGCATGGACGTGAGAAGGCTTCCCGGAGATTCCGCCTCTTTTATGACGATCTTGGATTCAGAGCGCACCAGAGAGGAACGCGCTCTTATGATCTCACCGATGTCCATCCCAAGGCCCGGCTGTTCAGGGCTCTCGCCTGCCGGAAGCATGGGCCCGGCTCGGACCAGTGGATAGCCATGTCTGCCCACGAATACCTCTGGTGGGGACATGCCCTCAATCCGCCGGCCAAGCCTGGGCAGGGCAACGGTCTCCTCCAGCCGGCGAAGTATTGGGCAGACTGGGCGACCACACAACCCCCGGCCCTTGCAGGTGATGCAATTCATCATATTCAAGGCAGCAAGGCCCTTATAGGATATATCACTATTATCTCCTCGATGAAAGACAGGTTGATCCCGGCCATAGCTCAGGATGCCAAGACCGGCGAGGTGCTCATGCTTGCCTACATGAACGACGAGGCACTGGCCAAGACTCGCGAGACTGGCAAGGCCCATTACTGGTCCCGCTCGAGAAAGAAACTCTGGCTGAAAGGAGAGTCATCAGGGCACTTCCAGAGAGTTTTAGAGATCAGAATAGACTGCGACGAGGACTCAATTCTCCTCCTGATCGAGCAGGAGGGAGGAGCCTGCCATACCGGCTACAGGTCCTGTTTCTATCGGACTATTGACGGCCAGATTGTGGGGGAGAAGGTCTTCGACCCCAAGGACGTCTACTGATGGCGAGAGATCGGACAGGAGATCAGGCTGGTGAAGAGGCAAAAGAGACAATCTCAGAAAAGAGAGACACGTGCAACTCCTACCCGCTTTACAGCAGTCCTCTGCTCCAGGCCAAGGCCAGGATCGAGAAGGGACGGGTGAAGATAGATACATCCGGTCCGCTCTCAAGCCTGCCGCTCATTCGCTCAGCCTTGCAGATGTTTGACGGACAGCTTCCGGCACTGGCTGATGAAGAGCGGCTCTGCCTGTCTACCTGGATTCCGCCTGTCCCGAGTCGCGCCTTTTCTAGGCTCGCGGACAGTCGCGTCCGGAGTCTGTTGGGATGGCGAACCCCGGACCAGGTCACGATCTCGATCACTGAGGAGTGTCCTAACCGCTGCGCCCATTGCGCTCTGCCGAACTCTGGGAACAGGCTGCGGTTGACTGCCGAGACTGTCAAGGACATCATCGGCCAGGTTTTGGATATGGGCACAACGCTTGTAATATTCGACGGAGGAGAGCCAGCGCTCTACAGAGAGTTGCCTGAGCTGGTGGCAGATGTGGGCGATCGGGCCATATCCACCCTCTTCACCTCCGGGGCTGGCTTCACAGCGTCGCTCGCGGCACGGCTGAAGGAGGCGGGGCTTTATGCAGTCAACGTGAGCCTGGACAGCCCAATCGAAGAGGAGCACGATCTCATGCGCGGGCGAGAGGGGGTCTTCTCTGAGGCGATGGAGGCCGTGCGCTTCGCTCTACAGGCCGGACTTCTGGTGGATCTCTATGTCGTCTTGCGCCGGGAGAACATGATTCACCTTGAAAGGTTTCACGATCTGGCCCGGCACATAGGAGCACACGAGCTGACCCTATTCGAGGTTGTCTCCACTGGCCGATGGTCGGATCGCCGCAATATCGCCCTCACGCCAGAAGATCATGCCCGGTTGAACGAGTTTGTGCGAAATGCGAGAGAGCCCAGGATATTTTCAGTGCCTGAGGCCTACCGGCGGTTCGGCTGCTTTGCCGCTACCAGTTGGATGCATGTAACGCCCGCGGGAGATGTGTATCCCTGCTCCTGCTATCCCGAGTCGTGGGGAAGCATCTTCGAGGAGCCTGTTCGAAAAATTTGGAGGCGCATGGGTGCTTTTCCCTATAAAAAGAGCAAAGCATGTCCTATGCGAAAATAAGGCGTTTTTATTTTCGGTTTGGGCGAGATTGCTCTTCTATTCGGTGTCAAAAAACCCTTTAGAATCAAGATAGATTTATTGGCCACTCTTCGATCAATAAATCTATATAGGACATTAATCATGAACAATATTGATCGAATTATGGATTTAACACCTGTTCAAAGAGACATACTAACTGCATTGATCAACATTCATCGTGTTGAAGGGCGAGCTGTAAAGGGCGAGGAGATAGCCGAGCTGATTGACCGAAATCCCGGCACCATTCGAAACCAGATGCAATCATTAAAGGCCCTCAATCTGGTGGAGGGCGTTCCCGGCCCAAAGGGCGGGTACAGGGCCACAGGCGCGGCCTACGAGGCGCTCAACATCGAGGCCGTTGGGGATGTGGTGACTGTGCCGGTAGTCAGGAATGGCGTTGTGATGGATGGCACCACCGCGAGCGAGATCATATTCAACAAGGTCATGCATTCCCAGCTTTGCGATGGAGTTGTGCGCATCATCGGCAATATCCGGGACTTCAATGTGGGTGACTGCATAGAGGTTGGGCCCACTCCTGTGAACAAGCTCTACATCCGGGGCAAGGTTACGGGGAGGGATGACACCATGAGCCGGCTTATCTTCCACATCGAGGAGATGATATCGGTTCCCAAGGTGCCGGTAAAAGGAATTGCGCGGCGCGCTGTGAGAATTCCTGCCAATGCGTCGCTACAAGAGGCGTCGCGCATTCTCTTGCACAACGGCGTGTCTGAGGCCCTGGTGGATGACAGCTCACCAGGATTGATCAACCTTGCAGACATCGCCCGCGCTGTAGCTGACGGCAGGACCAATCAGGAAGCGAGGGAGATCATGAACCGCGGATTTTTGACCATCGACTCAGAGGAGCCCATCTACGAGGCCATCAAGATGCTGGGCAGAACTGGATCTGGGCAGTTGGTCGTATCCGAGCAGGGGGCCGCGTGGGGGATCATCACCCCAAGCGATCTGGTAAAGTCCCTCACTCCGGTCTGATCTCAGTTCCAGTGTGCCCGCCGAGGGCACCTTTTCTTAGATTTTCTATTTTGCTGCCCAGAACGATAGATGTGGGAATCGAGCTTCGCTCCATGATCTTGGCAGCCAGTGGGTCTACGGGCGAACGGGAGCCGGCCTTCATCTCAGTCTGTGCGGCCATCCGGGCAAGCTCCAGGTGGGTCATGTGAGCGATCTTCTTGGCAGAGGTGTCCTTCTCAGGGTCGGCGGTGTAGACGCCGTCCACTGATGTCGCGACTATCAGCTTGTCGGCGTGCACGTATTCGGCCAGGAGGGCGGAGACCGCGTCGGTTGTCTGGCCTGGTGCCACGCCTCCCATGACGACGATCCTGCCTTTCTGAGCAAGCCGGGCTGCATCTGCATAGCCATCCGGGATCTCCTGGGGCGCGGCTTCGCCCAAGGCCGCCACGAGCAGCGCCGAGTTGAGCTTTGTCGCGCCGATGCCGATCAGGTCGCAGAACATCTCGTTTGCGCCGAGAGCCCGGGCCTTGCCGATGTACTCGCGGGCGATCTTGCCGCCGCCGACAACGACGTAGATCTGGTGTTCTTGAGCTAACTCTTTGAGGGCCTGGGCATATTCACGCAGGCTATCAGCATCGCGGCCAGCAAGAATTGAGCCGCCTAAAGAATAGACGAATATCATGATGGCAGGGAAGCGGGGCGAGGGGATAAAAGGATTGCCTGCGAGGGCGCTGGCCCTTTCGCCTGGCCAGAGCCTTGCGGACTGTCTGCGGCGTGGAGGCTTTTGATATGTTCGAAGGTGGCGAGGGCGAACTCAGCGAGGGGGATGGCGCGGTTACGGCGGCATTGAGCTTTTAGGGCATTGCCAAGGATAAATGGAACCTGTGTTTCTCGTTGTTTATCTCCAGCTTCGGGGATGCTTTTAGGTCTCATTTTCAGTGTTCGATGGCGTTGTCAGATTCGCCGGATATTCGAGCATTATTCAATCTGGCAGCATGGTCAAGCGCAGAATGGAGGGGCAGAGCTTCTGTAATAAACGCGGATAGGCCTGGTCTTCTGGAGATGCATTTCCGCCCCACGTCTGCTGCTTATCTCTCAACTGGCTATTGATACCTGAATCAATCGGTCGAGGCGTATGTTTGGCTCTCTATGCTCGACACTTCTAGGGGGTTCCCTTAATCGGCATGCGTATTTTCTTTATGACAGCTCCAGTATCTCCATCTCTCAGAACAATAGTGGCCTGGGTGTAATAGTCGACCTCAATGGTTTCCGTTGATTCTATTGGATAGCTAAATGGATCACCATTGGCTTTTTTATTATTTTTTATAACATCATCAATAGTAATAAATTGGTACTGGCTCTTGACGCCGTTGTACGTTACATTATCATCGAAAATTGCTGCTGCGTACCCAGCCAAGTTGGATTTATAAGGAATTTGGAATTTTATTGTGCCTCTGTAAGCACTTAGCTCGCCTATAATCTTCTGGCCAGGTTGAAGCTCTACACTCACACCAGATTCGTCTCCTATTGTGACTGATTTTGATTTTTGTCCGCCTATTCCCCAAGACTGGCTGTAAGATGCTGAATATGTTGCACTGGCGCTGACAATAAGTATTCCGACGCTCATCGACATCGACATTCCTAGCGTTAGCGCGCCGCCTATTTCCCAGCTGGATGTTACTGTGTTTTGGACCGATTGTGAGATTGAGGCATTGAATGTAGCAGGCGTTGAGGTATCATTCTCGAATACCCGAGAACTGACAATAACCGGCTCCAATTTGATATCATTAGGATTTACAGTGATTTTGCCGTCAGGGGAAGAACACATAGTACGCGTTTTAACCTGATCTGGGAGCCTATCATAATACTGATACATGTCCTGCTTGTTCTTTTCCATATCATCTGACCAAACAGGACTGAAAAGACCAGAATGGTCTGGGCTCTTTCCCAATAAATTTTTGATGGCATTATTATACTGTACTGGTATAAGATGGAATGTTTCGCACTCTTCAGTCGTAATTATATGCTCGTCATATCCTTCACATGTTACAGTTGCACTTTTCCCATCTTCGCCGATTTGTATTTTTATAGAAATAGTCACATCTTTCACCTCTTTATAACTTGGTATATTCTTTTATTACATAAATGTTCTGGTTAGCAATATATTTTTATTATGATACTATCAAATTCTCTTAAAACTATTATAACAATTTTGTTTGATATCGCCAACGTCGTGAGCTGTGGCAACGAGGCTCTTCTTTTTGTAGTAGTCGATGATTGGCTGGGTCTGAGCATGGCAGGCGTTCAGCCTCTGCTTGACTGTGGACTCGGTGTCGTCTGCTCTCTGGAACAGGTCTCCGCCGCATGCATCGCATTTGCCCTCAACCTTGAGCTTGTTGAATGTGATGTGATAAGCAGCGGGTGGGCCGGTTGGAATAAAAGTATTGCTTTCGAGAGCGCTAGTTCTTCCACTCGGCCAGAGCCTTGCGGACTGTCTCGGCATGAGGGCTATCAATCTGCTCGAAGATGGCAAGGGCGGACTCAGCGAGAGAGATGGCGTGGTCACGGCGGCCTAAATAGTTCAAAGAGTGGCTCATGTTGAATAGGTGGGTTCCTTCGCCCCTCATGTCCCCAATCTCACGAGAAATTTTGAGTGCCAGCTCGTAGTACTCGATGGCCTTTCGAGGCTCGCTCAGATCCGAGTAGGCATTGCCAAGATTGCCCAGATGGATGCCTTCCATTGCCTTATCCTTTGATATCCTCGATGCCTGCAAGCCTGCTTCCAGCCACGGTATCCGTTCTTTTGGCAGGAGGCGCAGATTCAGCACATAAGCTCCACAGCTTGGAAATGTCTTGCACAGGCCAATTGCGAATGCATTTGTATCCATGTTCCTTTCAGCCCAGGATTGGCCTGCAAGGATGTTCATCTTCTCCAGATCGAATAGTATCAGTCCCGCCAAAGAGTTCACTTTGTCTTGCATGAAGATTTGATTCGCTATTGATAGAACATTATGATAATGCTCTGAATGATGCTGCTGAGCCTGATTTAGATCTTTGCAGTCCAGTCGCGAATCGGCAAAATCCCGCGCCAGATCGTGCAGCTTGTAGCGCCCTCCTTCGCCCGCAGCAGAGGGCAGGAAATCCACCAGGCTCCACTTCACCAGCTCGCCCAGCGCTTCTTCTGCTACATCGTTTTGCATTTCCCAGACCGACGCTGCTCCTGCCAGATCAAAGTCTGCAGGAAATACAGAGAGAAGAGACCACAGTCGTTGCATCTCCGAGGTGAGAAGCTGGTAGCTCAACGTGAAGGACGCCTCCACCAGCTCCAGGCGCTTTCTGGCGTCATCCAGCCTTTTGATATAGCTGGCCACGCCCATGTTCGGCATCTCCTTCAGGGCATAAGCAGCATTTCGGAGAGCCAGTGGCAGACAGCCGCACAGCCCGGCCAGCTCTCCGGCATGCTCGCCGATGCGCTCACAGATCAACAGGAGGAGATCCTTGGCGTCATCCCGGGGCAGGACATTCAGGTCCAGCTCTTTCAATCCCGCCAGAGCAAACTTATTTCGTGAGGTGATGAGCAGAGCCGAGCCTGCGGGAGGAACGAGCTGTTCCACCTGCGCCCGGTCGGCGGCGTTGTCGAGCAGGATCAGGGCTTTTTTTCCGGAGAGCACGGAGCGATAAAGCCCGCTCAGGCCGTTTTGATCCGTCGGAAGCTTGACGTCAAGTCCCAGATAGGAATGAATGATATGAGCCATTGCCTCCTCTGGCTTGAGTGGATTCTTGCCAGTTCCCTGCATTTTCAAAAAGAGCTGGCCATCAGGAAAATGATCCTTGAGCCGATCTGCTAGGACCAATGCCAGCGCAGTCTTGCCAACTCCACCCATTCCCCGCAGGCCGGTGATGGTCGCCCCTCGATCGAACCAATTGAGAAGATCACGAAGATCATCATCGCGTCCCTTAAAATCGGTTGGAGGTTGAGGGATCTGCTTGGGCGGAATTGGCCGTGCATGCGATTCAGACCCTAGCACAACCTTATCGGCTTTACCGATGATTGTCTGATTGCCAAGCACTGTTTGGCCTTGAAAGTCAAAACCGGGATCGTTTGTCATTTTCCTTTGTCTCGGATGTCATCGCCAATGTTAACAGCACCGTGAACTGTGTCGATTACCGTTTGATTTCCGTGAACAGTTTGCCCGCTGAAATTATTGATTTGGACGGTGCAATTCTTTTTTGTTTCATTGACCAGTCTGCAGATCACCTCAGCAAAATCATGATCTGATTGCATCTTTTCCGCCAGGATTCCGCTGAGCATTTCGATGCGTTCATCTGATTCGGGCATCTCTTTTGCGCGGACTAAAGTCTGCTCTGCATAAGGGTCACCCTTGAATTTGCCTGATACCGCCCGGAGTAGCTCCGCGGCCTTTCCGGCTAGCCGATCCCCTGCGGTTTTTGAGAATGCTTCAGCTCCTTTAGCCACAAAAGGAGCAGCAATTGCGGCAACGCTGGCAAGGTCCATTGGCATGACATCCCCCGAAATATCGATTGAGCTATCCGGCTTTCAACTGATAAATCTTCCTGTCATTGTTGATTCTTCTGAGGGCTGGTTGCCAAAAGGAACAAATACTTTTAGGACTCTGCAAAGTCTGATCACCGCCTGGCCTATGCTAAGAAGCTTTCTGCCAAGAAAGAGCAGCCTGTCGAGAGGGAGCTAATAGACTCAACGACCTTCGCTTAGAGATGAGATAGTAATAATTATATGCAGCAAGAAAATATAAGCATGAGCCATCGGCCAGGAGGAATGAGAAAAATATGATCGTCTCCCGACTAATCTTGAAGAACTGGAGGAACTTCCAGGCTGTGGATGTCACTCTCCAGGATCGAGTATTCCTGGTGGGGCCGAATGCATCCGGCAAGTCTAACCTTCTGGATGCCTTTCGCTTCCTGCGAGACGTTGCAAAGGACGGCGGCGGTCTTCAAAAGGCAGTGGCCGACCGGGGCCGCCTCCCCAAGATCCGGTGCCTCTCAGCACGAAGAAGCTCAAATGTAGAGATAGAGATCCATTTGGCCGAATCGTCTCTTGAGCCGACAAAGTGGAAATATGCCATTGGCATCACCCAGGAGATCGGAGGGAAGCGTCGTCCTATTCTGGTCTACGAAAAGGTCTGGTCAGGTGAAGAGCTGATTTTAAACAGGCCCGATGAGCAGGATAATCAAGATGCTCAGCGCCTCACTCAAACACATCTTGAGCAGATTAACTCGAATATGCTCTTCAGAGAGATCGTCACTTTCTTGACCTCAATCCAGTACATGCACCTTGTGCCCCAGCTTCTTCGATATCCAGACTCATTCCCAGGTCAAGAAATACCCGGAGACCCCTTTGGCAAGAGGTTCCTGGAAAACATAGCCAAAACAAGCGATAAAACCAGAAGTTCCCGGCTGAAGAAAATAGAGAGCGCACTTCACGAGGTCGTGCCTCAGCTCAAAGAGCTATCTTTCATCAAAGACGAAACCGGCGCCCCCCATCTGGAAGCCGTCTATAAGCATTGGCGGCCAAAAGCTGGAAAGCAACGAGAGGATCAGTTCTCTGACGGCACTCTTCGATTAATTGCTCTTCTCTGGTCGCTGCAGGATGGAAAGTCGCTTATTCTTCTGGAAGAGCCTGAGCTTTCACTTAATGCGGGGATTGTAAGCAAGCTTGCACCCATGATCTCAAGGCTGCAAAGGCAGACAAAGAGACAAGTCATTTTAAGCACTCACAGCCCGGATCTTCTCTCCGATAAAGGAATTGGAGGCGAGGAGGTGTTAATTCTTAGACCTGGGCCAGAGGGAACAGAAGTTCAAGTTGCCTCCTCCAAGGAAGAGATCAACGACCTTCTGGAAGGCGGCCTGAGCATAGCTGATGCCGTTCTTCCGACCACTAACCCTCAAACGGCCTTGAGTTCGTGGGGCATCTGAATTGTTCACAGAAATACCCATCAATTTGGCATACGAAGACGATCTCAGCCTTGAAATTGTCCTTAGAATTCTTGAGAGCCCGGGCGTGATCTCATCAAACAAGCGCTTCTTAACAGGAACTCTATTTCAAGGACGTGGCTTTGGATATCTCAAGAGGAACATCAATGGATTCAATAAAGCTTCAAAAGGAATGCCGTATCTGATCCTTACTGATCTTGACGATGAAGAATGCGCTCCAATAATGGTCAGGGAATGGTTGCAGCAGACGAGAAATCCCAACCTAATTTTTCGCATAGCGGTACGTGAAGTAGAATCATGGGTGCTGGCAGATCGTCCAGGGTTCGCCAAATTTCTCGGCATCTCCCAGAAAAAAGTTCCAGTGAAACCAGATGAGCTGCCTGATCCAAAGGCACACTTGATCAATTTAGCAAGAGCCTCGAGAAAGCGAGCCGTCCGAGATGATATCGTCCCTAAACAAGGGAGCACCGCAAAGCAGGGTCCTGCGTACAACGAACGTCTTGTTTCATTTGTCAAAGCTACATGGAATCCCTCAACTGCTCGTCAGTTTTCCCCAAGCCTGGAGAGAACGCTTAAGGCTATTGAAGCATTTGCGCCAATATGGCCTGCCTGATGAGAATGAACTGCGATCAAGAGCAATATTAAAAAATAAAAAAGAATTAAATTCTAAATCTTATCCAGCTTCTTGGCGACTTCGCCAAAGATTGCCTTTATGTCGCCCACGCCGAGCACTGTGGCGACGAGTCCCTTCTTGTTGTAGTAGTCGATGAGGGGCTGGGTCTGGGCGTGGTAGGCATTCAGCCGCTGCTTGACTGTGGCCTCAGTGTCGTCTGCCCTCTGGTACAGGTCTCCGCCGCAGGCATCGCACTTGCCCTCGACCTTGGGCTTGTTGAATGTGACGTGGTAGGTGGCGCCGCACTTGCACATCCGCCTACCAGTAACGCGCTTGACAAGCTCCGCATCGGGAACATCAATGTTCAGAACGACATCGATCTTCTGGCCGAGAGCCGGAAGGATCTTGTCCAGTGCCTCTGCCTGGGGCATTGTCCGGGGGAAGCCGTCCAGCATCCATCCGCCCTTGACGTCGTCCTTGGCCAGCCTGTCCTTGATGATATCAATGAGAAGCGCATCTGGAACCAGCTTGCCGGCGTCCATGAACTTCTTGGCCTCGACGCCGAGAGCCGTTCCGTTCCTGACATTCTCTCTCAGTATGTCTCCGGTGGAGACGTGCTTTACATGGTATTTATCGACGATCATCTTGGCCTGTGTGCCCTTGCCGGATCCCGGTGGACCGATCAGAATAATATCCATTCCATATCCTCCTGTTCCCTTTGTCAGAGCAGCTATTGCCGCTTTTGAGCGCGTTGTGTTACAATCCCATACTTTAAAAAACCTTTTCTAGCTCACCCAAAAAGAGGAATCTTTGCGACCCTTCTGGCAATCAGGGACTTGTCTGTCCCGGTCATCACACAATCTCGCGCCAAATTTTATTAGATTACTAAATATTATTAAATTGTCTTTGTGACTTCGTGCCTTTGTGGTGATCGTTTTTTGTTATTTTAATATATAAACTTTTAAAACAGCGAAGAGCCAAGAACCAGAGCTACCACACCCATAGCCGCCCCAGAGAGCACAGGTATTCCGAAGTTGTCATCCAGCCCACGCCCCCGAACGATGATGGCCACCCCATCCACAAGAGCAGCCGCCGAGGCTCCAGCCAGGTAAACAGGCCAATCCAGCCCAGTAAAACGGCTTGAGAGAACTCCGATCATCAGACAGGCAACAAACGTCGCAGCCAGAACAGGCAGCGGCTTGACGCGCCATCTTAACCCGCGGGCCCGCTCGGCAGTCTCGCCCCGCACGTCGCTGTTCTTCAAAATAGAGCCGGCGAGACCGCTGACGGTATCCCCAAGCGCCAGAAAAAGCATCGAGGTGACTGCAATCATGGTCGGAAAGACCAGAACCGTGAGAAGGCTTCCCGCCATGTAGTAGATGTACCCGGCCACGCGGTTCTTCTCATGATCCCGCACCTCAGGCAGCCGGATCCTGCCTTGGAGCCTCTGTGCCTCAATTATCAGGGATACGGCCAAAACAAGGGCTATGGCTGCTGCGGTAATAGTCCTGCCTAAAAATATAAGACAGAAGGGCACAGACAGGCCAGAGAGATGAATGGCCTTTCTTCGAATCTCCCGGACCAGCCTGGCACGCCAGTCAGCAACCAGCTCAGGCAAGATATGAACTCCTACACCCGCTCCGGTATCCAGCTCCTGCACCTATTCCTTCTTGACAGATGCCACCAGATCCCCGGCATCCTGGAACTTCAAGACACCTGAGAGCAGAGCAGAGAGCTTGTCTGCGATCTGCCAGCGCGCTACCTTGATCTGCTGCATGCTGTCGCGGTCCCGAATGGTCACTGTCCCCTGCTCGATCGTATCGTAGTCCACAGTGACCTCGAAGGGCGTGCCGATCTCATCGTTCCTCCTGTACCGCCGTCCGATGGACCCGGAGGTATCGTAATCAACGCGCATGCCGCGCGCCCGCAGCTCTTGCATGATGGCCTTAGCAGGATCGGTCAGCTCGATTCTGTCCATCAAAGGCAGCACAGTCACCTCAATTGGAGCCACAACAGGCTTGAGCCTCAGAACTGCTCTAGCCTCGCCATCCACCGCATCCTCATAGAATGAGTGGTCGAGAACTGTGTAGATGATTCGATCGATGCCAAATGAAGGCTCAATGACGTGGGGCACAACCTCCTCGCCTCGAATCTCCTCTTCAACGCTCTCGAAGGCCACTAGATTGGGCTCAATTTCTATGGCCTCTCCATCCACAACCACCCGGATCTTGTCGCCGCTGCGCCCTGCGAGCTCCTCGGCTGAAAGGGCCTTGAGGGCTTCGCCTACTGCCTTGGCGCGGGCCTTGAACCTTGGACCCAAGGCCTTGAAGTCCGGCTTGACGACCAGCTTCTTTCGCTTGATTGGGACCTCGTAGTGCACGAAGACGCTCAGGTTAACCCGGCTCACGGCCGTGTGGGCCTTCAGGTCATAATCCGTTCTGTCAGCCACGCCTACAATCTCAATCCAGCCCATCCGATCCAAGAAGACCTCGGCATCCCAGCAGTCCGCGGCATAATGAGCCATCTCATCTGCCTTATGCTGCCGGAAACGTAGCTTGTCCGGGGCCACGCCCACAGCCAGGAGGAACTGGTAGGTGCGGGCCACGTAGTATGCCAGAGCCTGGTGGGCCACAATGCCCCGCTCCACAGCTTCTCCGAAGGTCATCTCCTCCTCTACTCCCTTCTCCTGGGCCTCCTGCGAGTAGAACTTCATCCTGATGTCCGCGACCTCAGAGAAGCGGGGATGGCTCTTGTCCCTGGGATCGATGAAGATCTCAGCCTCGGCCTGAGTGAACTCCCGCAG
>CAZFFD010000001.1:8477-89738 GCA_964518035.1 uncultured Methanotrichaceae archaeon | reverse complement strand
GTATCAGCCAGAGCAAAAAACCGAACAGAACAACCTTAAGATTATTATTCATTTCGTCGCCCTCCCGAACAATAAATTTGTCTTCTTTTGACCACTGACCTTAAAAGTTTTTCGAATAGAATAAAGCCTTTGTGCCTTAGTGCCTTTGTGGTTTCCAGTAAGCAGCGGATCACCACAAAAAAGGGAGAGCTATGATCCCGTCGACCGCTCTTTACTTATTCCAACTCAGCTGATAATAAAGGCAGGTGATTGTTATGGATGAAGATTTCAAAAAAGCTGCCGAGTTTCACGGGCACATCTGTCCTGGACTGGCCATGGGCTACCGAGTGGCAAAGTACGTCAAAGAGCACTATCCTCGAGCCATGGATGAGGAGCTGGTCTGCATTGCAGAGAACAAATCCTGCAGCGTGGATGCGGTTCAATCTCTCCTGGGCTGCACGGCTGGCAAAGGCAATCTGATCATCGAGGACAATGGTAAGCAGGTCTTCACATTCTACTCCCGCGATGCCAACCGAGCTCTGCGAATCTACTTCAAGGGAAACGTTTTCGGTGGGATGGACGCACTTCGCCAGAAGATGGCCTCAGGACCACTCACTGAAACTGAGGAAAAGGAGATGAAAAGTCTTAGGGCCAGAGTGATCGAAGACATCCTCAACGGCAAAGATGAGGATCTTCTTTCAGTCACAGACGCAGACATTCCAACCCCTGAGAAGGCCAGAATCTACCCATCGCTGATCTGCCAGGAGTGCGGCGAGAGGTTTATGGAGATCATGGGCAGGACGGCGAAAGGAAAGGTGCTCTGCAAGGACTGTTTCGAGAAGATGGTATGCTGAAGGGAGGGGCATCCCTTCGGCTTGCTTTTTCGCGTTTTCATCGAAAAGAATAATAACCTATTGGCAAGCTATTGACCCTAAAATGATTCGCATCATATCCCTGGACATGGACGGCACCCTGGTCAAATCCAGGTTTGTGGACAAGGTCTGGATGGAAGGAATGCCTATGCTCTACGCCGAGAAGACCGGCATCGACTTCCCAGCCGCTAAGGAGTACGTCATCGGTGAGTACATGAAGATAGGCAGCGACCACCTGGAGTGGTATGACCTTTTGTACTGGATCAATAAATTCGGCCTGGATATCGGAAAACACGAGATCCTCCAGATGTACGAGGACGAGATTGAAGTCTATCCAGAGGTGCAGGAAGCTCTTGACATGCTCAGCGGGAACTACGATCTGGTTGTCACATCCAACGCTGCCCGCGAGTTCATGGACATTGAGCTGGACGGGCTGTCTGACTACTTTCGCGAGACCTTCTCAGCCACATCGGACTTCAGGGAGGTCAAGAAATCGCCTCTGATCTACGGAGCAGTCTGCGCCCATATGAATGTGAGACCCTTTGAGGTTCTGCACATCGGAGATCACTACCACTATGACTACGAATCTCCTCTGCAGGCAGGTCTTGATGCCCTCTTCTTGGACCGCAAGGGAGAGCGCTCTGGCCGCGAGGTGGTAGGCGATCTGAGGGAGGCCGTGGAGCTTATCAACGGCTTTATGTGATCAGGAAAACGTGGTCGAGTAGGTGAATCATTGAAAGAATCACAATTGAAAGAATCAGACGACCAAAAACATTAAGAAGAATGTTAATATGAAAACATTTCCGGGAGAGCATCGAGATACATGAAGAAAGATACAAGATTGGTTCTGGCTTTAGATGTGACATCAAAAGATCAAGCCCTCACCCTCGCCAAAGAGCTTCAAGGCTACTTCGATGCAATCAAGATCGGCTATCCCCTTATCTTATCAGCAGGCCTGGATGTTGTAAAGGAGATCAGCGCCATTTCTCCGGTCATTGCAGACCTGAAGGTCGCCGATATTCCCAACACCAACAGGCTCATCTGCCAGGCAGTTCTCGATGCAGGAGCCAGCGGCGTCATAGCCCAGGCATTCCCTGGAAAGGATTCTCTTCTTGCCTGCAAAGAGAGCGCTGCCGCTCATGGAGCAGACCTCTTTGTGGTCACAGAGATGAGTCACCCAGGAGCCGAGCTTTTCATGGCCCCCCTGGCAGAGAAGATGGCTCGCCTGGCCGCAGAGGTGGATGCAACAGGAGTGGTCGCCCCTGCCACTCGCCCGGATAGGATCAGGCTGATTCGCTCCATCATTGGGGATAGGATCATCATCTCGCCTGGCGTTGGTGCCCAGGGAGGCTCTGCCGCACTAGCTTTAGAGGCAGGAGCGGACTACTTGATTGTGGGCAGATCGATCTATGAGGCCAAGAGGCCTGCAGAATCTGCAAGAATGCTGCTCAAAACTCTTCTATAGATGCAAAGATAATCAACTATCATGATAGTAGCGGACTTTGCAGTCATTCCAATGGGCAAGGGAACCAGCGCCTCGAATTATGTTAGGGCAGTTCATGAGACTTTGAGAGAGAGCGGGATCAAATATGTTTCAGGACCCATGTCCACAACCGTAGAAGCAAGTGACTTCGAAGAGCTCTCGAGTCTCATCGAGAATGCGAACAAGCGGCTGGCAGATATGGGCGTAGAGAGAATAATAACGACACTACGTATCGATTACCGTCTGGATAAAGATATATCGATTGAATCCAAACTCAAGAAAATATAATCATATTAAGAAAGTTTCATAATGCACCAAAGGCAAACAATTTTTGTATGAGTGCATTCGTTTGAGGTCAGTGGGTCCAATAGCCCTATGCAATTAGAACGTTCTTACACATTTTTCTGCTAATATCATGAACATAGAAATGAATATTAATGAGAATGAATATGCTCGATTTCAATCGGGTGTCTGAGTTCATGGTCAATTACATTATCGATAAGATAAATGAGATAATTTTATCTCTGGCAGAGCTGAATGATAGCATCGCCGAGAAAGACTCAGACTGCCAAACCGCATCAGAGAAGGTCAGGCACATCACGAACATGCTGGAAGATATGAGGGCGCTATGTCGCGACACCACCGGCATGAAAGAATCGAGCTTATCCCAGATCATCCGCGAGAAGACAGAAAACACTTTGTTATCGGTTGAGACATCTAAACTCACTCGCAGCCAACTTATGGACATAATTGACTTTCTGCCCGATGCCACATTCGTCATAGATAATGATAGAAAGGTGATTGCCTGGAACCGGGCCATAGAAGAGATGACAGGCATAAAGAAGCAGGAGATCATAGGCAAAGGCAACTATTCCTACAGTGTGCCCTTTTATGGAGAGCCAAGGCCGATTTTGATTGATATGATGTACGAAGATAGCATCGACATCAGATCCCAATACAGTTATGTAGAAAAGAAGGGCGATACCATCTATGCTGAATCGAGAGTACCCTTCCTTCTGGCAGGACACAGAACATATATCTGGGCTACTGCATCGCCTCTTCGGGACGACTATGGCAATATGATTGGAGCAATTGAATCCATCCGAGACATAACAGAACGAAAAGATGCTGAAGACGCGCTAAGAGACTCGGAACGCCGCATGGCGGATATCATCAATTCCCTGCCCGACGCCACCTTCGTCATAGACAAAGAGGGCACAGTCATAGCCTGGAACCGGGCTATCGAGATCATGACCGGCATCAACGCGAGCGAGATGCTTGGAAAAAACAGGTATGAATATTCTCTGCCTTTTTATGGCAAGAGACGCCCGATGCTTGCAGATTTTGTTCTCAACTACAACAAAGAGTCTCCAGAAGAGTATGATGATTGGGGCAAGAGAGTGGAAGGATTGACGGAGATCTACGACTATCTGGAGAGACAGGAAGATGGAAGCCTCTATGGTGAATCCTATATGCCGGAAATGAAAGGAGGACCCATCTATCTGCGGGGAAGCGCAACAGCCCTTTACGGCCTAAATGGCAATATTATAGGTGTTATTGAATCTATGCGCAACATCACTGAACGCATGAAGGCGCAGATAGAGCTGAAGAACAGCGAGGTGAAGAACAGATCGCTTTTAAATGCCATTCCGGATATCATGTTCCTGATCTCCGAGGATGGGACCTTTTTGGACTTCAGTGCCCCGGAGAATTCGTCGCTCTATATGCCGCCGCGGTCATTCATAGGCAAGAGGATGCAGGACGTCATGCCAGAGAAGCTGGTCAAGGAGGCGTTCTGGCGTATCAATCAGGCTAAAAAAACGGGTGATATCCAGATCTTCGAATACGAACTGGAGATTAAAGGCAAGACGCTCTTTTTTGAGGCTCGTATCAACCTTTGCGGAGATGACGCATTCCTGGTGCTGGTTCGGGATATTACCGAACGCAAAAAGTCACAGGAGGCCCTTTTCAAAGCAAAAGAGGACGCAGAAGCTGCAGCTCACGCTAAATCCGAATTTCTGGCCAACATGAGCCATGAGATCCGAACTCCACTCAACGCGATAATTGGCATGACAGGAATACTTCTCGATACAGCCAAAGAGCCAGATCAGAGGGACTGCCTGGAGACCATACAGAGCAGCGGAGAGGTCCTCATGTCTGTGATCAACAATATCCTGGACTTCTCCAAGATCGAGGAAGGAAAAAGAGAGATAGAAAGGCAGCCATTCGAGATAGCCAAGTGCATTGAGGATGTCATGGACTTGCTGATGCCCATTGCTTCTGAGAAGTATCTTTCCATTAATTACCATATTGACGACGACATTCCCAAGAGCATTCTGGGCGATGCCACCGCAGTCTCCCAGATTCTGATCAACCTCATCGGAAATTCTGTCAAGTTTACGGACCGCGGAGAGGTATCGATATTCGTCTCAGGAAACAGGACGGAAAACGACAGGGTCAAGATATTCTTCTCTGTCAGGGACACGGGAATAGGCATTCCTCAAGACCGCATGGACAGCCTCTTCCAGTCATTTAGCCAGGTTGATATGTCTACCACCCGCAGATTCGGGGGGACTGGTTTAGGCCTGGCCATAAGCAAACGGCTGGTGCAGCTCATGGGCGGGACCATCTGGGCTGAAAGCGAGATTGGAAAGGGCAGCACATTCAGCTTCACAATTCAGGCCGAAGCCGCAACGTCAGATCAATCCACTGAACCGAAGGGCAAGAGCAAAGAGGCTGATTTGAAGTTTGAAATCATCGGCCAATTGAAGCTCTTGTTAGCAGAGGATAACCTCGTGAATCAGAAGGTTGCCCTGCTCATGCTCAAGAAGCTAGGCATCCGGGCGGACGTGGCTGCCAACGGACGGGAGGTCTTGCAGGCTTTAGAACGTCAGGACTACGATGTGGTGCTGATGGATGTTCAAATGCCTGAGATGGACGGCTTTGAGGCTGCAAAGGCAATTCGCGAACGATGGCTAGATGGGTCTCCGCATATCATCGCCCTGACGGCTCATGCTCTTGAAGGGGATAGAAAGAGATGCATCGAGGCGGGAATGGATGACTACATCAGCAAGCCCGTGCGCCTGGAAGAGCTTGCTGTTGCTTTGGGAAGATGCTCCGTGCAAAACAATAGTATGAGAAGCAATTGCAGTGGCACGGCCGAAAAAGGCAATCCTTGCGTTTAAGTCCATTCAATGGTAACTCGATATTATTGAAGCAAGCAAAAAAAAATGGACCAAAACTGTTTTACATCATGTAACATAAACCAGATTGGAGGCCGACATTATTATCGCGGCTGCTGATAAGGAGGGTTGGAGATGAAAGAAGGAGGAGATACTTTTCGCGATGTGCTTGATCAATCCGTGCTGGCCAGCCTCCGTGAACTGCAAGAGGCAG
The DNA here is from genome assembly GCA_964518035.1 of uncultured Methanotrichaceae archaeon. Classification (GTDB taxonomy): domain Archaea; phylum Halobacteriota; class Methanosarcinia; order Methanotrichales; family Methanotrichaceae; genus Methanothrix. Next base: position 84,008 of record CAZFFD010000001.1, on the reverse strand, counting down.
GAGACCCGGATATTGTTGCAGAGGTAGGTGGCCTTTTCATCAAGCACTCGCCAGAGAAGGTAGACGCCATTATGCAGTCTGTCGAAAAAGATGATGCCAAAGGGCTACAGTTGGCTGCCCACAGCATGAAGTCCAGCAGCGCTTACATTGGTGCGATGCGACTTTCTACCCTGGCCAAGGAGCTGGAGATGATGGGTCGCTCCAATTCAATGAACGGCGCCAAAGAAAAGGCAAAGATGCTGAAAGAGGAGTTCTCTTTGGTTATGGAGGCCATTTTAGCGGAAATTCAGATGACGGGCCAATCGACATAAATGCAGTAAATTATAGCACGATAAATTATAGAATTTAAATTGTCTGAGGATGGTTTATGAGCAAGGCGAAGTCCGTTTGTGATCGCGTTTATGCTGTAGGGGGGTCAGGCCTTTCTGCTCCGGAGGACGCATTCGTCTATATTGTGGATGCCGGGTCCGAGCTGGTGATGATCGATGCGGGCGTAGGCTATGGGATCAACAGAATCGAGGACAATATCCGATCGCTGGGCCTGGAGCCGGCTGCCGTCTGGCATATCATCGCCACCCATTGCCATATCGATCACATCGGCGGCCTGTCTGCGTGGAAGGAACGATATGGCTCAAAGGTCATCGCCCATGAGCTGGATAGGGCTGGAATTGAGGGGGAGAACAACAACCTTACCGCAGCCAGCATGTACGGCGTTGACTATCGACCGGTCAAGGTAGACATGCTCATCAAGGGTGAGACCGAGAGGCTTAGACTTGGTGACATGGAGTTTTCTTTTCTGCATACGCCGGGGCACACTCCGGGCAGCATCAGCGTTTACATCGACACCCCGGACGGACGGGTCCTGTTCGGCCAGGATATCCACGGGCCATTCTCGGATTCCTGGGGCTCGGATCTAGGAGAGTGGAGAAAATCCATGAGAAAGCTGCTCGATCTCAAGGCCGATATCCTATGCGAGGGACATGCCGGGATATATCGCGGCGAGAAGGTCAGCAAGTACATCGAGGGATACCTGAAGAGGTACGAGAGCTGAGCGGAGAAAATGGTCCAGGAAAGCCTCGCTGCTTTTGCCCCCCATCCCTTCGCCCCGGTCTCATATCTCAGCAGCCACCTGTTCACCATCACGTAAATCGAACTTCACACTTCAGTCTTCCTGACCACGAAGACCTTTTGCGTCCTGTTTGCCTTCAGCGAGGTCTGGGCCGGATCTCTAAACATACACATAGAAAATAGCGAGGAATATTATTAACTTATTAAAAAATATTTGGGTGATCCCGACCCAAACCGCCCACAAGCGCATTTTTTTCTGCAATTTACTCGAATACCTCGACCTCACCAGAATCCAGATGGTAGCGTGCTCCAACAACCATGAGCTCTCCCGCCGCCACTTTTTCAGATAGCACCGGCTCGGAGGTCTCCAGCTCATCCACGATGTGCAAGATATTGTTGTCTATGGAATTGTCGAGCAGCTCGCTCTCGTTGCCAGCCTCTTTGGCCTCATGCACAGCCGGATCGATGTAGTCTACAAGGCTGTCCAGGTGTCCTTCCACCTCTCCGCCCTTGACGGCAGCCGTGACGGCTCCGCAGCTATCGTGGCCGAGGACGACGACCAATGGCACGCCCAGATGCTCAACGGCATACTCGACGCTGGCAATGGTGACGTTATCCATAACCTGGCCGGCAGTCCTGATCACAAATATATCTCCTAACCCCTGATCGAATATCACTTCAGGCGGAATTCTTGAGTCTGAGCATCCCACAACAACCGCAAAGGGCTGCTGTCCAGCGACAAGCTCGGATCGGCGCTCAAAAGTCTGATCTGGGTGGCTGGCATTTCCTGAGGAAAAGCGAGCATTGCCGTCCATCAGCTTGACAAGAGCCTGCTCGCCACTAATTTTGCTCCCTTCTTCAGAAGACAATGCCATTATGCTCAAAAAGCTCAGCACAATCGCCATCGTCAGAAAAATCTTTTTCATTATGTTAAGTCCCTCCAGAATTTGGTGGGAAAATGATGGAATAAATATCTTTTCGTGACCAAGATAACATACAAAATAACATACAAAGGATTGCACATGATGCATTTCAGAGGCCATGCCGGAGACTATCCAAAGCCAGCCGGAGTTGACCCGTGCTCGACGGATATCTTTACTTACAATAAATCACCACAACTCTGAATTGGTGATTTTATGTTTCCTGGACTTGGAGGTTTAGGAGGGAGGGGCGGCATGAGCCCCAAAAAGATGAAGGGCATGCTCAAGAACATGGGCATAAACATCGATGAGCTGGAAAATGTAATCGAGGTGGTCATTCGGCTGCCAGACCGGGAGATCGTTCTCTCCAGCCCATCCGTCGCGATCATGGACGCCCACGGCACGCGAAGCTACCAGATATCAGGTGACGCCTCAGAGCGTCCTCTATCCGGCCCGTCGCAGGAGACTGCAGCGGTGGAGGCCCCAATTGAGATTCCTGACTCGGACGTGCAGCTCGTCTCAGCTCAGACCGGCGCAAATGCGTCTGACGCAAAAGCCGCCCTTCTGGAGGCAAAAGGCGACCTGGCTGCGGCCATTATGAAATTGTCTGCAAAATAGAGAAATGCCGGCGACTCTTCGCGATCCGGTCCATGGCGATATCCAGATAGACGACCTGGAGAGCTGCCTGATTCTGTCCCGCCCCATGCAGAGGCTGAAGGGCATCAAGCAACTGGGCCTTGTGGAGACTGTCTACCACGGTGCCTGTCACAGTCGTTTCGAGCACTCCCTCGGATGCATGTACATGGCTGGACGGATGGCCGAGCACCTAGGTCTCCCTCTCGAAGATGTCCGAAAGGTGCGCCTGGCAGGGCTACTGCATGACCTGGGCCACTCAGCGCTCTCCCATGCCGTGGAGGGAGTCCTTAGCCGAAACCCGGAAATTCAGCCCACCCTGGCAGGCAGACGGGTTTCAAGGCACGAGGAGTTTACCCGTCGGATCATTGCCGATCATCCTTTCGGCGATGATGCCCTAAAAATTGCCGAGAGAGACTTTGGCGACCCGAAGGAGCTGTTTATGGAGGTGTCAGACATTGCTTCCGGCGGCAGTCCTCCACTCGGCCAGATCATCATGGGCGACCTCGATGCAGACCGAATTGATTTCCTTTTGCGTGACTCACACCACAGCGGCGTCTCCCTCGGCCTCGTGGACACAGACCAGATCTTGAAGGCTCTGACTATTGAAAACGGCCGGATAGTTCTGACTGGACAGGGAGATTACGATGCCGAGATGTCCCAGACGGCAGCAGAGTCAATGCTAATAGCCAGAGCCCATCACTACAATGCTCTTGTCTACCACCCTGCAGTACAGTCAGTGCGAGCTATGCTTCTGGCGGCCCTCGAACGCACACTCAGGAGCATGAACGAGCAGGAGGCAAAAAGCAGCATTCTCCTCTTCTTCTCTGAGTACACAGACGCGGACCTCCTGGACTTCATCCGGCAAAGGGGAGACAACCTGGCACAGAGTCTCCTGGAGCGCATAAAATGGGGCAGAGCGCTTCCCCTGGCAGCCAGATTCGACCATAGGTCTCTGTCCCCGGAGATCAGAATGGCTCTTTCCACCATCTCACGGCATGGTCACATGAGAAAGCTCTTCGAGGACGCTCTTGGCAAAAAATATGGTGCCCTGGTGGATGTGACTGTAGGCAGCGGAGTGCCCAGATCCATGAGAACCAAGGCCAACGGTTTTCTTTATGACGAATCTGCCCTGGCGGCCGGCCTCGTAAAATCATTGACCCGTCAGATAGCCATATCCTTCTTCTCGGACGAAGACCGTGAGATATCTCTGCAGGAGGTAAAAAAACAGGCTGAGAGGCTGCTCACATTCATCCGATCGGAGAGCTGCCTGCCAATCGACGGGCTCCTGCTTCTCTTTTATGCCCTGCACAGGATGCTCTCTGAGACATTTGGCGAGAAGATTCTGGTTCCCCGCATCAGAAACATAACCTGGCTCTACCGCACGGTTGCAAGAATCAAGGAACAGGAGGCCGCGGAGCTTGGTGGGCTCTTCGACTATGCATTTCATGATCAATACGGCTTTTCCTACAGCGAGAGGCTCTTCGAGGACATCCAGATCCTGGTGGCAAGCGGCATGATCTATCAGGACCAGCGGCATTATGAGACGAACGGCAGATGGCTGCAGCGATACGAATACATGCTCACGGCAGAAGGCATCAGATACGCCGAGATGGTCTCATCCTCCTATGAAAAGGAAGCCGAAGCCCTGGACAGATATCTGCGACATGAGAAGCACACCATACCCTACGACGTGGTGAGCCTTAGCCTCAAGAGATTCACGGGAAAAAAGCCATAGTTGAAAAACGGAATCATTCGGCGGACAGGCACCAAATAAGGGCCTGCCGTCCGAAACATTTGGGATCTAATTCATCTGGTGCTGCTTGAATGGGCTCTGCTCGTAGGTCTCAACTGTGGTAGATGGAGTCCATGCGTTATCCAGGAACTGGTAGATGCTCTCGCCGGTCCATGCTATCGTCCCGTCTTTTTTAGCTGCGGTTGCAGTCTCTACTGGAGACGTGGCAGCAGGAGCTGTGTAATTGTCATTGAGGAAGTCGTAGATAGCATATGTGGAGTTCTCCATGGTGGTGTTGTTGCGGGTCATGTTCCTTTGAACACCGGTTGCCTGGCTTGCAAGAGGAGCCTGGAAAGTGCTTGGGCTCCAGCTATCGTTTATAAAGGCAGCCTGCGATGGAGTGGTCAACACTGAGGTCTCAGCCGGCTCGGCTGTATCTGAGAGTTTATCCTTTAAAACCGGCGCTGCAGGTTCGGCTATGATAGCAGGCATAAGCCCGCCAAGAGCCACCAAAGCAATTAGAGCAAGTATAACATGTCTCATAGCGTTTGCATTATCCCTCAGGTGTCCATAAAGCTTTCCGTCGATTTAATGTAATGTTCTATGACGATCCCTGCAAGGCTTTCAACTCTGTCGTGGTCGCTTGAGGGTGCTCGTTCAGATAAACTGCCACATGCGGTCGGTGGACCAGCTGGCAGTTTATGCAGGACCAAAACCTCTTTCCTTTTTTTGTTCTCACGAACCTTCCAAGCTCCTCATCCTTGCAGGGATACAGAGGACAAAAGCAATGAGTGCAGTCCTGATCAGGAAAATGGTGGCATGGGTAATACTGGCAGTTATCCTTCCCAGTAGCCTCGACCGGCTGATCAACAGCGTTCCTGATCTGGCAGGGGTCATCGGTTACCAGTCCGTCGGCTCCGAGCCGCAGGAGCCAGTTTGCCTCATTTATGCTGTTGACAGTCCAAGGGTAGACTGAGATCTTATGTTGATGAGCCTCCTTGAAGAGCCTGGCATCAACCCTCTTTGGAAAGATGGCTGCCGCGTCTGCTAAAAGAGCCAATTGCACAGGATTTATGGGCAGCGAAGAAATGATGATTCCGGCCTTCAGAGAGGAGATGTCTCTTAGTTCGCGCAGGCTGCTGTGATAGTAGGAGGTCACAATGCAGTCGCGGTCCTTGCCGGATAGGGTTTCGGCCACCAGACCCTCCAGTCCTTCCTCCTTCATCTCCACCACGAGCCCCAGGCCAAGCTCGTCTGCCAAGGAGACGGCCTCACTGAGCGTGGCAACCCCCCCGACCTCGCGGCAGCAGCCAGCGCGATCCCTCACAGCCAGAGCCTTCAGATCCTTCAGGCTGAGGTCGCAGACCAGCCCCTGGCCATTGGTGGTTCTGTCTACGCTGTCGTCATGCATCAAGACCAGCTGGCCGTCGCGAGAGAGCCTGACATCAAGCTGTACCCAGTCGGATCTGCACAAAGCAGCAGCCTTGATGCCCTCTAAAGTGTTCTCCGCCGCCCGGGCCAGGGCTCCCCTGTGACCTATGACCAAAGCCATCTGGTCCTGGAAGGATTGGAAAATATATCACTTTTTGCGTAAAGCTGGCAAAGGATTATACTTGCAGAGAGATAGGTCTTTACCTGAATGCCGGACAATCTTGAGAAGTTTTGTCACCTGTCAAGGGATATTGCAGAGATCAACATAGACCCACTGCAGCGGGGCGGAATTCTAACGCCAGAGGCACGTGCTGCCTTGATTGAATGGGGAGACGGATACTCGGTCTGCGACTTTTGCGCAGGAATGCTCGATCGAATCAAGACACCACCTGTAGAGGATTTTGTGCACACAGCGCTTCCCGAGTTCCTGGGCACAGATGAGGTGCGCATCACCCACGGTGCCCGTGAAGGGAAATTCGCGGCCATGCACGCCCTCTGTGAGAAGGCAGATACCGTGGTCATAGATGGAAATGCTCACTATACCACGGTTTTGGCTGCGGAGAGGGCGGGACTCAAGATCGAGTATGTCGCCCCAAGCAAACAGCCCGACTATGCCATCACCGCTGAAGGATATGTTCAGGCCATCGAGCGAGCTTATGAGCAGAAGGGCAACGTGAGCATGGCTGTGCTCACCTACCCGGACGGAAACTACGGAAACCTTCCCCCTGCGCGAGAGATAGCCGACGCCTGTCATGACTACAGCGTGCCCCTGCTCCTCAATGGCGCCTACTCGGTAGGACGCATGCCAATCAATGCCCGTGAGCTTGGGGCAGACATAATCGTAGGCAGCGGCCACAAGTCCATGGCGTCCTCCGGACCGGTGGGCGTCCTCGGTGCCCAGGAGGAGTACGCGAAACCCATCTTTCGGCTATCCTCAACCAAGAAGAACAAAGAGGTTGAACTCCTGGGCTGCACTGTGCGCGGCGCTCCTCTTTTGACCATGATGGCATCTTTTCCAGCTGTAGTAGAAAGAGTGAAACGCTGGCCAGAAGAAGTGGAAAATGCGCGAGCTTTTTCTGCCGAGATGGAAAAACTTGGCCTTGTCCAGCAGGGAGAGAAGCCCCATAACCATGACCTGATCTTCTTTTTGGCAGAGAATCTATACCAGATCTCGCAGAAGGCAAAAAAAGGTCGCTATTTCCTCTATCGAGACCTGAAGGAGCGCGGGATCAGCGGAATCAAGCCCGGTCTCACCCGCCAGTTCAAGCTATCGACCTACGGATTGACCAAAGAGGAGCTTCATAGAGTTACAGAGGCCTTTGCCCAGATCATCGAGTCCTATGGGCAGGCTTGAATGGAGTAAGAAATATGCGGAAAGCTTTATACTATCATAAGATAGAATGGCCCGTGGGGAGGGATGGATTACGAATTACATGATAGCGAATTGCAGATGGCAACGTGTCTTCATGGCTATAGTTGCCCTGGCCCTGGTATGGTCTTTTGTGGCACCGGTAAGTGCTGAAGAGAATCAAACATTTTTGTACTGGTTTATGAAAGGCTACGATCTCTGCAACGAGGGAAGATACGAGGATTCCCTGGAGGCCTATAATCGGGCCCTAATGATAAATTCCAGCGATGATGAGGCCTGGAACAACAAGGGCATTGATGAGGGTTTATTGGGAAGGTATGACGAGGCATTAAAGTCCTTTGAGAATGCAATTGCCATCAATCAGTCCTATGCCGAGGCCTGGTACAACATGGGAGCCGTATACGACCTTCAGGGATACTCCTACACCGCAGTCCAGGCATACAAGATGGCCACTCAAATCAATCCAGAATATCAGAAGGCCTGGGAGAGGAGAAATGTGAATACGGATGTCGTCATGTCCCGTTCGCTCTCCTGCGCCTGTCAGGACCAGATCACTTATGTATAGATGCTAACGCGAGACCATCTATCTTTTGCTTTGTGGGCCGTCTTCCTGGCTCACAAAGCAACAACTATTCAGATCAGGCTTCAGGACATGCCGCTGCCGCCTACTCCGCTGCCACCCATTCCTATGGGTATCTGGCTGAGATCGCCAACTCCAGTCAATATCCGATCTGCGTCCTCCCGCACATCATGGTATTTCGATTCTTGTGATGACGAGGATGACGTGGCCTGTGAGCTTGCCGTCTGAGTGTTATCCTGGGACTGCTTTACTGTGGCGTTTGCATCACTGCTCGCAGATGACTGTAGTGTGCTGGCTGCCACCTCAGCAGGCTTGTAGCTGTTGACATCGGGATTGATCCACATGGCCTGGAACTGAGATCTTCCTGAGATCATTCCGTCCTTCACCCGCACGAGATCACCGGAGATCATGCCGCTGGCCGGATCATAAGTTCCTGTGAGCCGGCAGGAGAATTGATCCCTATCCTTCAGAGCAGTCAGGACCAGATTGACACTGTTGCCCTGCACCGAGCCTACCACCACGCCGTTCCAGGCCTGGCCGCTATCAGGTTCGTACTTGGCCTGGCCGTACAGGTCGCTTGCCTCCTGGTTAAGGAGCATGATAACCGGGCCGTCCTCGATTCCCGTTATCGACCAGATGTAGCTGAGGCTCGGCGTGGATGCGGTCATATTATCCGATTCATTCTCAAGCTGCCCTTCTGAGGAATAAGCTAAAAAGATGATCAGGAGCAGAGCAATGACCTTACGTTTGTCTGTCAGAATAATGCCTCCGTTATGCATTTATTTCCATCAAATGCGCCTTTAAATTGTAGCTAACGGATGTTCGTCATTTGACTATAAAAAGCCTATCCAAATCCCGGCGATTGCATCATACCAGCGAAGAGCCTATAGAACTCTGCCAGCAGTATGACAGGAGCATCTGCCGAGACAGTCTCCCGCGCGCGGGCAGACGGGCACAGAGCCGGGCGATCGCCGGATTCCTTCTCCGTTGGGATGAATTGCAGCTTATTTTCCTTTGAAATCAGAATACAGATCCAAAAAATCCTCCAGGCTCATCTCCAAATCTTCTCTGATTATTTTGCGCAAGAGTCCTTTGGGCAGATCCTTATTACCATGTATAGGGACAGTAGTCACCCGACCATCAGCAGATCTTAGCCTCACATGAGATCCATTAATCCTGATAACGGCAAATCCTGCAAACTTGAGAAATCTCAAGAGTTCCTGGGCTTCAATCGCAGGAAGCTTTTGCATCTTGAACTACTTCCAGGTCCCTGAAACCAACGAAGGTATTAAGATTATCGATTTTTGTTTCTTCCAGGCATATCTCAATAACCTCTCTTATGTTTTCCATTGCTTCATCGATGGTCTCGCCCCAGGAGTGACATCCCTTAAAAATCGGGCAACTAACTATATACAGGCCGTCTTCATCGATCTCAATAAGAATTGGTAAATGGAGCTTTTCCATGAGCAAATCAACCATTCAATTATCGTAAGCATAGGATTTAAAGGTTATTCGCAGTTTGCTGGCTTCTCGTTCTACGAATGAATGGCAGATAGATGATGATCCAACTCAGAGCTTGGGTCCAAGCGGGAAGGAGGGCAGCCTAGCAACTCGACTGTCGTTGCCGCCAGCACAAATAGCGCCCGCCCATCTAAAAATCGATTTCCATAGCGCTGTTGATGGATGTCATCAGATTATTCTTGGCAATATTCAATGGATTGTTGACATAATCGATTGTCCTGAACGAGACGATTTGAAGCCTGCAAACAGAGCTGAATCGCAGCCTCCGTCAGGACAAAAAGATTACGGTGATCTATCTACCAGATCACCGGTCGCTCTTGCTCAGGCCTGTAAAGTTTATCGCCTGGCTTTACGCTTGGGAACGCCTCGTAGAACTCAGGCACATTGAAGACCACTCCGTTGACCCTGAACCTGGCGGGAGAGTGGGTATCAGTCAGTGCCAGTGTCCTTTTAGATTCGTCAGTGATCGATTGTCTCCAGATCTGGGCGAAGCTTAAGAAGAGCCTCTGGTCTGCAGTGAACCCGTCGATAGTCTCCGTTTTATCTTTCGCAGAGAGTTTATAGGCATGGTAGGCCATGGTCAATCCGCCAAGATCGGCTATGTTCTCCTGCAGGGTCAGGTTGCCATTGACATACAATTCGGGCATAATTACGAAGCGATTGTATTCGTCTACCAGAACCGCTGTGCTGTTGTTGAAGTTATCGGCGTCCTTCATAGTCCACCAATCAGTCATATTTCCGCTTGCATCGAACTTTCTGCCCTGGCTATCAAAGTTATGGATCATCTCGTGGCCTATAATGGCACCTATAGCCCCATAGTTGACTGCGTCATCGGCATCCTTGTAAAAAAATGGAGGCTGCAGAATGCCGGCTGGAAATACCATAAGGACCTTATTGTAGTCTGCATAGGCGTTGGTCTCCTGGGGGTTCATCTCCCAGAGCTTTCGATTTACTGGCTTGCCTATCCTGTCCAGGCCGTAGGGACCATGGTGGAACTGGAATCTTGAAGCCCTGAGGACATTCATGACGTAGGAGTCATTCTTTACTTCAAGCTCTGAATAATTCAGCCATTCTTCAGGGTAACCAACCTGGACATCCAGGACCTCAAGCTTCATGAGTGCTTTCTGTTTGGTCTGCTGCTCCATCCAGGTCAGGTTTTGAATCCTCTCACTGAAAGCTGCTTTCAGATTGGACACCATCTCCGCCATCTTGGCCTTTGAGACCGGGTCGAAATACCTGTCTACGTATGCACGGCCAATGGCCTCACCCATTGCCCCGTACTCCGCATCGAGCACTCTCTTCCAGCGGGGCTTTATCTCCTGCTGGCCGTTGAGCTTCCTGCCATAGAAATCAAAGTGCTCCTCGACCAGGTCGGAGCTGAGATAATAGGACGTGGCTGAGATCAGCTTCCATCGGAGAAAGGTCTTCCAGTCATCTATGCTCTCGCTGTTCAGGGCGGCGCTCAGCTCCTTAAAAAACGATGGATTTCTGACGTTGACCTCGGATATGTCCGAGCGACCCAGGACGCTGAAGAGACGAGACCAGTCAATGCTCGGAGCAAAGACCTGAAGTTCCGCCTGATTCATCTTGTTATAAGTCTTGACCTCATCGGTATTTTCTACGTTGGTGAAGGATGAGTTGGCGAGTCTTGTCTCTATTCTCATCACGGTTCTGGCATTATTTTCAGAGATATTTTGGCTGTCGCCTAAAAACATGAGCATCCTGGCAACATGAGCCAGGTACTGCTCACGGGTTTTATTGGATTCATTGTCCTGCCTGAAATAGAAATCTCTATCCGGCAGGCCCAGGCCACCCTGAGTTAAGGTGGCAATAATTATCTTGCTGTTCTTCTTGTCTGGTGCCGCGTAAATGGAGAAGAAGGGGTCCATTCCTAGGTCCATCATTTGGGTTGATACCGTCAGGACTTCAGTGATGTTGGTGATATTGTCTATTGTCTTCAGCATATCCTTGATGGGGTCCAGACGCTGCTTTTCTAAAGTGGCATTGTCCATTCCCATGCGATAGAACTCGCCGATCTTCTGATCTAGGCTTCCCTCTACAGCAGTAGTGTTATTGGCTGCGCTCTCCACTATCCCTCTGACAAGGTCGTAGTTTCTGTCCTTAACTATATCGAACTCCCCATAACGGGATTTATCCGCAGGCACTGGGTGGCTCTTTATCCAGGACCCATCAACATACTCATAGAAGTCATCTCCAGGTTTTACTGAAAGGTCCATATTCTCAGGATCGAAGGCCTTCACTTGTGCTGAAAGGCTTGTATTTTCTATCGAGGCTTCAGAAGAGCCAATAGCTAAAGCAATAATCAGTGCCATGCCAAAAACAGAGAGGCATACGACTCCGGTACCATTCATCCAGCCAACTCCTTTTGATACTAAAAGATGAATTTGAACGAATATAAAGGTTGCTTGTCAATATCATGCAACTGTTTAGGTATTGATCTCAAAGCTGAAAAAAGAGCTAAAATGGGTGTTAGGACTCTACTAGTAGTCCTCTCCACCCATGCCGCCCATTCCGCCCGGCATTCCGCCAGCGCCGCCAGGCATGCCGCCCGGTCCGCCTGACTTGGAGGCGATGACATCATCGATTCTCAGAATCATGATGGCAGCCTCGGCAGCAGACTGGATGGCCTGGGTCTTGACCCGCAGAGGCTCGACCACGCCCAGCTTGAGCATGTCTATGGCCTTGCCAGTATCCATATCCAGGCCGGCAGTCTTCACTCCCTTCTCATGCTGGCTTCTCATAGAGACCAGGGAATCAATCTGGTCTAGGCCGGCATTCTCGGCAAGGGTCTTGGGTATGATCTCCATAGCATTGGCGAAGGCCTCGATGGCCAATTGCTCGCGTCCGCCAACGGTGGAAGCATAGGATCGAAGTCTCAGTGCCAGCTCCACCTCAGGTGCGCCGCCGCCGGCAACCAGCATCCTGTCCTTCACGGCTACGCCCACAACACGCAGCGCGTCTTCCATGGCCCGGCCCAGTTCATCGACAACGTGCTCAGTTCCGCCTCGCAGGATGATGGACACAGACTTGGGATTATTGCAGTCCTGCACAAAGGTCATCTTCTCATCGCTGACCTTTCTCTCTTCGACAAGACCTGCTTTTCCCAGATCGCTCTCTGTGATCTCGTGAATGCTGGAGACTACGCGTCCGCCCGTAGCCCGTGCCAGCTTCTCCATATCGCTCTTCTTGACCCGGCGCACTGTGTAGATCCCGGCCTTGGCCAGGAAGTGCTGGGCCAGATCATCGATGCCTTTCTGGACAAAGAGCACATTGGCTCCGGTGGCCGTGATCTTGTCGACCATGCCCTTCAGCATGTTCTCTTCTTGGTCCAAAAATCCCTGGAGCTGATCCGGAGAGGTGATCTGAATCTTGGCATCGACCTCGGTCTTTTCTATCTCCACTGCGGCGTTGAGAAGGGCAATCCTGGCACCCTTGACGGACTTTGGCATGTTGGGGTGCAGCCGATCTTTGTCGATGACCACTCCGCTCACCATCGATGAGTCGGCGATAGATCCGCCCACCTTCTTCTCTACAGTGATGTTGTCGGTGTCTACAGTCCCGTCTGCGTCCACCACAGATTGGACAGCCTTGACCGCCATATCAGCCAGCTCCTCGCGAGAGGATTGGGAGCCCTTGCCGGTCATGGCAGTGATAGCGATATTCCTAAGAAGGCTCTCGTCCTTGGCCAGCACACTGATTGCCAGGCCCTTCAAGATCTCCATGGACTTGTCAGACGCAGCCCGGTAGCCGGCAGCGATAACAGTCGGATGGATCTCCTGCTCCAGCAGCTCCTCGGCCTGCTTGAGCAATTCGCCGGCCAACACCACAGCAGTAGTTGTGCCGTCGCCTACCTCCTGGTCCTGGGTCTTGGCAATCTCCACCATCATCTTGGCAGCAGGATGCTCGATATCCATTTCTTTAAGGATGGTGACGCCGTCGTTGGTGATTACAACGTCTCCCATGCCGTCCACAAGCATCTTGTCCATGCCCTTGGGGCCCAGAGTGGTCCTGACTGCACCGGCTACGGCCTTGGCCGCCATGATATTCGATTTCTGTGCCTCTCTACCAGCAGTCCTCTGGCTGCCTTCCCTAAGGATGTATATGGGTGTGCCGCTGAATTGTCCTGACATTAATTACCTCAACAAATTCTAACTTAACATCTAACTATAGTTTGAACTTCTATATAAAGGAATGCACAAGTGGTTCTGTAGAATCCTTAGGCGTTCGTTTGTGGTGGTGCAAGCATGGTGGTATTAGCTCAAATCTAGTTAGACAAGCAATATCGTCAAAGAACACAAAAAAGATAAATAAAAATATTTACCTAGAGATAATCAGTAAGTCTGAGCTGACCACGTTTCTTTATTGGAGCAGCTACTTTCTTTAAGTTCTCTCTAAGGACTTCAAATCGCTGTTCTTGAATTATCTTTGCAAAGACTGAAATCATATCCGCATAATTTTCATTATCACCTGATCTAAGGGCATTAAGATACACGTCTCTGCCATCTCCTAAGAATAATAAACGCGGGTATTTTCCCCTCATTAGCATATAGTTAAAAATCTCTCTGCCAACTCGCCCATTGCCATTTGTAAATGGATGGGTCTGCTCAAATTGGTGATGAAATAGTACCGCCTCTTCAAAGAGGTGATACCCTTCATCGAGACGGGAATAATAGTTATCAATTAATTTAGATAGTTCTGGTTCGATTAATTCAGATGGGCAAACACGAAAATCACATCCAGATATAAATATATCATCAGATCTCCTAAACGTTCCTGCTGAATCATCGTCTATGTTGTACATAATGAGAGCATGAAGGTGCTTTATGAAATCTAGCGTTATTTTTCTGTTATATTTGTTTCTGTAAGACGCCACATTGATAAAATTTCGATGTTCATTGAGCTCTCTCAGACTCTTGTCTTTGGGTTGAACTCCTCGCAAAAGCCAATCAGCTGCTTCATTTAAAGAGATTGTGTTGCCTTCAATGCAGGTTGTGCCTTGGATATACTTGATCTCGAAATTTTTTTCATATACTTCAAATTCATTTGTAGTCATTAATTCATTAAACGATTGGTAAATGAAGCGAATTTCTTCAAGAAAACCAATTTGTTCTGGAGTGAGGTAATGAGATTTATATAATGCACAACTCATCTCTGCTTTCTTTTGCGCTGCTTTGAGCTCTATTTCATATGCAAAATCTTCGCAAAATTTTTGAACATCTGCAGGGGATGGAGGCGAATATCCACTACCTACATACTTCTTTATTTTCCGATGCTTATCGCCAATTCTTACCTCTTTTACTAGGTAGTATTGAGGGCTCCTATTTTTTGGGTAATCTATCTCAATTCTGTATGGTTTTCTTTTCACGCATAGATCTCTGACCGGAGGACATTTATTAATCTATCGCAAAATTGTCCTCCCGTCGTTGAGACGATATCGATTATTATGGTTTATGCTCGCTTTGAGTAGGCGATTCCAGTTATTCTAGCCGGGTTCTGTTGAATCCTTGATTGGTGCAGTGATGGTACTGCAAACGTGGTAGCGTGAATATAGATTCGGTCTTTTTAGGCAAAACGGAAATGCAAAATGGTGTACGCAAGGACTACTGCTTATTTCGTTGACTTCTATTCAGTTCAGTCCTTGTTTTCCTTGATCAGTGATACATGACTCTGTCTACTCTTCCACGCATCAAATAAAATGCGGCAAGCTCACCAATTAAAAAAGAGATAATCGGTATATTCCGCCCCGTCCGCCCTCACTTTTGCCGGGCCTTTTCCATCTCGTGCTCCTGCCAATCATTCCATGAATATATCCTTGCATCGTATCCCATCAGCTCAAGCCCGAACCAGACCACAGATGCTCCACAGATATCATCCGAGTACACCACCACAGTCTGACTTGCGTTCAGCCTGGCGAATGTGTCGTTCAGCCGCGCTTTGAGCCTTCCTTCATCGAGCACGCTGTCAATGTTGATCAAAGTGGCATTTCCGATCCTTGACGCCCCATAATCCTGAAAGCTCCTGGCGTCAACCATCTGCACAGTCCCGGACTTGACAAGATCATAGTCTGCGAGAATCTCCGGCTGCAGGCTTGGCTTATACTCGACTGGAGAGCGAACGTTCTCTTTCGTCTCCAATGGCAGGCTCGCCCCAATCCAATTGTCAAGACCGCCATCCAGAGCCCGGACATCCTCCTGCCCCAGATAGGTAAGTGCCAAAAGCACAGCCGTCGCCTCTCCGGAAGCAAATGTATCGCTGTAGACCATCACGGAATCATGGCGAGAGATCCCGGCACTTCCCAGAACTGTCGCCAGATCAGAGACGTTTTTAAGAGACCCATTCTCATAAAAGAAGCTCCTGGCCGGGATATTGACAGAACCCCTCAGGTGAGCCTGTCCGGCAGACCGAGCATTGGAGACATCCAGCACCACATCCTCCTCGGAGACCGCGTCCAGAGACTTGAGCATCTCAGGGGCAAGAAACAGCTCAGACCTGGTGCCAGGAGTCACATACGCGCCGGTGAGCGTGGGAACTGTGCCGCTGCCCGTCTGGTTAAGGGACTTACCGACCTCTATCCCTGCCTGAAAGCTGCGAGAATAGGCAGTGTCCGTAGCAGCATTCGCACTTGCGACTACACCGACGAGAGGAACATCCGAGTTGATGAAGCTATCTGCCGATGCAGTCCAGGATTCGTCCCCGCTGCCGCATCCGCCAACCGAACAGCCGCCCTCTGCCAAGGGGATCGTGGCCAAAGCTGCAACAACTATTGCTAAAATGGACGAAAGCTGCCCAAGTCTCATATGAACGTCTCCTGGCTTATGCATTCATTTGGCAGCCGGGCTTCTTGGCGCTGACCTTAATGCTCATGACGGAATCGGCTACCTCCTTTTGCTGGGTGATGGAGATCATTGGCATCTCTACTGCCGTTGATCCTGTGGTCTCGCAGAGCAGAGACTCCACCGGGAAGCTTGACTCCGCCACAACATTGACCTCGGTGAAGCCCACATTCTTGATGATCTGAAGGTACTCCTCCTTCATAATGGCTCCCGCAAGGCAGCCGATGTAGGCCTTGGTGGAATTCTTGACAAACTCAGGAAGCATCCTCGTCAAAACAACGTCGGAGATGGCCAGCCTTCCGCCAGGCTTGAGAACCCTGAAGGCCTCCCGAAATACCATCCTCTTGTTGGGAACTAGGTTTATGACGCAGTTGGAGATGACCACATCCACATAGTTGTCGGCAACAGGCATGTTCTCCAGATCTCCCTGGCGAAAATCGATATTCACATAGCCGCCCTTCCGAGCATTGGCCCTGGCTTTATCTACCATCTCTGAGGTGATATCGACGCCAATGACCTTTCCAGTGGGTCCCACCTGTGAGGAGGCAAGGAAGCAATCAAATCCCGCCCCGGCCCCCATATCAAGTACAGTCTCGCCAATATTGAGGCTCGCCAGGGCTACGGGATTGCCGCAGCCTAAACCCAGATTTGACTCAGGTGGGGCAGCCGATATCTCTTCTTCCGAGTAGCCCATCCTCTTGCAGATCTCCTCGGGAATCTCGATGCCTTCACCACATATTTTGGAAGAATAGTCAGACGTAGCCTGCTTTGCTATCCGAGCATATCCCTCTTTTACAGCTCTCTTGATCTCTTTTTCCTTCATCGTCATCAGAAACCCCACCGATCGTGAATAATCCTTGTAAATTGTATCTTGCCATCTTGATCATAGGCTTTTATTAAGGTTTCTTTATCACGATAATTGGTGAGGTCAGCAGCACGACCATTACATGACCTAAAATTGTTCATAGTCCCCGATATTTTTAATGAGTGACTGATGCCTCATCCAGAGAATAATAATGAGAGCAAGAGATCCCACTAGCCAGACAGCAAACCACAGTCGCATGATTCTTTCAGTCCATCCTCCCTGAGCATGAATGAAGAAAGCCGCACCGATTGTGACTATGGCAGAGAAGAACATATTGGCAGAAGGTGCCATTACATCCCGGAAGTTAGAGCAAAAGCGCTCCCATTCTCGTTCTGCTTTTCCGGCCAAGGAGACAGGATTTCTGCCCAAAAAGGTTCCCACCCGCTTGATCCTGGAGTCGGCGGACATGATGTATAAATCGTAGCTTATGGCCACGAGAGGAACGAAGTAAAGCAACCAGAAGATATCTTCCAAATCAATTCCCACGTTGACTGAACTGATTCCGAAGAGGACGGTGATAAATGCCAGCTTCATGGTGATAAGCTCCGTGCGCTCATTTTGCGTCCTGATCTTCTCTTCATGAATGGCGCGCAAAAACTCCTGATCGTTCGCCTCCAATGCATACACCCCCAATTAATTTGGATCGCAATTCTATTAATAACTTTTGCAGGTAATATGTACAAGAAACTGTATTTAAGAAGAAATAAGGACCAATTAATCGATAAATGTTTTAGAGAATATACCTAACGAAGAAAATCAAAAATTAAATTTTATGAAAAGATTATTTATACGAAGAGAGATTACATTACAAATAATTTAGGGGTAGCAGCAATGAGGGAAAGAGCAAGAGTACTTGATAGTAGATACCTGGAGTTCATCGAATATCTGCAAAAACTCGGCGAACTGCAGAGCATCACCAGAATGATCGCCAGGCTCTGTGGCCAGGAGGACGCAGCCTTAAAAAGAGCTGCAAGATATGGACAGGAAGAGACTGAGGCCAGCAGAATGCTGTTTTTATTCTGGCAGAAGAGATGGATTGAGATTAAGGAGATCGAGAAGAAGCGGGAAGACGGACTTATGAGAGAGTATGTGATCACGCTCAGCCTGAATAAGATTGTCGATTATCTTGTTGAGGCCGAAAAGCACAGCTCTGGCAGACACGGATGCTCCACCAGACCAAGATCTCCTGAAGGACAAAAATATCAATATCTCGGAGGGAAGACGCCGCTTGCAGCCTGAAAAGCATGGCAAAATGGATTTATCCTAACCCGGCAAGATAGGGGCAGATGAAACCTATTGATCGGGTAACGGAAATTTCTGCCAAGATCAGCAGCATGGAAATCAGAGGAGCTGGCAGAATTGCCACAGCAGCAGCAAAAGCTTTGCGCGACTTTTCCCAGACAGAAGAGGCAAAGAGCCTTGAGGATTTCAACCAACGGATGGAGTTGGCATCCGATATCCTTCTCAAGACCAGGCCCACCGCGGTTTCACTCTCAAATGCCATAAGGATGGTGATGAAGTACAGAAAAGACGACCTGGCAGCCGCCCGCGAGTCTGTGATCATTAATGCCAATCGCTTCATTGAGAACTCCGAAAAGGCCCTGGAAAAGATCGGGCAGATAGGCAGCAAGAGGATCAGAGATGGAGACGTCATCCTCACCCACTGCAACTCCCTGGCGGCATTGTCTGTCATCAGTGCCGCCCACAAATTCGGCAAGAGCATCAAGGTAATAGCCACTGAGTCGCGACCGAGATTTCAGGGTATCACCACTATCGGCATGCTGGACCAAATGGGAGTCGAGACAGAGTTGATAGTTGATTCGGCTGCAAGGAGCGTCATGAATGAGGTGGACCTCGTGGTTGTGGGAGCAGATGTGATAACTGCCAGCGGGACTCTGGTCAACAAAATCGGCACGGCCCAGATCGCCCTCTTCGCCCACGAGGCCAGGACAAGCTTCATGGTAGCTGCAGAGACATACAAGTTCAGTCCCCAGACGATTCTGGGAGAGCTGGTCACAATAGAGGAGCGCGAGCCTGGAGAGGTCCTGGCAGACCATTCCCGGTACAGCCATGTCAGAGTGAGAAATCCGGCATTCGATGTCACACCACACCAGTACATCGACCTGATCTGCACCGAGGTTGGTGCCATTCCCCCGGAGATGAGCTATCTGATCATCAAGGAGCGGTTGGGCTGGGAGATAGAAGAGTAAAACTCACGGCCAGCAGATGGCTGGCCGATTGAATATGCTATTGATGATGATCTTCTTTTGAGCAGAAAACCTATTCTCAGAATCTGCCCAGCCCCGCAGCTCATTTGGATCTGGAAAGATGTCGTTGCCTGCGAAACTCCCATCAGACTCCAGGATAGAATCCGGATCGGAGATTTTTGAGATATGCAGCTTTACTGGATAGCCGAGCTTCTCAGCAAGAGCTGCATCAATTCTCCTGCAGTTCCCGGCTCTATCGCAGGCAATGAGATAATCAAGAGTCCAGAGGCCAACCTCACAGGACTGGGAAAAATCTATGTTCGTGGCATAAGATCCGTTCTTGGCATCTCCGGATATGAGATTCGTGTGATTCATGAGGGCTCGCTTGAATTGGCTCTTTGAGGGACTGGAAAAGATTGCCTCAATTGAATCGATATCGCCATCATCATCTGCAACATGAGCTTGCAGGGCAACAGCAAAGGGCGTGTCACCCAGGATCAATTCTTCTGGCGAGAGATTGAAGCCATAGATTTGGGGCGATGAGGATGAAGCCAAGTCACCGGACTGCATCGACTGGGCCACAGCCAATGGCAATCCAACCGACCCGAATATCAGGCTTAACCATATAGCCATGACCACTTTGACGATTGAATTCATATTGCTATGTAATTACTTAATAGTAGTATGAAAATGTTTTGGGCGACTATAAACGCCACTATGTGAATTTGGCTTGAAATGAACCTGCAGGACAGCACGTTAAGAAAAAATTTGGATAAAAAAAGAGTGGATGTCTCTATCGTTCTCTATCTCTGCTAGCTATCTGCCCATCCGTCTCATGACAAGCATCAAGACGAGAATTGCTGCAGCGGCTCCGGGCGCTGGCGACTCCTGTGCTTCCTGATCGGCAGGGCTATTGGCAGAGTTGTCTGTAGGGTTATCTGCGAGAATGCTGGATTGGGGCTGATGGTTTTCATCTGCTTCAACCTCGCGATTTGCCTGCCCGGATGGATTTGTCTCATCTTCGGGCTGAGCCTCCGGCAGTCCCGCATCCGTTACCACATTGACAAATGCGACCTTCTTGCCGGATGGAGAGCTATGAGCAGCAACATCCACCTCAAAGGAGTAGTTGCCCTCGGGCAGATCTCCGACCTTGACAGAGCAGTTGTATTTGGTAACACCGGCAGGATAGACGTTTTTGATCATCTTGGGACAGGTGAAGTCCAGCCCTTTAGTTATGTTCTTGAAGACCAGCTCCACGTAGGCCCTATCGCTTCCCAGGCCCTTGACGGATACGGTGAAGTTGGCCTCGCTGTTGGGCATCATTTCTATGGGAGTTACATTGATCACCTGGAACCAGTAGGATGCACCTGCCTGGTTTGACAGGAGCAAGATGAGTGAGATTAATAGAAGAGCTAAATGATTTTTCATGACAGCATGTTATCGTGAAGATTATAAAGAGGTTACGGGATACGCAGACCTGGCCTGGCGATTTCGGGGCGCTTTTGGGCCGCAAAGCACAAGAAAGACAAAAAAAGAATCGAAGCCTTATCTCACCACAACAGGAATCCTGCATACCTCGCAGCATAAACCACGCCCACAGCTATCACCAGCACTCCGAAGAATTTGGTGGTCCAGGCACCGATGGAGACATACTTCTCTCCGATCCTTCCACCCACAGCTCTCGAAAATGTGGCTATGGGGATGATGGGCACGCCGTGTCCTACTCCGAAGATGAAGAGCATCACGCCTCCGGCCAGAGGAGTGACATCTTGCGACGCGAGCCAGATCAATACCGGCAAAACCATTGAGAGGGCGCAGGGAGCCCAGCCGAGGGCAAAGAATATTCCGAGGGCAAACGCTCCGACAAAGGCAGAGTGCTTGAAAAGGGCAACAGATGCCTCAACGGATCTCTGTAGCAGGCTCTTTTTGGTCTCGCAATGCTCTCCTCCGGCTGGACGAAGCCGTGAGGTGATGGGCTCCAGGATCTCCTCGATAGGCTTGATGTTGCTGATGCCGAGACTAATCATGATCAATCCGGCCAGAAGATCGAATAGCCGGGAGTCGCGGATGAACAGGCCCACCTGAGAGATGAAAAGCCCCAGAACAAAGAATACCGCGGCCATGCCTAATGTGAAGGCTATTCCCATCATGAATCCCTCTTTGGAGGAGGAGACGCTCTTCTTCAGGTATTCGTCCTTCCTCTTGATGGTCATGACATAGGAGAATACGGCGATCATGAGAGCAATTGAGCAGGGTGCAAGAGACGTCACAATGCCCAGCAAGAACATGCCAAAGGCCGAGACGTCCTGCCTGGATATCTCTCCCTCCAGGCCTTGCCACCGCGAGGCATCTAGGTCTTTAACCTTGCTGAAAAGCGTCTCAGCGCTCTGGACCCCATCAATCTCGCCCTTTCCTACTCCGTAGACGTGATAGACCCCGGCGATGCTGCCGCTCTTGTCAATCAGAAGGAGCGTGGGATTGGATGATCCGCCATCCACATTCCAGTAGTCGAGGTACTTGCTGCCGATAGCATAAGGCTCGATGTCCTCAGCCCAGGGCCAGGTGACATTGACCTTCCACCACTTCTCGGCCAGGGACCTGCCGTCCCGTGAGTAGGGATTCTTCCGGAGGTTCAATGTGGCTATCTGGACCTCAGGGTGCATGGCCCTGAGCCTTGCCAGCTCCTCCACCTGTCCCTTCAGGGACTCTTCGCATTCAACACATAACGGGATCTCGATGTTGGTGATGTGAAGGATCAGGGGCGCGCCGGAAAAGTCGGAGAGAGAGAAGTTTTCGCCGTCTGCTCCCGTAGCAGTAAACGCAGGAGCGACAACGGCCTCATCGGCCAGTGCGTAGCCAGAGAGAACGCATAGAAATGCCGCCGCCAAAAGGATTGAAGGCATTGCAGGAGACGACGGCAACAGCTCCAACTTGCTTGGCCTTCTGCAAGCCAGTATTGCCGCCACCCTCAGCTCCAGGAGTCTCTATTGGCCTTATAGTAGTATATCGAATCCTCGACATAAGAGTCGATATCATCCTGGCTCATGGCATCAATTTGGCTGTTCCAGACCACATCCACAACGCCCTCCGGGCTCTTGGCCAGGGTGATGAAGATGGTTGTGGGAACATACTGAGTTGCGCCGTCCGGATCATAAACATCCAAAATGCCAAGGGCCTTTTCATAGCCGCTATCTTCTGCCAGAATATCATAATAATGCAGATCATCGCCAAATCTGTCTACAGCCGATTGGACTCTGGGCATCTGGGCCAGACATGGCTTGCAGTTGCTGCTATGCACAAAAAGAAGCACCGGCTTGTCTTTGAGATCGTCTATTACCCAGTCAAGGTGCTCCACGGAAGAGCCGGCGTTTTCATGTTGATCGGGATATGCAGTCCACCATTCGTCGTCCGCGGTTCCGACCGCGTGCGCCG
This sequence comes from uncultured Methanotrichaceae archaeon, assembly GCA_964518035.1. GTDB lineage: Archaea > Halobacteriota > Methanosarcinia > Methanotrichales > Methanotrichaceae > Methanothrix. The sequence goes on along the minus strand of CAZFFD010000001.1, from coordinate 61,393 downwards.
GAGTGTAGCTATCCCAATCGAGAGATAGAGCTGTTCCTGCTGCGGCAAAGATGGACAGAGCCACCAATGCCAATCGTGTGATACTATGGAATCTACTGAGCATGATTTTAACCCCCAAAAATTGCGCCATTTCTGGCACCGACTATTGCGTCCATTAGAAGCATTAACGAAAATCAGGATGAGGTGCTTTATATTTATTAGTTTTGGGCGATGGTATTGGAAATATCGGAAGAAGAGCAAGGGCAATCTGCCCTGCTCGTCCCCTCGCCCTAAGGCGTCTTTATCACACCCTGCTTGATCAGCTCCTGTATCCTGGCATCAACGATCCTGGCAATTTCTTCATCAGTCTTGGCCGGCCCATTTGATCTCTTTGCCTCATCAGAGGCGACTGACTCCTTCTGGAAGATGCGCAGTGGATCGATGAAAAAGGGCTTCTTTCCGTCCCGGAGCCTCTTTCTGGCCTCATTCAGCTCATAGACAAAGCCACTCTTTTCGCCTGAGCCGTCAGGCCCGAAGAAGTAGGCCTTGAGAGCCTGCCTGGAGGCATCGGTGAGCCTCACCTGGTCCGACTCGCCATCCTTTCCTTTTTTCATTTCTTTGCCCATGTAAAAGAGGGCCTCAGGGCTCTGGCGGATGTACTGCAGGGCCAGCGATATCACCTTGCAAAACCTGCCCTCCAGGGTATCATCTCGAAGATAGGCTTTAGCGTCTCCGCCATAGGGATTGCGAAGCAGAATCAATATCTCGTTCTCTCCCTCGCCCATCTTTCTCATCGGCCAGATGCTTTTAATGGGGATGCCCGTCTCCATGGATAGGGCCGCTCTAATTTTATCCGAATCTATGTAGCCCCTACAGAATACGAACGCAAAATCCGCCTTCTCAGGCGAGCATGCAAAGAGCCTTCCCTCTTCGCTCAAGGCGGCTTTAACCAGAGCATCCTCAGGGTCCTTGCCTCTGGGCAGTGATGCGTAGAGCGGCACAAATATGGGAGGCCTGGACACTCCGCCAGAAGAATGCTCGGCAATGGCCTGAGTGGGGGGGATCTCGTCCGGGTAGTCACGCGCGGCCACTACCGGCTGCATGATCTTATGGATGAAGCGGTTGGCAGAAGTGTAATCATTGCCGAACCGCTTCAGCATGATCTCATTGTCTACGATTATCACTCCATTCGCTCCGCTGCCCTTGGTGAGCAGATCGTACAGGGCGCTTATTGCCGCCAGATTTCTCCGACCCTCCTTGGAGAACTGGGCTTTGTCTGCGAAGTCTCCAAGTTCCGTCAATATGCCTAAAACAAAGACAGGATAGGCCCCTTTGCCTTCATTCCTGATGTGATTGATTATCGGATTGATGAAGCCAGTTCCAGTTCCTCCGCCGAAGGAGACTATGAACAGTATGCCGTCGCATTCTGCTTTTCCAAGAGTTGTGAACCCCCTTATGGCATTCCAGGCGCTATCAAATATGGGATTTGGTGCCTGGCTGTTGGATGAACCGTTTGCAGCCGGAACGCCGCCTTTTGCCTCAACCATCTCCTTTGTCATGGTCCTGGCTACGGTCTCCTGTATCTGCAGATCGGTATCGAAGATCTCGAATATGGCTTTCAGGTACTGAGCATCTCTGACAAATCCCTGCTTTTTCACATCGTAGCCATATTTTTCCTGCACCATTCTATGAACATCACATCCATCCGGGACGGCATCATGAGGAATATAAAAACAGGGGTAGCAGTCCTCGGTCAGATCTCCGAAAAAGTGCTGAATGTTCTTGGCATCATTTTTGTCGGCTTCAAGCCATATACCTCGTACTGTGCCGGGTGAGACATATTCTGCTCCGGTGATCCTGGATAGAAGAGGAAACTCAAGATCCTCGTTTCCCAAAAATTCCTGGGTGACCTTTCCCCCAGCTCCGCCAATTCCGACAATGCATAGCTTCATCTTCTCGCCTCCCAGGCTTCTTTATAAATCGGCATTACCAGGATGCCAGCCGACACAATCAACAGGGCAAGGCTGATGAGCTGAGCATCCATAGATCTATCCGGATAAATCGTGCCGACATAAGCCGACAGAACCACCGAGCAGTAAAGAGCAATTAATGTGAGGCCAATCATCTTCTTTGTGCCCTTGGAGATCGCATAAAAGCTGTAGAGTTCAGTTAACCTGAACACCCTCCGGTCATCGGGAAGCTTGTCCAGGAAGAAGATAACAACTGCTGCCAACAGACCCACGGTTATGCCGAATATGGCAAACCCAAAAGGATTTGATGCCAGTTCGGATAAGTCCATAAAGCTCACGGAATAGACGGTTGGGACCAGAAAGTAGAGAAATGCGATGGCCACGAAGAGCATTATCCATGATGCAAAAGCAAGTGCAGCAAAATTAGAGCCCTGGGAGACTGTCATCTCTTTATAAAAATGAGACTTGTCAACAGTCTTTTTCTGCAGGATGCCCATCAATTTATATACATTTTTTATGTTATTGATGTGCAACGCCGCTGCGATAATGAGGAGAAGGACCAACGCAATCGTGCCTGCAGCAAACAGGTTATCTATCAGAAATTGCACAATCGGGTCCATGCCTATCTCCTCCTAAGCATTTTGGCGATAGAATCCACAAAGTTCCTGCCGGTTCTTGCTGGACTTTCCTTCCTGGAGGTGCCTGCTCCACTTGACGAACGCTCATGAGCCTCGACTCCCTTCTTGAGAGATCTCTCCATGAAAAATCCGATCATCGTGACAATAAACAACATCGGAAAGAGATTCAGGACCATGACGCTATTGTAGATGCTGTAGGGCACGATCTTCCTGTTGATCCTCGCTCCTTTCGTCTCCATAGAATCCTTGCCGCTCTGATCATACTCCGAGTATTTGACCCGGTAATAAAAGGTCTTGCCGGCATCGGTAACCCTGAAAGGCTCGGTCTTATTGAAGCGCACAACCACAGGCTCAGATCCGATCTTTTCGGTCTTGGTCTCCACCGTATTCCATTCACCGTTTTCAGTCCTGGTGCTGAGGGCAAATGAGACCTCGTATTCCTCCGGGTTCAGGTTCTTTGCTCTTATGGAAAATCCATATTTATCCCACCAGTAGTAATTTTCGCTACTGCCGGTAAAGTCTAGACGATCCACAGAGAGCTTGGCGCCTTTTTTGATATTTGGACCCTTCAAGGGCGCTTCTGGATCTTTGCTGACGTTGCCTATGCCATCATCATAGCTGTAGTAGTAAGTGAAGTTCTTTCCCGAATCGCTTTCTGCAAAGAATCCATATTCATTGGCTTTGAAGCTCAAAGGACCCGGTTTGGTGTTGATAGTTTCATTCTTGAACTCATTGCCGTTCTCATCAAGAATATGCAGGGTTACGTTTAGCATATCTCCGTCTGCGTCTTCAATGATCGACCTGTACTCAATGGGATCATTATATCTGACGAGACCCGATGGAGTCACCTCAAAGGAGCTCATGTTGGGCAGGCTGTTTGTTACATTGAAGACCAGATCGCCGTAAAACGGCGGATTGACCCTGGAATAGCTGGCTGTGCTCCATTTATTGACACCATCGCTCACATTAACTCTCAGCCTCACCTCTCCGACCTTTTTAAGGTAGAGAAAAGATGGCAGCATTGTCCAAGTCCTCTGAGTGGTATTGTGTTTTTCGTTATACTCATTGGTCTGAATTTTCTCAGGCCAGGAGTTGACCCGCCGATACACGCTCTCCCCAGGGTCCTTTACCTCAAGATATAGATCGAGCATCCGCCGCATCTCAAGAGGATTGTTGTTTGTGACCACGGTGATAATATCTATCGGCTCTGTCCGGCTGACTGTAGTGTTATTTCCATTGTAGTACATCAGCACAGTGGGAAGAGTGTAGTTTTCGCTTGTAATCGGGTCCTTCCAGAGTATGGTCTTCAGCTCTTCGAACGTATCCGGCTTGTTCTTCTTTCCGTCTTCCACTGCCTTGAGCAATTTGTCGATATCGACCGGCTTGCTGCCCCCACCACCGCCACCTCCGCTGGTCGATCCCGACGATTTTGTGGCCGGGCCTACCACGTTTTGTACTGATAAGAGAATGGCAAATATGACCAGAATGCAGATCAATTTCCGATTCATTTTATGCTCTCCTCGTCCCTAATCTGTATATCGAAATCGTAGTACGGAGGGGCTTGAGCCACAGCCGTTTGCCATTTGTATGTCTGATCACCGCTATCCGCCTGATAATATTGGCATTGGCCCTCGGTCGTCCAGACCTTGATGTTCTCAGGAAGACTGCTGTCTCCACCAACCATGCATACAGTCAGGTTCTCTGAAGCATTAACCGTTGCTTCGAAGTAATGTATCTTGCCGCTTATGCTATCAGCCGCGTCGGATACTACTGCCACGATTTCTGGCCCCTTAAATGCCTCCGTCTCGGCTCCGTCAATCAGGAACCTGTACTCGGCTAATCCAAAGAACGGCGTCTCCCAGAAGGGCTTGAGGGTCCAGCTCACGCTTCCGGTGGTGGGATTATATCGTTTCTTATCCCCTACGATCTTCCAGGGCGAATCAGATCCGAACGGCCTTACAGACAGCTCTATCCAGGGCACCTGTTTGGAGCTCCAGTTAAGAAGCTGCAGAGTATACGTCAATGCATGAAGGGGATCTTTCTCATCCCATGCCTGGATGACTCCTACCCCAGGCGTTACATTGCCAATTACTGTCACCGTGCTGTTGTCAAAGACGCGATTGCCCTGTCCACTGTCCCCGGCTCCGGAAGAGCCCTGCTGACTCAGAGGAGCTTTCTTGAGAACCCTCATGTAATGATCGGCAAACCTGTAATCTCCGCCGGCGAGACTCGTGTGATTGAATGCGAGAGATATTGTAAAGCTATTGCCAATGTCGTTTTCATCAAATGGAATATCGGCCTCGTACAGATACCTATCAACTCCGATAGCTCTGTCGCTCAAGCTTTCGGTCAAATTCTTGCTCGGACCTGTCAGATTCAACTTGAGAATGCCTCCGCTTTCGGTGTAGTTGATGGTAGCATGGATGAGCTGATCTGCTTTTCCACCCGCTGGCACATACAGGGTTGTGTCATACTCCAAAATGAGCTTGGGCTCCCATATCGGCTCCGGCTCTGTTCCCTCTAATGCCACCTGCATAATATGGTCGTCAAATAACGCATATCTCTTGCCGTCCAATTGATAGTCCAATGAGAACATGTAGTTGTTGCCTGCGTTCGATGCATCAAACGGCTCCGCATAATCATATCTATACCGATTTGCACCCATCTCGGTAGCACTCATCTCAACCGCCCGGCTTTTGCCGACACCTGTCAAATTCAATGTCATTGTTCCCTTGCCTCCGGGCGAGTAGACCTCAGCGAAAAACGCCTGGCTGGCCCCTTTTTCGGCAGTGACGAACAGCACCGGCAGGTAGCTCACGTCCCCGATGGCCTTTGGCTCCAGTCCTGAACTGGCTTCATCCAGGACGACCGCCATTGTCCCGGAGAACGTTATTTCTCCTCCTGAGGTTTGCGGATGGACATTTTTGATGTCGAGCGTGTAGTTTCCGACATCATCTTTGCCATACTCTTTCGACCAGGTGAATAAGTATCGAGTTGCACCCAGATAGACACCATTCATCTCTTCGGTAACGGGACTCTTATTCGGACCAACTGTTGTGATCTCAATCGCATCCTGTCCCTGCGGCAGGTCAACTATCGCCTTGACAGACTGATAGGCGGGCGAATTAACGGACACATGCAACACCGGATTGTAGTCCACTGAAATCAGTTCAGGCTTTCCGCCGCTGATGCTCGGACCGTAATGAACATCTGACTCGAAGGCATTATCCTCGAAGCTGGCAACGAAACGATAGATGGCCACATCCCCTTCCGAATCAGCGCACTTGCTCTTGAACGGCTTCGCAGTCATGTTGAGCAACGTCTCACCTGCGATAACCTTTCCTGAGGCCCTCTCTGCCCAGGTGTGGCTGCATGAGTTATAGACCTGCAGCTTGACTGCCGCATCGACGGTGGATGCCACAGGCACTGAATAGACAAAGGTATCATTCCATCTTCCCTTGTTTGGCGAAACCGATGCACCTTCCTCTCCAAACTTAATGGAGACGGGCTGGACAACTACAGTTCTTTCGGCTAGCGGATACTCGCTTGAAAGCGTGGCGTGGCTGTAGGAAAGGCTCAAATTGAAGCTCTTATCAGCATCTGCCAGATCGAAGGGCAGGCTCCAGTCGTATCTGTACCTGTTCGCGCCAAGAGCAACTCCGCGGCTCTGCTCATCCACCTTCAGGGTTCCGTCCGGCCCCTCCAGGCGAATAGCGGCCTGGCCCTGCCCTGCTGCATACTCGACTGTAGCAGAAACGCTGCTGGAAGCACCCTCGTCTGATACGTAGACAACCATTGGATTGCTCTGAGGTGAAATGGACACCAAAACAGGCTTGGCTCCGAGGAAGCTGGGACCATCATAAGCCCTAGATGATGCAATCTCCTCGCCCGAGAATATGGCTTTGAACCTGTACTTTGCGTTCTGACCCGCCATCTCCTGACAATCATATGCAAATGGCTGAAGGGTCCAGTTGATGGCGCTGGCAGTCCCTGCCGCCACGTCCTTTGTCTGCTTCTTGATCCAGTCACTACTACATGGGTCATAGACCTGGAGCTGAACCTTGACTGGAACTGTGGTGTCCATCTTAAGCGAGTAAGTGTAGCTATCATTCCACCATCCGGCAAGAGAATCGACGCTGGCCTGCAGGAACCGGACTGAGACCGGGGAGACGTGTATGGTTCTGTCATCAAAATCATACCTGCCGCCTTCAACCTGATCATGGACGAATGACATGGACAGCGTGTAATTGTTATTAACGTGGCTATCATCGAATTCGACCTGCCAGCGGTACTGATACTTGTTGCCACCCAACGGGGTTGGAGCGTTTGTGGACTCATAATCCATTGAGGGGCCGGCGAGCCTTACATCGAGGTCTCCCGGACCCTTGCTGTAGGCGACGGTCACAGCCATCTCCTGAGCCGATATCTCGCCAGAGGATACGTAAACGTTTTCGGGAATCGATGGATTGATCAGCTTTGGAACCTCCTCTACGACGTTGAAGCTCGCAGTCGGGCTCATGGCAGAGAGGTTCCATCTTTCGTTCGTGTACTCCAATCTGGCAGAAAACGGCGCAACCTTGCTCAGATCTACATCGCTCCTGTTGAAGAGGGCGGGTTCATTTTCATTTGTCCATTTAAAGACCGCCTTTTCGCCGAGAATCTCCGGCTCGGTTGAAACATAAGCTACTTCTGCCTTGCCCGGACGGCTTATTATGAGCCGGCCTTGCGGAAGGCTCTCATCAAGCTTTGCAGAGGCATCTTTAACGGTGGCTGAAATGGTGAAATTGGTGTAATCAAGATTCCTGTCGATCTTTAAGCTGTCTGCAGTGGGAGTGTATGGGCGAAGGGTGATATTGTAAGGGCCAAAGCTGAGGGGCTGCGCCTTGAGGTTGTTGTAGACAATCTTGAAGCTGAAGTTTCCGCCGTCTCTGTATTGGGAGAGGTCTTCGTTGAGTGTGCAGGTGTAGGCGCTATTGCCTGAGGAGCGACATGAGACATCTGCCGTTTCCCAGATCCTGCTTTCGCTCTTTCCTATCGGGCCTGAGATTACAAGGTGGCAGGTCGGCTTGGGGTCGAGGCCGTCCATATCCCGGAAGCCTGCTGAGACTGAGAGGCCCTGGAAGAAATATGGCGTTCTGTCAAACAGCGGAGTGCCCGTCAGATTTGGGGGCTTGACAATTGGACCCAGCAGTCTCTTGGTCTTTGCGACCTGCTGGCCACCTGCATAGAAGACGAACTCGAATGTGGCATTTTCCGTCTCAGATATGCCGAACCTATTTTTAAAGTTGTAGGGGCCGAAGACAAAAGAGCTCTTACCCATTCCCCTCTGATCTGAGGAGTCAGAATGGACGAGCTTGCCGTCGTTGTAAATGTTCAGCTTTAGACTGAATTGAGTTACTGCAAGAGCACCAACCTCAGCGGCTGCCTGGTCGCTCATCCATACCTCAGCCGAGTAGGTGAAGTCCTCGTTGCCGTACTCTGGACTTACAATAGCATTTCGGATCTCATATCCGCTCTGGGCTGCACATGTCGGGGCAAGGGCCAAGGCAGAAATTGTGTATATCAATAATAGGAATAACGCGAGACGAGAACCATTTCTTCTGGAACTCTTAAATAATGATGGACATAATTCCGATACTTTATCGATCATGTCTGCTATAATTCTGCTCAAAAGCCTTAACCCCCATTAAATACCGAATGTTACTCTACACCTATCACAATTATAAAGGCTTTTTGCCCGAGCTTGCTGCTCAAATTCTCATGAAGATCACAAAAATCAGGCAAAAATTATAGAAAATATTTAAATTAATGTGAACAAAAAAAAGTTAAATCCCCAGCACCTGGCTTGCAGCCTCGACTCCCGCGCCGCAGGAGGCGATCTTGCCCTGCTTGGCCAGGATTAGCTCGAGCGTCTGGATGGTTCGCAGGATGTCGCCTGTGGAGCATACTCCCATCGTTCCGATCCTGAAGATCTTGCCCTTGATCGCATCCTGACCGCCGGAGACGATCACGCCCTGCTTCTTCATACCACCCCGGAGCTGGTCATCCGTGACGCCCGCCGGGATCTTCATGGCGGTCACAGTGTTTGAGTAGTGAGAGTGCTCGTTGACGCGCGGGAACAGCTCGATGCCAAGAGCTTTGGCAGCAGCGCGGACCGACTCGGCCTGCCTAGCGGTCCTTGCCCTTCGTGCAGCAAATCCGTCCTCAGCAGCCATGTGAAGCGACTCCTGCATTGCAAAGAACAACGATACTGCCGGGGTGAACGGCGTCTGTGGCTGGCTCTTTCTCATGCTCTTCAGGTGGGCCTTGAGGTCGGCGTAATAGCTGCCGCTCTTTGGCAACAATCTCTCTTCGGCTCTCGGCGATGTGGAGACCACTGCGAGGCCGGGTGGAATAGCCAGAGCTTTCTGCGAGCCTGTGATGGCGATGTCTATGCCCCACTCGTCTGTCAAAAACTCGTTTCCGCCTATCGAGGATATGCCGTCTACGATGAAGACCGCATCGTGTTTTCTGGCGAGCTTGCCCACTTCCTTTGCTGGATTTGTGAGGCCGACTGAGGTCTCATTGTGAACCATAGCCACGGCCTTAGCGCCCTCTTCGAGAGCAGCCTCAACGCGGTCCAGGTCGAAGGGTGTGCCCCACTCAAACTTCACTGGAATTGCTTTGCCATATCTCTCGCCAATCTCGGTGAACCTCTCGCCGAACTTGCCGTTGGATATGGTCACAATCTTGTCGTCACGGCCTATGAGCCCGGATACAGCCGCATCCATGCCAACAGTGCCGCTGCCGGTCATCACAACAACATCGTTCTTGGTCTCGAAGAACTGCTTGAGAAGCCCCAGGCAGTCGCCGTAAATTGCGCTGAAGTCGCCGCTTCGGTGGCTGATCATGGGACGCGAAAGGGCACGTAAAACGCGAGGCGCGACCTTTACGGGTCCCGGAATCATGAGCAAAGTATCCTCTATATCCATGAGATCCCTTCTTCTATTGCGCCAACTAGTTTCAGGCAGCCTATATAAAACTAGCTTTTATACGCTGGGCCGTCTTCCAGCTATGCCTGGCGCAGGGGGGAAGATCCCGGTTCTCCTTCACCCATTGGCTCAAAAAGTTCAATGTATCCTGATCGTGAGGATAGCCGCTGCCGATCTTGCAGTGCATGACCTCCTCCAGTTCACGCATGGAGGCATCCCGCCGCACCTTGGCCAGAATCGAGGCAGCAGAGACGACCTGATGATGCTGGTCTGCTTTGTGCTCAGCCTGGACCAGCATTTCAGTCTTGCTGGCTGCCTTCACACGATTGGCAAACCTCTGTGCATTCACGTCCGCAGCATCAAGCATTGCCCTGTCGGCATGAAGCTTTGCAACAACTGTAGAGAAGCTTCTGACCATGATCTCGTTCATTGTCATGACCTCTCGCAGCTCATCGATCATCTGGGGCTTGACCTCAAGAATGAACTGGTCTGTAGCAATGCCTGCGATCTTTTTGGCCAGCACCTCTCTTCTCGCAGGAGAGAGGAGCTTGGAGTCCTTGACTCCGAAGCCCGCCAGGTCAAAGAGCCTCTCCTCATCGATCACAAGCCCGGCCACAAACATCGAACCAATGACAGGGCCCTTTCCAGCCTCATCTGCGCCGAGAAGCAACATTCTAAGGACTTTTTCCTGCAGCCTTTTTGATCTGATCAAGTGCCAGCTCCATTGCCTTGTAATATGCATCGCGGGGCATCAGCTCTCGGCTTACCTGCTGGCTGAGATCCTCTGAGATCTTTCCCTCTTTAGCTAGCTGGCTGCCAGCCTTCTTCGCTGCCTGAAAGACGCGGTCAACCATTGCAGTCTCACCGGCCTTGATCATCTCTCTCATGCTGTCGGCCATTGGACGGAGCAGGGCTCCGGCAAACTCGTAGCCTTCTTCCGGATTCCCGTAGAGGGCTTTCATCTGCACAATCAGGGGATCGAACACGGAAAGCTCCCAGGCGCTACAGGTTGAGACGAGAACCACCTTCTGCTTCTTGGCTCTATTTCGAACTATGGACAACGGCAGCTGCCTGTCCATCAGAATTTTGAGGGGGCCTGTCATGCCTGAGTAGTAGACAGGACTCGCCCAAACTATGACATCTGCCTCTTTGATCTTTGGCAGGACCATCTGCATATCATCCAACTGATAGCAGGTGCCGGGATTAGCAAACCAGCAGCTCATGTCTGCATTGCACGGCTTGATATCGAGATCTTTGACGAAAAGAACCTCTACATCACAGCCCTCTTCCTTCATGCCCTCAAGGAAAGGTCCGAGAATCATTGCAGTATTACCCTCATCCTTGTGAGGGCTGCCGTTAATTGCCAATACTTTCATGAGACCCATGTCTGCGATCTCAATGCATAAATAGTTAGCATTCAATTGTTCATCAGAGATGTCATCATATTTAGCGTACGGCGGAAGCGGTCCGGATCAAATTGATCCCTTCGATGCTGCAGACGGAAACGTCTGGCGAAAGGCCGAGTACCTGGGAAGATACCTATTTGCCGCCGACTTTCTCAGACCCCTCAAGCCCGGTCTGGTGGCCGATATATCCTCCGGCAGGGGGTACGGATCCGCAGAGCTGGCAGACGTAGCCGAAAAGGTGATTGGGGTCGATGGCTGCCCAGCCCTGGTGGAAGCGGCCCGGCAGAGTTTTCAGACAGACAAACTGCATTTTCTCTGCAAGAACCTGGACGAAGAGGACCTGTGCCCTGAGATTCACGAAGGCAGCGCTGCCGCTGTGGTCAGCTTCGAGACCATCGAGCATCTGCTTGATCCATTTCGGGCCGTATCCCAGTTCTCGAAAATTCTGAAGCCAGGCGGCTTTTTCATCTGCTCGGTCCCTAACGTCCTCTCGGAATCAGGCGACAGCACAGGGCTGCCGAGAAATAAGTCTCATAAACAGTGGTTTAATTTCAAGTCCCTAAAACGGCTGGTCCAGCAGAACGATATGAAGGTTATCTACAGGCTGGGCCAGTCATGGTCTAAAGCATTATTCAGAAGAGAGCAGCAGCTGGTCAATGCAAAGAGGCTCGCGGGAAGGCTCGGCGACGAGCCGGCCATGCATTCTCCGAAGATGATTCGATGGCTCTCTTATGTTGCGGCTTATCCAACTGTGGAGGACGTGGACGGCTCTTACTCGATCATAATTGTAGCCCGGAAGGAGGACGGAAAATGAGAGATGGATGAGCCAAAGTCAGCTCTCCTGTCGTGCTGCCAGGCCTGCCACGAAGACTCTGCCACTAAATCCCCAGAGCATTGATGGCCTCGATCAACTCTCCAAAGGCCTCCATCTCCAGATCAATAACCTCCTCCTCGCTCATGGAGATGCTCATCTCGCCGTCTACTGTAAGCCTGTCCGGGCCCCGCGCCACGATTCTGTTCTGGCCGTCACGGGCAAGAGCCTTTTTGATCTCTTTTTCATGGGCTAGAGTCCGGCCAGGAATGATGACTGTGCCCTTGACCTGGCTCAAATCCAGATCCATGAAGTCATCGATTGTTATCAGGCAGCCTACGTCCTTTTGAAGAGACATCACATTGACTTTTTCGCCCATTTGCTTGAATATGGCAGAAAGCAGAGGCTCGGCCACTCTGCTGGTAATGATTGTTGCGCTCCGGCGAATGGAAGGCAGAGTGGAGACCTTCTCCGGATGGCTGGCGAGCGCGAAGGGCGCTTTTGTGACCGGGTCCCAAAGAGGCGTTCCGGTGACCCGCAGCCTATGACTCTTTGCTGTATTGGTGACTATGTCTCGGAACTCCTCGATCTTGTGGGGTGTTATGCCCTCGATGATGGGGGCATTGTTGAGGATCAGGCCCTGATCACGGGCATTGGCAAACCTCATCAGAATGAGGCCTTTTGCCCCCATATCCTCGAGGTCGCTGCAGGTTTTTTCAAGCTCTGCTCCATCGTTGATGCCAGGGAGCAGCACGACGGCGCAGTAAACCTGGCAGCTCTTGCAGAAGATCTCAAGGTTGGATAATGCGATCTCCGCGTTCCTGTCGTTCATGTATTTTCTGCGCAGTTCGGGCCTAGTAGAGAATACCGTAAAAGAGACCTCAGTGACGCCTGCATCGATCAGGGCGGCGGCGTCATCAGCCTTCTTGAATCCTTTTCCTGATGTGTAGCCTAAAGCAATCGGCACCATGCCCTGCGAGAGGGTCTCGGTGAGGGGCAGGAGATCAGGATAGCAGCTCAGGTCCCCTCCGCCGCTGATGGTGACCTTATCCGGGATCTCGCCCATGCATTTTCCTGCCACTTCGAATAGGACGGCGTCCATTGGCTTGAAGCCTGGGTAGCCCTCAACAATCGCCCGTGAGCAGTAGTCGCAGCCCTTCTTGAAGGGCATGCAGAACTTGCAGCCGAAGGGCGGGACGCTTTTCACTCCTCTAAAATAGCAGTAGCTGCAAAAGCCATTGCAGTCCAGGCCAGGTCTTCCTCCGACATCAGCAAGTATATCCATGTAGAGGGGTGCTTTTCGAAAGGGTAAAAAGGTTTTGGGCTTTCGGATCACAGCGAGGACATAAGGCTGCTCATGGGGCTGCATACATGAGAGAAGAAGCTAAATTCTCGCAAGTCAACTGAACACTCCCATGAAAGGACTGCTATTAATCGCGATATGCCTTGTGCTTCTTGCTGCGGGTTGCATCGGACCGAAGGACTCTGTAAGCAAGAATTCCATAAAAACGACAGAGGGAAACAAAGAAAATCTCATCGTGACCATATCCTCTCCAAAAGCCGGAGAGATCCTGCAAGGCAATGATGACATCACATTCAGCGGCAACGTAAAAGGAGGCAAGGGGCCATATGCCTATAGCTGGAGTTCGAGCATTGACGGAGCGCTATCCACAAAGAGCACCTTCCGCTACAATCCATCCAAACTGAGCAAAGGGCACCATATGATCGGCCTAAAGGCAAAGGATGCAGAGGGCAGCCTTGGCCACGGAAGCGTCCTGATCGAGGTTATGTAAAGCCAGAGCTGGCAAAACATCGTGCCAGCTCAAACTGCTATTTTTTTATTCGCATTTCATCTCTGAGAAAATGTAATACCTGAGTGCATCGTCATCGGAATTTGCGGTCCTGATGCTGATGCCCGGCATGAGGCGGATTTCCTGATTCCTGCTGAGTGTGATATCGTTGTCCTCGTTGTTCATTGTAATGGAATCAGAGGTGACTGTCTGAATTGTCATCATGTCATACTCAGTGTTTGTAGACACATCACGAGCCTCGTCAGAGAGCTGCCACAGTCCATCAACTGTGGCCATTGTCTGGTTTCCAATGGTTACCGCATTCTTGAAATGAACCGCGATCGTCACAATGCCGTTCGTGTCACCGATATCTTTCTTGTAGCAGTATGTTTTGTCATCCATTCCTGCAAATGATGTTGACGGCAACAAGATCTTTGAGTCAAGGACCTGTCCATTCTTTGTCAACTCCAGAAGCATGCCGTTATTGTCTATGTTTTTAATGTTCAGTCTGTATCCTTCTGCCAGCTCCAAGGGCACGCCGGGCACCATGATAGTCTCCTTGTCGTTATCCATTAAAATAGTCAGGAGCTGCTCGTCGAAGAGAACATTCTCGTCATCAGATTCTTCGAAGAGGATGTCGTCGGTGGTATCTGGGGTATCAAGGTAGCCCGCGAAGTACTTATCGCCCATGAAGCCGATGACATTGTAGGCCCCCCAATCCTCGAACTCGAAGTCGTCTGCCATAGCCCTGGTGTTATATGTAACGCCGTCGGGCTCCAGGAGTTTCTTGCCCTCAGAGACAGTTGCAATCAGCTCTTCTGTCTTAATGTCGGAATCAATGTCGTAGTAGAAGCCGGCAAAGTTATCTGCAGTCCACCAATATGTATCAGTGGCAATAGCACCCCTGATCTCCTGCGCGTGCATCGGAATAACCATGAGTGACATCGCCAATAAGATAGCAGACCATCTCAATTCATATGATATCAGATAAATCCCACCAGGCATATTACTTTGCCTAGCATAAGATAAGGTTTGTGTAGAAGTGATTGAAATGAGATTCAACACACGAGGCACCGATAGTGCTTTGATTTAGGAAGCGCCCCAAAATTAAACTAATAATCTATCTGGAGATATTGGCCAAACTGAATTACAGAGCAGCGCGCTAGAACTTGATACAAATGGGAAAGCAATATATACATCCTCGAATACATACATAAGTTAGAGAATCTGCTTAATGGCCGAAGAGCAGCATGGGCAAAGGGCAAAAGGTCCGCCGGACAATCAATACCTTTAAGAAAACTTGTCGCTAAGAATAGGGCGAGCTGACGAGGATGAGAGACCAGAGCATCCAAGAAGATTTCAACCGATCAGTGGTTATGATCCTAGCGGAGGCAACCATTGTACATTAAAGAGGTCGAACTCAAGAACTTCAAGTCCTTTGGCAAGAGCGTGCGGGTCCCTCTCAAGAACGATTTTGTGACGGTCACAGGCCCCAACGGCTCAGGCAAGTCCAACATCGTCGATGCCCTCCTCTTCGCCCTGTGCCTCTCAAGCTCGCGTGCCATGAGGGCTGAGAGGCTGCCAGACCTCATCTACCGGGGCGAAAGCGGAAAGAATCCTGACTTTGCTCAGGTCACAGTCAAGCTGGACAACACGAGCCGCATCTTTCCCCAGGACCTGGATACCATTGAGGTCTCAAGAAAGATCAAGGTCAACCACGACAAATATGCCTCTTCTTATTACTTTAACGGAAAGTCCTGCGGCCAGGCTGAGCTCCTGGACCTGCTCGCCAAGGCGGGAATTACCCCCGAGAGCTACAACATCGTAATGCAGGGCGATGTGACGCGCATCATCGAGATGACTCCTGGTGACAGAAGGAAGATCATAGACGAGATTGCCGGAGTCTCCGAGTTCGATGAGAAGAAAAAGAAGGCGATGGATGAGCTGGATGTGGTCCGGGAGCGCATTGGCCGGGTGGATGTGATCATCGAGGAGGTGGCAGCCCAGCTCGACAGGCTCAAGGCCGAGAGGGATCGGGCCCTATCCTACCAGGCGCATCGTGAGGAGCTATCCAGGCAAGAGGCGTTCCTTCTTTTGGCCAGGCTCAAAGAGGCTATGGCCGAGCTGGCAGGGCTTGATGAAGAGATCAGCTCACTTGACGCCAAGAACCAGACTCTTCTGGAGAGGTCGGAAGACCGGAAAGCAGAGCTAGACCGGCTGAATTCGAGGCTTCAGTCCATAAGCTTGCAGATCAATCACAAGGGCGAAGACGAACAGATCTCGGTCAAGAGGAGAATCGAGGAGCTGAAGGGCGAGTGTGCCCGCGAGGCGGCCAGAATCGAGATGATGGACAAGGCCATCTCAGACATAGAAAAGCAGCAGAAGAGCTGCTTTACACAGACCGAGAGCGTCACTGAAGAGATAGGATCGTTAGCTGAAAAAATCAGAGACGCGAGCCTTCGAGGAGCTAGTCTCAGGGGTGAGCTCGAGGATCAGCTGGAGCTTCAGGGCGACGCCCAATCAAAGCTCGCCCAGGCGGATGCCAGGTTCTCAGTGCTCAGAGACGATCTGGCCGCTGCCCGGCAGATCCGAGAGGAGGCAAAGTCAAAACTAGGCGACCTCGTGCGAGAGAGGGACAGGCTGCTGGACGCCACCAGGCGCGGAGGCCTGGAGAAGGAAGAGCTGTCCTCGGCAATAAAAGAGGCTCTGGACTCTCTGGCCAGCATCGACCATGATTCAAAGTTGCTCAAGTCCGAGCTGGCGTCCCTCAACAGCCGGGCAATGCACATGGAAAGGGACAAAGACGACCTGGAGAGCGCCCGTCTGCGGCTACGCCGTGAGATCGCCGAGGCCGAGAGGGAGCTGCAGAGGCTTCAGAGCGAGTTTGCCAAGAGCGATGGCCGGATGAGAGCCGCAGAGGAGAAGTCTGGATACAGCCGAGCAGTGGAAGCCGTCAGGTCAGCCATGAAAAGGCAGATGCTGGATGGGCTCTTTGGGACAATTGCGGAGCTTGGAAACGTCACAGGTCGCTATTCTGCCGCGCTAGAGGTGGCAGCAGGAGCACGTCTGCAGAGCATTGTGGCTGCAAACGAGATGGATGCCTCTTCGGCCATCGAGTACCTGAAGAGGTCGCAGATCGGCAGGGCGACGTTTCTGCCATTGAACAAGCTGGAACGGGGCAGCCTCCCCTCCAAGCCCAACCATCCGGGCGTTGTGGACTTTGCCCTTAACCTGGTGGACTTCGACGCCAAGTTCCTGCCTGCCTTCTGGTATGTCTTTCGAGATACGCTCGTGATGGAGAGCCTGTCATCGGCGAGGCCGCTCATGGGCCGATACCGCATGGTCACACTTGAAGGGGACCTGGTTGAGAAGTCAGGAGCCATGACCGGAGGACACTACCGCTCCAAGATGAGGTTTGCAGCCGAAGAGAAGTCCAGGCTCATGGAGCTGTCAGAGAATATTGCCGAGGCGGAGGCCGAAAGGAGCAGCCGACTTGACAAGCAGGACCAGATCGAAGAGCAGATCTCAAAGCTCGCAAGAGAGGTAGAGGAGATGAACCGTGAGATCTCCAAGAAGACCTTCCAGATGGACGAGATGGGATCATCCAGGCCTAGACTGGAGAACGCCATCAAAGAGAAACGAGAGCGTCTGCTGGCAATGGAGGGCGAATCTCTGGGCTACAAGGAACAGCTCAGGCTTCTTGAGGGCGAGATAGGCACATCCGAGGAGAGAATATCCGGTGTGCAGCAGAAGATCGACCGGCTTGAGGGCGAGCTGAAGGGCTCAGAGATACCGGAGCTTAACAGGAAGGCTGATGCTGCCGGCCTGGAGATCAAGCGGCTGCAAGATAGGTTAGCCGGGATTGATGCAGAGATCCTCAAGGACAAGATTCGTGAGGAGAGCCTGAAAGAGAAGCTGGCCGATCTGTCATCCAAGAGAGGATCGCTGGACGCAGAGAAGGCTGAAGACAACGCCAAAAAGGAAGCGTCAGCTGGCATGATTTCGGGCCTGAAGGAGCAGCTTGCCGCAGCCGAGAAGCGGGAGGCAGAGATTGAGGGTGAACTGCATGGGCTGAAGGGCGAGAGAGTTCAGCACGTCGAGAAGGCTCTGGCCGTGCAGAGGGAGATAGATCAGGCTCTGAGGGAGAAAGACAGGATCGATGCCAGGAAGAATGCGACAGTCTCGGCGAGAGATGTCATCGGGAGCCGGGTCAATGAGCTGAGAGCCCAGATCGAGGGCAGTGGAGTTGATCCCACAGAAGAGCCGCCCAACAGCGAGACCGTGGCCGAGAAGATCAAAGCCCTGACGGAGGCCATGAGGAACCTGGAGCCTGTGAACATGCTCGCAATTCAGGAGTATGATCATGTCTTGACAAGGCATGACATCCTGGTCCAGAGGAGAGGCACCCTCTCAGGCGAACGCGAGGCGATCATCGACAAGCTTGAGAAGTACGATCAGATGAAGAAGGAGGCCTTCATGGCCAGCTTCACAGAGATCAACAAGAACTTTAAGCTGATATTCCAGGAGCTTTCCAGAGGCGACGGAGACCTGGTTCTTGAGAATCCTGAGGACCCGCTCACTGCAGGAATGACAATCAAGGCCCGGCCAGCCGGAAAGCCCTTCCACCGCCTGGAGGCCATGTCCGGCGGGGAGAAGAGCCTGACTGCACTCTCATTCATATTCTCCATTCAGATGTACCGTCCAGCTCCATTCTATGCAATGGATGAGATAGACATGTTCCTGGATGGAGCCAATGTGGAGAGAGTGGCCAAGCTGATCAAGAAGATCGCAACCAGGGCCCAGTTCATAGTGGTCTCTCTAAGAAAGCCGATGATACTCCAGTCGAAGTACACCCTGGGCGTGACCATGCAGGAGGACAACATCACAACAGTGACTGGCATCTGCACAACAGGCTGAGGCGAAGACGATGGACGACGAGTTCGAGTTCGGGGAGCCGGCTGAGGTTTTGGTCGAGCTTGCCAAGAGGGGAGAGATTGATCCCTGGGATATCGACATAGCTGTTGCCACTGAGAAGTTCCTGCAGTACATCGATTCCCTTGAGAAGAGGGATCTGAGGATTCCCGCCCGGACCCTGCTTTACGCCAGCATTCTTCTGAGGCTCAAGTCAGACACAATGGAGGAGCAGAAGGAGGAAGAGCCAGAGCCGGAGGTCGAGGAGATTGAGGCGGAGGAGATCGAAGACCAGCTGCCGCGTCCTCCTGTAAGAAGGCACACCAAGCGGCCAGTCACCCTCGACGAGCTGATCTCAGAGCTGAAGAAGGCTGAGATGGTGGGCAGGAGGAAGGCCATGAGAGAGAAGTGGCCAGAGGCTGAGGAGAAGGTTCTCGATCTGTCTCATGACGAGGGAATCGAGGACAGAATCCTGGCACTGGGGCCCATTCTCGATGACATGTTCATGGACAAGCCGACCATCACCTTCCGGGACATAAACAGCAAAAACAGCAAGACTGAGGACGGAGTCACCAATTACGTCTCACTGCTCTTCATGGCCCAGAGAAAGCAGGTGTGGCTCGAACAGGAGGAGATCTTCGGGGAGCTGTTTATCAGCAGGCACGGGTAGGGATTTTTAGAGGCAATCTAATGGCAATTCCGGATTTCCAGACAATAATGCTGCCGTTGCTTAAAATAACAGGAGATGGAGAAAAGCATAGACACAGCGACGTATCTGCTGCCCTGGCGGCTCAATTCAACCTTACTGAAGCTGAAATAAAAGAATTGCTTCCAAGCGGAAGACAGGCCAGGTTCGATAACCGTGTTGCATGGGCCAGAGCCTACCTGAAGAAAGCCGGTCTTATCGAGAATACCAACCGAGGGATTTTTCATATTACAAAACAGGGTATGGACCTCCTCAAAGTCAATCCCCCAAAGATTGACATCAAGCTTTTGATGAGATATCCGGGTATCCAACAGTGGCATAATAAATCTCCGCGCCCACCGAGTGATGAGTCCAGGAATCTCGAAGAGGGCAATGGCGCAGAAGCCAAGTTTCAGACGCCGTTAGAAGCTTTAGTGGCCAGCTATCAGGAAATTGTTAGAAAACTATCTGATGATCTCATCGAGCAAATTATGAAATGCTCTTCAAGGTTTTTTGAAGAATTGGTTATCGATTTACTCCTGAAAATGGGGTATGGTGGCTCTGCAATCGATGCCGCCCAAGTCACAGGTCGAAGCGGTGATGAGGGAATCGATGGGACAATCAAGCAAGACAAACTCGGACTCGATATAGTTTACGTCCAAGCGAAGAGATGGAGCAATACAGTTAGCGCCCAGGAAGTGCGCGCTTTTGCAGGGAGTTTGGGCGGCCAAAAAGCACAAAAAGGCATTATGATTACGACCTCTCAGTTCACGCCCGCGGCCTGGGATTTTGTAGAAAAATCAGATCGGAAGATCGTTCTCATCGATGGGGAACGCCTTGCCCAGTTAATGATTGAGCACGACATAGGTGTCACGAAAGTGCAAGATTATACCGTAAAAAGAGTGGACCATGATTACTTCGATTATGAGCAATAGAACGATTTCATGATTCCTCGCGGGATTATGTGGGTTGGACCCAGCGGAGAGATCATGCATCGTATTCATAGCCACTCCCACATAGACACCCATTCTGGCATAACCTTAAACCCTTTTAAAGAAAACACCACCCAAGATCACATTGACCGAAGACTCACACTCCAAAGCTGCAATCGAAGCCGCCCTCTTTGCCTCAGGCAGAACTCTAACCCCCAAAGAGCTGTCCGATATCTCCGGGCTGGCTGAAGAGCGGGCGACGGCACTTGCGGACGACCTCGCAGCTGATTACGCCATTCGCAACTCAGGAATCGAGATCAAGAAGATAGGCGAGGGCTATTCCATGCAGGTTCGCTTCGGCCTGGCAGGCAAGATCCTCTCGTTCGCCCCAAAAGAGATCGAGGCCCCGTTGATTCGAACTCTAGCTATCATCGCCTACAAGCAGCCCATCAAGCAGAGCCACCTTGTAGAGATCCGGGGCAACAAGAGCTACGATCACGTCAAAGAGCTTGAGAAAAGAGGCCTGATCAACTCCGAAAAGCAGGGGCATACCAAACTTCTAACAACCACCCGGGGCTTTGCCGACTACTTCGGCATCAGTTCTGCCAACCCCCAGGCAATCAGGAGAGCTCTGCTCAAAGACAAGAGGCTTGTCGGCGTCACACCCATGTTCGAGAGCCTTGCTCTGCGCCTGGCTCTTGACTACATCGTGGTCAACCCTTACAAGCCGGAGGCTGAAGACCTGGAGAAGCTCAAGGAGATTGAGCTGCTCGTGCTCTCTCCCGGATATGCGGAACGGGTAAAACCGCACTACTCCGGCTTGATGCTGGAGGCAAGCGTGCGAACGCTTTCCCAGCTCAAGGAGAGCGCAGAGAGAATTTGCCTGGAAGCTGGAGCTGGAGACGTCGAGCCATTGGCTGCCGAGATAGACTCTCTGCTCAAAAGGTTCCGGAAGAGGGCAAACGCTGCAAGGCCCATCAAGCCGCTCACCCCCATGGTCGAGGAGATCGCCAAGGACCTGCGCCTGGCAGTGCAGGAGGACGGCATCACTGCTGCGCCAGACTCCTCCGGGCTGGAGGCCGAGATCCTGGTCCCAGTGCATCAGCCCTACGACATGGACATACTGGAGAGAATTGTGCAGCGCTGCGAGAAGATCCTGAGTGGGAAGGCCACCTAGGATAAAAATGACTCAGTGTGGAACAGGATATTCAAACCCATTCCTTTTTCCTGAAATATATCATCATTACCACTACCACGAGGAGCATCAATATCAAGACAGCCGGATAGCCCCACGGGGATTCAAGCTCAGGCATGAACCTGAAGTTCATCCCATAAAGCCCTGCAAGAAACGTGAGGGGAATGAAGATGGTCGAGATGATGGTGAGAAGCTTGATTACCTCATTTAATTTGTTGCTCAAGCTGGAGAGGTAAGTCTCCAGGAGCGAGGCAGACATATCGCGAAAGGTCTCGATGTTCTCGATCACCTGGATGGTGTGGTCGTAGACATCTCTCAGATAGATCTTGGTCGCCTCGGAGACAAGAGGGGAGTCTGTCCGCTGCATCTTGCTGATGGCCTCTCGCAAAGGCCAGACCGACTTTCTTAAAAACAGCATATCCCTCTTCAGATTGTAGATGGTGGGCAGTATTCCGGGCTCAGGGTCGGAGACGACAACATCCTCCAGATCCTCGAACCTATCGCCGAGCTTCTCCATGATCAGGAAATAGTGGTCCACGATGGCATCGATCATCGAATAGGCCAGGTAGTCCGCGCCCTGCTTTCGAATCTTGCCCTTGGCCGTGCGGAGCCTGTCTCGCAGTGGATTAAATACATCAACCTCTTTCTCTTTAAAAGATATTATAAAATTAGGTCCCAGGATCATGCTCACCTGATCCATATCCAGATTGGTGTCCCCCAGACCGTCATCGACCTCATCGTCATCCTCGTTGCCTGGCTCATTCTCACCAACTTCATCGTAGTAGAGCATCTTGAGCACTATGAATATGTAATCATCATAATCCTCAATTTTCGGACGCTGATCTGTGAGGATATCCTCCAGGACCAGAGGATGGATTCCATAGCATGATCCCAGCTTCTCTAAAACGTCCATCTGATGCAGGCCGTCAATGTTGATCCAGGTTACTGTAGGCTGGTTCTTAAAACGGAAGCACTCCTGTACATCTTTAACCTCTGCCTCATGATAATGCTGCTCATCATAATCGATTATGGTGATCTTGGGCTTCTCAGGGCTCTTTTCTCCGGTTATCGGCAATGGCGAGTCTGCCAGTTCGATGATAGCAGAGCTTGGGTCTTTCTTCTTCAACAGGCCCAGATCCTTTGCCTTATCTTTAACGCTTCCTGAATCCACCATTTCCACCCCTAGATCGGAGGCATCTCCTCTTTTGCCCTCTCCACCACAACGATCTCATGGAGATCCTCAATGCCATCTAAAGATCTGATGCAGTCGTTTATGATGGCGTTCAGCTCTTCCAGGCTCTTGGACCAGATCTTGAGGAAGAGGTCGTACTCGCCCAGTATTCCGTAGACCTCGGTGATCTGAGGGATCTTGGCAAGATCCATCAGCGCCTGATCGTGTCTGTCTCCATCAGTCTGGACCAGTATGATGGCAGTTACAACATAGCCTGTAGCTGCCGGATTGGCTGAAATGGTGAACCGCTCTATGGCACCATTGGCCTTCATGCGCTTGAGCCTGAACTGGATGGTGGCATCAGATATTCCTGATTTTCTCGATATCTCCTGCAGGCTCATGCGGGAATTCTCCCGGAGACTCTTAAGGATGATTCTATCCACCTCGTCAAGCTCAAAGCTTCCGCCCATGCTGCCGCCCGTGCTCACCATGATTATCTGGAATTCACCTCAGCTATCAGCTAATATATTGGTATTCTGCCAACATCTTCGTATTAAGGTTATCCTTTGACAAATGAAAATTCTGCCAGACAAAAGACAAAAGCATGCAGGATATGCCCAGCGAACTTCGAAAATATTAAGAGATTCGCGAGGATTTTCATGATCTCCAAATTGCCGCTGCCGCCACTACCACAGCCCTTTATTGCCAGAAGTGCAAATAAAAAGCAATTCAAATGGAGGCGCAATTTATGGTCGAGGTTGGAGATATTGCCCCCGTGTTCTGTCTGCCCGGTGGAGATGAACGGGAGATCTGCTCTAAAGACTATCAGGGTAGGTGGCTGGTGCTGTACTTTTATCCAAAAGACAACACCAGCGGCTGTACCCGCGAGGCGCTGGACTTCACAGCCGCCCTTCCTGTTCTGCGGGAGCTTGGCGCCGAGGTGCTCGGAGTCAGCCGAGACTCAACTGCCAGCCACAGGAAGTTTGCAGAGAAGAACGGACTGGAGATAAAACTGGCCAGCGATGTGGATCATAAGGTGATGGAGGCTTACGGAGCCTGGGCTCTGAAAAAGATGTACGGCAGGGAGAGCTACGGAACCATTCGGTCGACTTTTCTCATCGATCCGCAGGGAAAGGTAGCCCATATCTGGAAGAAGGTATCCGTTAAGGGACACGCTGAGGCTGTAGTGAAGAGATTGCAGGCGATGGAAAAAGAGAGAAATCAATAGCTTTTTTTCAGATAAACGCCCAGTACACCAGCACATTCAGGAGGGTCAGAGGCACACCCACCCGCGCGAACTCCAGGAAGGTGATGGTCTCGCCGCTCTTCTCTGCATTCTGAATGATGATCACATTGCTCGCAGCGCCCAGGATGAAGAGGTTTCCGGCGATTGTGCTTCCAGCAGCGAGAGCCATGAGCGCCTCAGCCGTGGGATGGACCAGCAACGGCTGGCAGAGAGCCACCAGAGGCACATTGGAGACAAGCTGGCTCATGATGACGCTGAAGGCGAGAACTGTTGGAACTGAGGCAAAGTCGGCATTTGATCCCGCCAGAAGGGACTGGAAGACCCCCGACCTCCAAACTGCGTCCATCAGGACGAACATTGAAGCAAAGAAGATTAGAGTGCACCAGTCGATGTTTCTCGCCACCTCCCATCTTCTTTCGCTGAAGAGGAGGATTGGCAAAGCTGAGATGAGAGCGATGTATGTCAGACGAAACATGTCTGCCGCCCCCAAAACCACTGAGGCCATCTTGGCCAGTATCAGGACGAAGAGCAGAATAAATGAGACGCGAGAGAGGCGTGCCAGCGCCCGATCAGATATCTCCTCAGAGCCGATCTCAAGCGATCTCTTCTGGAACTGCCCCCTGTAGAAAAACCGCAGCAAGAGATAGGCGAGGACGAGGTTGACGAGGGTCGGAAGCATCAGATACTGCAAGAAGACGAAGAAGGGGTTGGACAGCCCTGAGTTGACGGCGATGAGCAGATTCTGGGGGTTGCCGATGGGGCTCATGGCGCTGCCTATGGTCACGGCAAAGGCGAGAGTGAGAAGGAGGAGCTTTGCAGAAATCTTCAGCGTCCGGGCGAGGTAGAGCATGAGGGGCGTGCCTATGATTGCCAGGGTATCGTTCATGAGAAGAGCCGAGAGAAATCCCATCGAAAAGAGGATGAGAAGCACGAGCTGATCCGGATTTCTGGCTCTCTTGAAGATGCGATTGAACAGATAGAGAAGATAGCCGCTCTCCTGCATGGACTCGCCTATCACGAACATCGCAGCCAGAAAAATCATCACATCCAGGTTGATGGCAGCCGCCGCCTCCGGAAGCGAGACCTGACCGGTGACGAGGACTGCGACAGCTCCAAGAAGCATGATCTGCCAGATGGCCAGGCTCTTTTTGCCGACCTGTCTCACTGCAATGAGCAGAAGAACCGCAGCTAAGGCCACAAGAGAAATGTTTACATCAAGCACGGCGTTTAGCATTTCCATTTTTTCTCTGCATCTCTGCCCGGCAGCTTCATTGTGCCAGGGCGAAGCGTCCGACGTTTCGGATGCAAGAGAGAAATAGTTTTCGTCTGAGGTGCGAGGAATAGATCGAACATGCGATTTCAGGCTCGCGGGCGGAGCTGCTTGTGGCACATGAGAAATGCGATAGTGCCTGCTACGTAGTTTGCGGCTGGGTTCACCGTCGCAATTTTACTCGTTTTGCTTGGATTACGTATTTAACCTTGGCAGCTGTCAGCTTTAAAACTTTGTTCCTTATGCCCTTGCCCATGCCACCTTGAAGTGCAGAAGTATATAAATGCCAAGCTTTTAGGACTCTAAAATAGGAATCCTCAATGGAAAATGATATATCTGTGTCTGTACAAAACCTTACAACTATAGGAGGGAAATGCTAGTGAGAAAATTTATAATAGGTGGTTTGATATTAATAACGATATTAACTTTATATGTATCCAGTGGGATGGCTGATAAGTCAAACGATACCGCTACTGAAATTAGTATAACAAATGAAATAATTCCCATTAATGAGGAGAAAAAATTTCAAATGATATATACGATCACAACTCCTAAAATTGTACATTATAACTTTGTGTTGGCATTAGATAGCTCAGGAAGCTTTAAAGAGACGTCAACTCAAACAAAAGCAGTACTACGTGATATTCCGAAATTCTTAAATAATTTACCTAAATTGTATCCTGATGCTATTTTTAATATTTCTCTCGTCGGTTGGGATGATAATATCGATTTTGCGTATGATAAAAAATTAGGTTTTATTTCGCTTAATGATAATGAACCTCGTTCACATAAATTGGCATCTCTAGAAAACGCAACTAATGATATTAAAAAATTGCCTGTTTTTTTTAAATGCAATCAAACCGAAAATACCGATTTTTCAGTGCCGATAAAAGCGTCGCTTGATATATTTAGAAATCCTGAAAACCGCCCTAAAGATCCACTTCACACAAGGCAATTCATAGTGTTAGTAACTGGAAATGGTGAATATAAGCCAGCCAGTTCTGATTTGCTAAATGAGGCAAGAGATAATAAAATTGACATATATACGGTTGGATTGGACATACCAGATGAATCGGAATTGCATGAATATTTAACAGATATATCTAATAATGAAAATAAAATAAGATACGCAGTTTCGTACGTCAATGTATTGAATAAAGCGTTAAGTGACTTTGTAGAGGTGGATACAGACTTATATTCAGAGCTTAACGCAACTATCGAGAAGGCTCTTCGAACGCATTTCGACAATATCATGAATAAATCTGTTGCAGATAATGTCGAAATAATTGATCGGTTTTATTGCTACAATAAACCGGATATAAACTCTCTTCGAGTAGATACTAATAAAGAAAGCCAATCGCTCCAAAGTATAATTGAGCCTAATCCACTACCGGATGGTACAACCGAAGTTCTGGTTAAGATATCCGCATTATTACCGAATAGCACAACAACTGTGGCCTTCAATATCGAGAACACGTTTAATCCAATGACGTTACCTGTGACTGTGTCGGAACGAAAAGGCCCTCTTGTCATCTGTTCACCAAGCGAAAGAGAAGGTCCGATGCTTAGGTATACATGGCATTCTAATATGCAGGAAAAGGAATTGCCATTAGGTACTGCCTCACGTGGTCGTCTGAGTATTATGTCTGTAAATAACACAAATTTAAATAAAACATTAAAAACAAAAAACATTGGATTTATAGATATGCTAAATTTTTTTTTTAGGATGGGTTAGATGATATATCAATTAAAAAAATTTACTTTATTTATTGGATGTGAATTTATATGTTTTTCTTTGTTGACTCTATTTCATATAACATTATTAAAAGAGGATCTATTGATAATGGCCTCTTATGAAGAAAATTATCAAAATATCCCTTATTTGACAGTTTCCGCTCTGGTATTGTTGGGCATTAGTTTAATTTTATTTGCATGTTATTTAAATGGAAATATTCGAAAATTAGCGCCGTCTATAGTTATTAGTATAATAGCACTTGTTATTATTTATAAAAGTTTTACAGAATTTGAATATTATTTAGACACCTATTTAACATATTTAATTATTCTAATATTCCTGTGGGGTGTGGTTTTTTGGATTCATGGGAAAATTGAGTCATCAATGGCAAAAGGGGAGCAAAATATTTCAAAATAAAGCGCGCTTATTCGGTTCGTTTTTGCGACGGAACCAAGAGTTTATAGGAATATCTAAAAAATATAAACCAATTCTGAGGTGGCCAAGCGGTATGTGTTTAGCTCTCCACGAAATGCTCGATAGATGCTGGTTTTAGTTCCTAATACAATAGTATGTATTAAAATGCATTTAATTAGAAACCAATATCAAGTGACGTTTTGGCTCATAAAACGATCCCCAGCAATTAGCGACACGGAATGATGCTAAATAGGCTTATAGATACTGATTGTGGTGAGCTAAAAACATACGTCAAGCGCATACAGATCAATCAACTCCGAACTTCACCACCCCGTCCCACTTCCCGCCCCCGTTGTTCGCGTACACCCCCGCACCCTCCTCCCCAGCAGTCGCATTCCCTTCGAACAGATCCCCCTGCTTCGCGACGAGGTGCGTCCACTCCTCCCCGGAGACCACAGCCACATCCTCGGCACCCGGAACCCGAATGCTGAACCAGTAGCTCTTCCCGGCCTCAAGCCTGCCCTGCCGCGGGCTCACGAGGTAGCAGCCCGCCTCAGGGAACTTCGCGAAAGCCTTGGGAAACCCCGATCCGCCTTCATCCCCGGAGGAGGCCACAATCAGGTACTCCAAAACAGAATCATACTCGCCGGTATCATTCCTGTCTTTGGCATACGCCTTCAAAATATATCTCCCGGCTGCAGGAAACCGTGCCAGAAGATCATACCTGCTCCCATCCCTCTGGCAGAATGAATAGCCATCCAGCTCTGCCCCGCCACCGGCTGGCTGCAGCGCAACCATCATCAGCACATCATCAGGAGCGAAAATGGAGACATTGACATCCCCGCCGGCCTGTATCGTCCCGTTCTTCTCTTCTCCAAGCATGAGCCCCAGCCCGAAAAAGTCCGGCTCCAGATAAACCAGCCCCTCGAACTCCGGCTTTGACAATGGCTCATCAAGAAGCTGCCACTGCTCTTCTTCCGGGAAGTGATTGAAGACGAACTGCGACGGTGGGGTCATGAAGAAATGCTCCTCGAAATGGCGCACATATTTTCCGTCGCCGCTCACATACCCGGCCCCCCAGGTGCTGTCCACGAGATACCATGAGCCGTTAATCCGGACTGCATTCCAGGCATGATTGGAGGGGCCCGTGAAGTTCGTGCCCGGCTGGTATCCGTAGCCCTTGCCATATCCCTTAATTCTCCGGGCCTCAAGTCCCGCCTCTTTTGCAAGAGCCAGAAATAGATCTGAGTAGCCGTAGCAGACAGATTTTCGGCTCTTCAGAACATCGCTAGAGTTGGTGGAACCAGCTTTCCCGCTGAAGAAAACATCCACATTGTAATCTATGTTCTCGCAGATCCATCTGAATATGGCTCTCGCCTTTTCCCGATCATTGGCGGCAGGCTCAATCAGATAAGCGGCCAGGCTCTTCACAGACTCCTCGGCTGAGGCGGGCGCGGCCAATGCATGAGCATCGACTTCATCATCAGTCGAATCGGCTGCCGGAACGAGCGGCTGCAGCATTAGAAGCAGAAGAAGCAAGATAATTATGGACGAAGCAGCGGTTCTCTTTTCTTTGTGCCTTTGTGCCTTTGTGGTGATCGTATTCGTAGTAATTGAGCATTCATTCCTACCAACAAAACTTAACCACAAAGACACAAAGGCACAAAGATAGACCATAATCATTCTCCAGCCAGATCGCCAAGACGCACATTTTCCTTACAGAACTATCTCCATCATGTCATGCCCCAGCGGCCACTCCTTCAGAGCTATCTCATGAGGCGGGTAAAGGTGGCTTAAGTGAGTGAGAATCAGTCTCTTCGCCCCCAGCCTTTCACCAAGAATCATGGCCTCGTCCGCAGTCATGTGCTTGCTGATAGTGTATCCGGGCGGCGTGATTGCGTCGGCCAACATCAAATCGGCTCCCTTCATAATCTCCAGACTCTCTTCAGGGATCTCCATCTTGGTGTCGCTCGTGATCACCACAGCATTTCGCCCGTCTCTGATTCGGACTCCCACAGTCTCCAAAGGCGGATGGGTGACGGGAAAGAGCGTGAACTCCATCCCGGCAATATCGAAGGGCTGATATGCTACCTCATCGTGACGCATTGGATTTAAGAAATAGAGATAATTGAGGATGTAGTCCATTGTGCCCTTGAGAGCATAGACGTCCACATGGCTCTGCACCCTGTGAAAATCCCCGAACCCTGCATAATGATCATAATGCGCATGGGTCCAGATCACCCCATCAACATTGGAGATATCCTTTTTTAAAAGCTGCCAACGCAGGTCCGGGCTGCTGTCAATCAGCACCCTTCCATCGTCCTCATCCGACTCAATGAGAACCGTAAACCTCATCCTCCGACTGCGCCCGCCTCGCAGAGCATCCATGCATGCCGGACACTTGCACCCGATCTTGGGAGTGCCTATTGCGTCGCCGGTTCCCAGAAGCGTGACCTTCATGCTGCCACACTTCTCTTGTAGTCCGAGATCCTTTGCCTGAACTCACTTATTGACATCTCTAGATCCTCCTGGCTTAAGTGCTTCCTGTCCTCCAGGAGTGCATTGAGCACCGCCTCGCGAATCACCAGCCTCAGGTCCGAGCCTGAGTAGCCCTCAGTCATCTCAGCCAGCTTTGCCGTATCTGCCTCGGCGTCGATTCGCGAGAGAACCTTATCCAGGATCATCCGCCTCATCGCCATATCCGGCAGGGGGAAATTCAAAACCTTGTCAAACCTCCTCCATGCGGCATAATCCAGCAGTTGAGGATGGTTGGTGGCTGCCAGGAGCAAGACGCCATGCTCCACCAGACTGATCTCGTCTATGGCCTTGAGAAGTGAGTTGACAGCCCTCTTCATGGCCCCGTGCTCGTCCGAGGTTCTGGTCTTGGCCACAAAATCGAACTCATCTATCAGAAGAATGCAGGGCGCGAGCCGTTTGGCCAGCTCAAAGACCTTGTCCACGTTCTTGGACGTCTCGCCCAGGTATTGGCTGGTGATCATGGAGAGGCGAACCTCGACAATTGGAAGCGAGAACCACTTGGACAGAGCCCTGGCAGTTGAGGTCTTGCCTGTCCCCGGCGGCCCGACAAAGAGAAGCTTGCCTATCTCGAAGAGGCCTATCTCCCGGAGATACTGCCGATTCTTCAGAGCCTTGCCCATCTTTGCAATCTCCGATTTCTGATCTTCATTCAGAACCAGTCCGGCCAGGTTGTCCCTCACATCCTCAGGAGCCTTGATGTAAGCCAGCTTGAGAAGATCATCTGCCTCCTTGGAATCCTTGCATAGCTCCTTTATACGAGCTTCAATCCACTCCCTGTCGGATGATAGTGGTTTATTGGCATCTTTGGCTTCTGCATAATTCACATCCAGTGAATCGTAGTTCTCGTAAAAAGAGGCCAGGGTGGGGTTAGACCGGATTCTTGCCATGTCCTTTTGATTCGCAAACCACCTGGCTGCCACATCGAATACAGTTAACCGGAGCTGGGAGCCGAACTCCTCAAAGGCCACAAAGGTGAGATCTTTTATGGCAGCTTTCACATTATCGATTGCATAAATCTTTTCTACGTCGCCGCTGGTTACGTAGATCGGCCTTTTTACGCTCTTGGTCTGTGGATCGAAGTAATGCTTGCGAATTATGGGTGGCAGGTCGTCTTCAGTCAAAATTTCCTTGCGATTATAGATATCCGCAGTCAGCAGCAACTCAGCGACATCAATAGCATCACCCTTCACCAAGCCATTCTCTCTACCCATCTCAAAAGCTCCATGGAACTGAACTAAAATAGTGCCCTATAAAACGAGATAAACCTTTCCATCTCACCAGATGTCATGGCCATCAGCCGCCGCCCGACTGGCTGCCAGAAAGAAGCTTGTAGAGAGTGAATTCTATTATTATGCCTGCAATATGCCTGTTGATTCCCACCAACGAAAATTTGGAGGAGATACGCGAGCCGAGTTGAGACCAATTGGCTATGATCGCTCGGAATTAGGCTGCACAAGAGCCTTTGTCATCACCATCTTCATGGCCCCAGCCTCGTCGTCCATCTCCTGGCGGAGGGGCTGCCAGCCTTTGGCCAGATAGAATCCTACGGCACGGCCATTATCGCAGAAGCATTCCAGCACTCCGATGCCATGCCCGGATTTCCCGATCCCGGCCTCGACCATATCCAGCAGAGCGCCCCCAATGCCATTTCGGTGGTGGGCTGGATGAACCCAGAGAAGGTCAATCTTGTTGTCAAGAGCCGCAGCAACTCCCACGACCACTCCAGCCCTTTCGGCCACGATCATTCTTTGCCACTGCTTGTTGACAGTCTCGATAACCATGTCGCCTTCAACCCAGGGCTCCAGCATCTCCCTGGGCAGGATCTGACCGTAGACCTCCAGGATCGTCTCCTTGCACAACTTGATCAGACTCGGAACATCCTTAATAGTCGCCCTTCTGAGTATGAATTGAACCATAACACGCCCTATGCTCTTGACCGTCAAGTCTTCTTATTATTCTTCCGATTATTTATGACCGTCCGATAAGCTGCCATGAGAAAGCCGTAGAGTGTGGGACCCAGGATCACGCCAATCAGGCCCACAACGAATATGGGAGCCGTGTACGCGAGCAGTGTGACTATCGGATGGATCCTCGCGCTCTTCATGGCCAGATGAGGTCGCAGCACGTTCTCAGGTATCACCATAAGCACCACAGTTCCGAATACCAGGATTATCAGGGAACGAGCCATATCCCCGATGAACATATAATAAAGAGCCATAGGGATAAACACGATGGGCGGCCCAAGCATCGGGATGAGCGTGAATATTCCAATGATTGCCCCCAGCACAAATGGATAAGATACTCCAAGCATTGAAAAGCCTATGGCCGCCAGGGCGCCGCTTAACATGGATGTGGAGAAGTAGACTGTGAATAGAGTGGTATAGATGCTGTTGAGCTCCTGCAGGAAATTCTGGACAATCGCCTGCTTTGGCCCAGGAACCAGCTCCACAGCCTTGACGATGAACTCTTTGCCGTCTATGAGGAGATAGTACGTAAAAAATACCACTACGATCAACTGGGCGAAAAGGACAGGCAGATTGGAAGCAAAAGAAGTGAGCTCTCGCTGCACAATTGGAAAAAGCCAGGTTGCAATCGTGACAGGGATATCGCTTATCTCCTGCACATATTTCACAATTGTGTCGTTTACGTAATCATAAACCCATACAGGAAGAGTGCTCTTGGCCCATGAATCAGTCTCGCGGGTGATGATGGTAAACTGGTCGCTTGATAAGACTCCCGACCTCTCCAGATTGGAGATCTCCACCAGCAGTACAGTGGTGATTCCCAGCAGGACTGCCAGGATGAATATGAATACTATCATTATGGACAAAAATGATGAGATCTGTCTCTGCTGGGTCAGGCGGAGGAATATTGCATAAAGCGGCTTGAGAAGAAATACCAGGACAATGCTCAGCAGAATCGTGGTAAGGAAATCCTTGGTCAGGTAGACTGTTGCCAGAAATACCAGGAATACCAGGGCTCCTGCAGCCATGTCAAAGCGACGGTGCAGTTCCATGAGATTGCTTCTACACTATTGACAGTATAAGCTTTTCCTCAAACCTAGCTGACGTCCTTTTTCAGTGTCTTGGTCATCACCATTTTCAGGGCCCCTGCATATTCGTCCATCTCCTGGCAGAGGACATTCCAGCCCCGGGCATGGTAGAATCCCAGGGCACGGTCGTTATCGCTGAAGCATTCCAGCTTTGCAGTCTCATGCCCTGATTTCGCAAGCTCAGCCTCAACGATATCCAGCAGAGCGCCACCAATGCCATTTCGTTGATGATCAGGATGAACCCAAAGAAGTGCTACCTTATCGTCAAGGGCCGCTGCAACTGCCACAATCTCACTCTCCTTTTCGGCCACGATCATCTTTTGCCATAGCAGGTTGACGTCGCTTCTGAGCCTGTCACCTTCGATCCAGGGCATCAGCCTATCTCTGGGCAATATCTGACCGTAGACCTCAACAATCGTCTCCTTGAGAAGCTTGATCAGATCAGGGACGTCTTCTATAGCGGCGTTTCTGAATTCTAATTCTGTCATGCTAAATATTTTCTCCAATCAGCAATCCGTCTATTCCCATAACGTGGACCTTTACGGGCACATCTTTTCCGGATAGCTTCACGGCCTCGCCAACGAGCGTCACAAGCTGTGAGCAGCATGGCACAGTCATGTGCAACACTGCGATGTCCATAATCACGTTCTGCCTGAGGATCTCAGCCAGCTTTTCGACAAAAGGCCCGGTATCGTCAAGCTTTGGGCAGCCCACCAGGACCACTCGGCCCTGGATGAAGTCCTTTTGGATCTCCGGGTAGGCAAAAGCTGTGCAGTCTCCTGCCACCAGGAGACGAGCGCCCTTTAGGTACGGGGCCCACGGTTTGACGAGACTCATCTGGATTGGCCAGCCGCATAGCTCGTTTTCACCGGGTTCGCCCTTCTTGGTCATGTCATGCTGGAAATCATTTTTGCCGGGGGAACAGGGCTCCGGGGACTCTTTGAGGCTGATAGGCCTCGTGCATGGGCTGACGAAATCTGTGGGATCTCTTTCTGCGGGGCCACTTTGTCTGTGGAATGGCTTGACTGTCGCTGTTTGCCTGTGCGCTCTTGCCGCGCACTCGTCAAACTGAGCTGCATCCCTCTCCTCGATCTTCAAAGCGCCTTGTGGGCAGACGGCGAGACAGGCCCCCAGGCCGTCGCAGAAGCTGTCGCTCACAACCCGGGCCATTCCGTCCCTCAGTTCTATGGCGCCCTCGGCACAGGCGGTGATGCACTCGCCGCAGCCGTTGCAGAGGCTCTCGTCAATCTTGATGATCTTTCTCATTGCCTTTCTATTATGCATTACATCAATAAAAAAGCCATTCATCCAAAAAGAAGGGTGCCCAAACTATGGCGCATTCAACCATGATTGGGCGTATATCATCCAGTAGTCTGCGCCGCATCTTCCCTCAGATATCGCCTTCGCGTCGCAGGTCGTGCCGTCCGGGAATACGCAAACGTTGATGTCACCGTATGGCGTGTGAACACTCTTGATTTTGCCTCCGCTGGCCAGGCAGATCTCTTGCATAGATGCAGCTTTCGTGCTCCCGGTTTCAAAGGCATATCCTGGGACGATATTGGGCGAGAGCCTCGGGCCGCAGGATCCATTATAGAAATCGTTTGCGTCGCACCAGCTATTATCCGGGAACGAACAGATTCCCTGGCCGCCGTTAAGCGATGGAGAGGTCCTGTACAGATATCCGGAACTCACGCAGTGGGTTCGGGCTGGATCAGCTGATGCTTGTGCAGTGGCACAGCATACCGTGCCCAAGCATAAAAGAGCCAAAATGCTGAGCACAGATAAAATCCCAGCAGCAGGACAGGTCATTTTAGATTGTATCATGTCTCATTCCTCCAATCAGGGCTCCACCAGTCCGAATACAGCCCATCTCCAGTCGGCTCCTTGCATGCGGTAGGATGAATTATACGCCTCGGAAGGAAGCTCTATTTGCACAGATTGGCCAAGATCGGTGTAGTCGGTAGTCTCATGCAAAATCGACTGTATTGTGAAGTTCTGTTCAGCTATGTTTAGAATCGCAGGATCAAGGGTAAGGCTGGAATCGATCTTGATTCTTTTTAAGAGCGAATCGTTCTTTGAAACCCATGCCGTAACCGAGACATCTGAGTTCTCGATAATTGAGGTATTCTCGAAGTTAAAATCTGCGACATCGAGTTCATCCGGGAGAGGGAACGGCGAGGCGAGGTACGAGGCAAATATCTGAGTGCCGAGGATTGCCTTCTGGATCAGAACAATGGGCTCAGCCGTGAGCCTATAGCAATCTTCGCCATCAATCTCTTCAGATCCAGTAATAGTAATATCCGAATAGTTCAAGAGTTCAACCTGTCCGGGAAGATCATTGTAATCATCCAAGACTGCCTGGGAATCATTGAGGATGAACTGCGTCCAGTTGTCTCCCTCTTTCCAGTACTCGGTGCCGTTTATGAGATATCCTTGCCAGAGAAGCACCTCTCCCGTTCCAGTGTCCTTGAGCTGATGGCTCCACCAGCCGGACTTTGCAGTCAGGTTAACCTTTCCGTCCGTTGCCTTAGCTGCCTCGAATATGTCCTGCAGGGATTCGTTTCTGTAGACAATATCGCATTCTGCCATCCGTGAGTAATCATAGGATGCAACCTCATCCGCAGACTTTATCATCGTCTGCTTTAGCTGGTCAATGCTGACATCATCTGCAAAAGCAGTTGATAAAAGCAGCAGGAATGCCAATGCAATGATCGCCGAAAAATTCTTCATGCAAAACCTCCGGAGGTATATGCTTCTAAAAGAGCTATAAACGTTGGCATGTCTCAGACTGGGAAAGAACCAAAAGAGTTATTAATAAAGAAATAGAATATGGCCAAAAGAATTTTATAAAGAATAATAATGGGCAGATAAATATGATTAGAGTTGATACTAATAGATTATTTTTATTAATATATTTGATTATATTACTAGATTCCGGCATTGGCTGTGCAGATAATTGCATCGGAAACGATTGCAGAGAGGACATAGATATCAGTCCAGTCGCGCCAGGCGGCCATTCAATTTCACCAGCCGATATCACTGCCCAACCTAACGTTACATATGAACAAAAACAAAGATTTTTAGAAGCAGTTTGCTATGGCATGAACCGAGATAAAAGCGAAAACATAACTGAAAAACACAATTATAATTCAAAAGCCTTAAAATTATATATCGAGCTGTCATTAGATAATCCCGGTCATGGAGAAGTCTGGTATAATTTGGCAAACGCCTATTATCTGGAAAATGACATTCCAAATGCAGTGGATGCCTACAATGAATCATTGCAGGGAAATCGGTTGCCTGATGATAAATCAAAGTCCATGGCAAATTTTAATAGAGGCAACTCCTACTTCATGCTTGGGAAGGCCAATTATGAAGATGCAGCAAAATCGTTTTATGAAGCCATAAGGCTAAACGAAAACTATCTTGATGCTTATAATAATCTTGCTCTGGTGCAAATCGAACTAGAAAGATATAATGAAGCAAATAATATTTCAGATATTGTTTTAGGTCTAATAGAGAAAGAAAATGGCAAAAATCATGATGTGCAGGAGATAAGAGCCTGGAATAACAAAGGCCTGGCTTTAAACCGCTTGAAACGATATGATGAAGCGCTCTTGGCCCTGCAAAATTCAAATGAAATCAGAAAGAATCCCTATTCATATTTGTATATGGGCTTGATTGCAGCAGAATTGAATCAGCAGCTTGAGGAATCCTTGAAGCTGCTTCATGAGGCTCTGCTGGTTGGCGGTGAATCGTTATCCGATCGAGATAGATTCCTGGTCAAGAGCAGCATGGGAAATGTCTATTTAAAATTTCAAGACTATTTAAATGCGACCTCTGCATTTAGAGATGCATTAGATATACCTTATAAAAGAGGTCCGTCCTGGAACAATGCATCCGCATGGATTGGCAATGCAACGGCACTGATGCATTTGAAGAACAGAAATCTTGATGCATTGGCCTCATTTAATCAAGCGCTTAAACAAGATCCGACAAATGTGGAGGCGTATTACGGCAAAGGAGATGTTCTCTATCAGCTTGGATGCTATGAGGATGCCATCAGAGCATATCAAAATGGACTAAATCATGAAGAAGGATATGACAGATCGGATATCCAATGGTATCTTTCAATTATTATTCTTATTTTAACAGTTATAGCTATTATTACATCAATATTGATAAGGAAGGGAAAGGTCGGATCAATTGCATCAGATCCTGCCAGGAAAACCTCAACCATCGATGGGGGACAATTTTATAAGATAATCTTTCCATCGGCTTTAATCCTTCAGTTGATCTCGTTTTTGTTTGTAATCTATATGTATTTTTCTCAAGAGGTTGTTTTCAAGTACCTTTGTTTATCCCTCATCATCCTTGCATTTGCTGCATTCCTATGGGTCCTCAACCTGAAGAATGAAAAGGACATCTGGCCGACGCTTGAGAAGGATCTCAACGGCGAAATGACCTGGTTCTGGATATTATCACTGATATCATTATTTATTCTTGGTGCCGGGCCAATGATTATAAAGACGTATGAGGAATATGGAAACAATCCATATGATATGGCATATGAATTGATATTTATAATATTATCTGGGTTTTTTGTCTCTTTTATCGCCTCCAATAGGATTCTTACATCTTATAAAACCAGCAATATGCTCAGGAAAGCAGCAATGATATTTAGCTTCTGCTGGCTGGGATTGAACTCACTTTATCTGTCTCAGCTTCTTTGGTGCTGGCAATTGGCTAAATTGAATTCTCCTCTGGATATCGGTTTCGTCACAATTCCCAGTGGAACGCCAATCATGGTTGCGTTAACCATTCTAATATTCGTAGTATTCTTCTTGATTCCATATATCATCGGCTGGCGCACTTCCAGGCAAAAGCAAAAGAAATTGCTGACGCAGAGAGTAAACGATTTCAAGACCATGACTGCTATCTTGCAGCTTCAAGGGATAGAAGCAAAGAAAAGGCTCGATGAGATCTTATCCCTTAAAGAAATAAAACGTTTGAAGGAAAGCTCTGTTGAAAAAAATTTTCTGGAAGAACAAATGCTTGCGCAATTTGACTGCTTAAGTAAGACACAATCGCCAGACCTTGACTCAAAAAATTTGAAGTCTATTAATATAATATCTAAAAAGATCATTGAGGACACCCAAAAGGAGCTGGAGCTCATTAATGCGGATAAACCACAGATCTGGATTGCTGCTGTATCTTTGTTG
The DNA here is from genome assembly GCA_964518035.1 of uncultured Methanotrichaceae archaeon. Classification (GTDB taxonomy): domain Archaea; phylum Halobacteriota; class Methanosarcinia; order Methanotrichales; family Methanotrichaceae; genus Methanothrix. The sequence continues at coordinate 23,457 of CAZFFD010000001.1, read as the reverse complement.
AGTCCATTGATCATTCAGATATTGAGTTCGTGGGCGATACAGGCAGGTCTATCCTCAAAGCCGGAGAACTTGTTCAGCGGTTTAACCCAGATATTGACAGGAATATGAGATGAACCAGGAGAATACAATGAGAAATCAAATGGCGTCGTCTTGGGCTCTGGCAGTCTGGCTGATCCTAGCACTCTTGCTGTCAGAGGCAACAATGGCTTCAGAAGCCAACGATAGTAAAAATGATATGTCCTCAGCCGAGGACTTCGGCATCATGGCCCCCAATGAGGATGATATCCGAGAATGGAATGAGAACGCGGAATCTGAATATGAAAATTATACGACAGAACCATATTCGACAAAAGAAACACCTGGAATTGATTTCATCACAGCTTCTGCCTTGATGACATTGATATATACTATTATGAATAAAAGACGTTTTAAAAAACATTTTTAGGAGGAGGGCCAATTGCCCCACACCTATCGGCTCATCTTCCCCCTTTCCATCACAATCTGTTTAGTGGCCTTCTCGGCCTCGATATCGCGCCGGCAATTTGGACAGATGCGGATCCATTCGAGGTCCGTTGAATCCTTCTGTAAATTGAGTGGCAGGACAGACTCAATTCTCTGAAGCATGGGCTCGGTTGCATAACGCGATTTGCATATCCTGCAGGCCACCAGATCAAATGAGACCTCGGGCTCCGGCACGTTCTCGTCGAATGGGACCAGCGTCAACGCCCTGGCCGGACAGAACTCCACGCAGAGGTCGCACTCCTCAATGCACCTCTTCCAGTGAATGATCCTCTTCTCAGATGACTCGCTTCTGGTGATGTTTTGGCTGGGACAGACGTTCGAGCAGGACATGCATCCCAGACACAAGCCCTTATCAACTTTAATCATCTTTTTCCTCCTTGAGCCGCGGCCCTGGCAGCACGCGAACGCGCCCTCTTCGACGCTAGATCGAAATCGGTTGATAGAGCATTGGCCGGACAGGTGACAATGCAAGTGGGTCCGCCCTCCCGTCCGTCGCACAGATCGCACTTATGGGCAATCTTATCAGTCCAGACCACGCCAAAGGGACAGGCCAGACGGCACAGGCCGCAGCCGGTGCACTTCTTCACATCATAGGCCGTCCGTTCCCCCTCTTTGTGCAAGGCTGCCGTAAAGCAGACCTTGGTGCAATTTGCCTCCTCGCAGTGATGACAGAATATGGGAACCGAAGCCGCGTCTCCGACATAATGCACGTTGACGTGTCCTTTGCCTCCGTGCACGCGCTGGCAGGCCACCTCGCAGGATCGGCAGCCTATGCATCTGCTGATGTCAATATATACCGGCATTTAATCCCTCTCGGATATTTAATAAGTATAAAGCTTGTTGTAGGGCCTCTTCGACTTGGGAGTAAGCCTCACGAAGGAATGATTAAGGATTTCGTCCTTCTTCGTTCCGACCTCAGGAAAGCGCTCCAAAAACCGGGAGACATAATGGTCGAGCACTGCCCGGTCAGACTCATCTAAGGGCGAAACTGCCACCTGATTGCCGACCTGGGTGCTCTCCACGCTGCCACGCAGGTAGATCACACCACCATGCATGCCAGTGCCAATGAAATTGGACTGATGAGTCAAGCCCTGCAGGTCCAGGACAATCACAATTCCGCCTGCCATGTACTCGCCTAAGAAGTCCTGGGCTCGACCCCCTATAACCAGAACGGGCCTCTTCTCATTGTACTCCTTCATGTGCAGTGCCGTTCTATAGCCGCAATTGTCCCGCACATAGATCTCGCCACCTCTCATGGAAAATCCGAGGATATCTCCGGCCCGTCCAAAAACGACCACTTCTCCGGCATCCATTGTATTTCCTACTCCGTCCTGGGCATTGCCGTGCACAGTTATCTTATGGCCAAAAAGAAAAGCGGCTAAATCATTTCCAGGTGTTCCGAAGATCTCGATATCCATGATGAGATGCTGGGGCGTGTAGAGACGGGTCCCGATGTACCTCTGACCGCAGACATTTCTGATGTTGACCTTCTTGATTCCGGAGAGCATCATCTCTCTCAGCCGGTCGTTCAACTCTTTGGTCTGCAGGTCTGTGGCATCGATCTCGGCCACATCTGCCCGATCTCCGGCAGAAGACGTATCCGGCTCAGGGTCTAACGGAACGGTTTTGCACATTTTCCTTCACTCTCCTGCACCCTTGATTCCCAGCACATCAAGCTCCCACTCATGCAGGCCAACACCTCGCAGGTGATCCCTGTTGCCGCGCAGGCTCTCGAGAGCATTGATGCCCATGCCGCCTAACATCTCAGCAATCTCATGCGACCATGCTGCTATCAGGTTGGAAAGCCTTTGGCTCGCGATATCCACATTCAACCGTCCGGAGAGGCGCGGGTCTTGAGTGCATATTCCCCAGTTGCATTTGTCGGTATAACACTTCTGACAGAGGGTACATCCCATAGCAATGAGAGCCGCAGATCCAATGTAAACTGCGTCAGCTCCAAGAGCTATGGCCTTGATGACATCGGAACTGCAGCGAACTCCACCAGCAGCAATGATAGAGCATCTGTTTCTGATCCCCTCGCCCCGGAGCCTTCTGTCCAGAGATGAGATGGCAAGCTCAATTGGAATTCCGACGTTGTCCCGGATGACCTTGGGAGCAGCCCCCGTTCCTCCTCGTAGCCCATCGATGGCGATGATGTCCGCTCCCGCCCGCACAATTCCTGAGGCGATGGCAGCGAAGTTATGAACCGCAGCAATCTTGACGGAGATGGGTTTCTCGTAGTTGGTCGCCTCTTTCAGGGCAGTAATAAGCATCGAGAGATCTTCAATTGAGTAGATATCATGATGCGGAGCCGGCGATATGGCGTCGGTCCCCTGGGGGATCATGCGAGTCTGTGCAACAATCGCCGAGACCTTCTCGCCGGGCAAGTGTCCACCGATACCGGGCTTTGCCCCCTGGCCCACTTTGATCTCGATTGCAGCAGCGCAGTTCAAGTATTCTGCATCTATGCCATAGCGACCTGAAGCCACCTGAGCTATAGCGTACTTTCCAAACTCGTCCCTCATCTCTTTGGGCAGTCCGCCTTCGCCAGTATTGAAGAAGGTTCCGGACTTCCTCGCAGCCATTGCCAGCGACCGGAATGCGTTGTAGCTTATGGCTCCGTAGGACATGGCCGAGAAGAGTATGGGCGTCTCTACCATGATGTTGGGTGAGAGTTTAGTATTGATCTTCACCTCGCCGTCTTTGAGGGAGATATCCATCTGGTCCGGCTTGGCCCCCAGGAAGGTGCGCAGCTCCATCGGCTCTCTCAATGGATCGATCGAGGGATTTGTGACCTGAGAGGCATTGAGAACAATGTGGTCCCAATAGATGCAAAACGGCTTGTCGTTGCCTGACCCGGTAAGGATTACGCCTCCAGTTTCCGCCTGTTTCTTGAGATCCTCCAGCTTTTCGCGCGACCAGGAGGCATTGGGCCGGTAATACGATGGTGATGGACGGACCACAATGGCATCCTTCGGGCAGAATACCACGCATCTCTGGCAGCCGACGCACTTGTATTCATCGGATATCAGCCGGTCGGCCACCGGATCGTAAGTGTGAGTGCCAAAGGCACACTGTCGTTCGCAGCCCCGACACTGGCCGCATTTTTCTTCGTCCCTTATGATCTGGAACTCAGGAAAGACGAATGATTTCATTGCAAAACCTTCCTCATGCTGTTTAGTTCGCTTACTACTGGTTCTCCTCCGTTGGGAGTCCAGACGCGATCAAGCTGTGGCGAAATTAGTCTAATCGACGCTTCCTCCGAGGAGAGGTAGAACATCTCACCTCTCGTGGCTGCAGTAAGCGGCCGCAGCCTGATTCTGTCCGTCAGACCGATCATCTTTCCCGTCTGACCAATTATTATGGCAAAAGGTCCGTTCATGAGAAGAGGTCCGTAGACCATTCTCAAGGTTGTGAGCAGTTTCTTCTCGGCCTCATTCATCCGGTCGATGGCATTCCAGATGGGCGGAGCTAGGATTTTGGCCACAATTTCGATGGGCAACATCTGTTTTCTCATGAGCAGATCCGCAGCATAAGCTATGACCTCTGTGTCCGTCTGGAGAGTGCAGGCATATCCGTACATCTCCAGGTACCATCGATTGGTGCCGTAAGATGAGATCTCGCCGTTGTGAACAATGGTCGTATCCAGAAGGCTGAAGGGATGAGCCCCACCCCACCAGGCCTGGGTGTTTGTGGGAAAACGACCGTGGACCGTCCAGGTGTAGGCACGGTAGAGCCGGTCGAGCATGAAATACTCACCAATCTCCTCAGGATATCCCACGCCCTTGAAGCAGCCCATGTTTTTGCCTGAGGAGAATATGTAAGCATTCTCGATTCTGGTGTTCACCCACATGACTATCGAGACGACATAGTCTTCATCAGTGAGCAGTGCGTCATCACCCTTTTTATTTGGAAGGGCAAAGTAGCGCCAGACCAACGGGGGATCGCTTACGGTTGACTCATCGCCATGAGGGATCTCTTCATCGTAGACCACATCGAAGCGCTGGCAGAGAAACGCATCCAGCTCCTTTTTTGCTGACAGCTTGTCCTGCAGACTCTTGCCGGTGAACATGAGATGAATGGCATAGTAGTCCTCATACTCCGGGTATATGCCATAGGCCGCAAACCCGCCACCTAGACCATTGCCGCGGACATGCATGTTGGCTATAGCCTTCATTACGCCGGCCCCATTGAAGCGCTCCCCATCCCGGTTCATGGCTCCGAAGATGGAGCAGGCGCAGATATCCTTGGTGTAAAGCTCCCTTCTAATCCTTGGCATAATAATCCTGAACTCCAGACACCGACCTTTCAATTAACCTTCTATCTTCCCGCAATTTAATGTTGATCCGCTGCAAGTCTTGTTCTATAGGATGACGTGTGAGCAACTAGTGATCGCAATAAATGTTTTATATCTATTTAAGAAACATTCATAATAGTTGTGATCAACGCCCGTCGATTCAGGCTCCTTTCCCTTCATGGTTTATCCTCGCAATTTTTTAGATAAAAAAGGTGAGCCCGAATAGGGGCTCTCAGAGCAGAGGCAAGTATCTGTCCAGCTCCCACTGGGTAACGTTCGTGCGGTAGGCGTCCCACTCAGCCTTCTTGTTGGCAATGAATGCCTTGAAGACGTGCTCGCCCAGTGCCTCGCGAATGAGCTTGCTTCCTTCAGCGAGCTGTATGGCATCGTTGAGGCTGCCTGGCAGAGATGTGATTCCTACCTTCTTCCGCTCATCATCGCTCATGTGGTAGATATCCTGCTCCTGTGGTGCTGGCAGATCATATTTGTTGGCGATGCCAGCAAGACCTGCAGCCAACATGACTGAGAAGGCCAGGTACGGGTTAGCTGCTGGATCGGGGCTCCTGAACTCGACTCTGGTGGCTGCCTCCTTTCCGGGCTTGTACATTGGGACTCTGACGAGAGCAGATCTGTTCCTTCTGGCCCAGCAGATGTAGACAGGTGCTTCGTAGCCGGGGACCAGGCGCTTGTAGGAGTTGACCCACTGGTTGGTGACAGCTGTGATCTCAGGTGCGTGCTTGAGCAGGCCGGCAATGTAGTACTTGCCCTCCTCAGAGAGGTGGAATGCGTCGCCTGCGTCAAACATGACATTTCTCTTGCCCTGGAAGAGGGACTGGTGAACGTGCATGCCGCTGCCGTTCTGGCCGAAGATGGGCTTGGGCATGAAGCTGGCATGGTAGCCGTACCTGCGAGCGACCTCCTTGACTGTGATCTTGTAGGTCATGACCGTGTCGGCCATTGAGAGGGCGTCCTTGTAGCGCAGATCTATCTCGTGCTGGGATGGTGCGACCTCATGGTGGCTGTACTCGACATCGATGCCCATGGAGTCCAGGGCCAGGATGGTATCACGGCGCAGGTCGGAAGCGTTGTCTGCGGTGGTCAGGTCGAAGTATCCACCTGTGTCCAGCGTCTCGGTGCTATGCTCGCCCTTAAAGTAGAAGAACTCAAGCTCCGGTCCTACCAGGAAGCTGTAGCCCTTATCCTTGATCCGGGACAGGTTTCTCTTCAGGACGTTCCTGGGGTCGCCCTCGTAAGGAGTGCCGTTGGGGTTCTGGATGTCGCAGAACATGCGGGCCACGGCGTTCTCGTGCTGCCTCCAGGGGATGAGCTGGAATGTGGTTGGGTCCGGCTTGGCGACCATGTCGGATTCATGGATTCTGGCAAAGCCCTCGATGGAGGAGCCGTCAAAGCCCATGCCCTCAGAGAATGCACCTTCCAGTTCGTTGGGGTTGATTGCAAAGCTCTTTGGGACGCCCAGGATATCTGTAAACCAAATTCGGACAAACCTTACATTATATTTGTCAATTGCTTCAAAGACTTCGTCTTTTGTCTTAAGATCAAGGGCCATTTTACTTAGCCTCCTGAGACTAAAAAGCCATGTTGATAATTTATAGGTATTTGAGATCATGTCTTAAAATTTCATAACTTTTATGATTGCACAATGTCTAATCGAAGCTGAGATAATTCCAGTTTCCAAGAATTATATGATTATGAATTGATCATAGTGGTAATCTACATGTGAGAATCCGGTAGGGTTTACATACTCATATTTCTTGTGGTGGTGGCAAAAAGGAAGCACGAGAGTAGAGATAAAGATCATTGAACACAGAAAAAGTTAACATCGAGGCCTGACAACTCAAACCTCGATTATGGACATCTTCGACATAGCCGTCATCGGTGCCGGGCCGGCTGGCAGCATGGCAGCCAAGTATGCTGCCAAAGCCGGTGCCAGCACAATTCTCCTGGAGGAGCATCCAGCAGTGGGCTGGCCGGTGCAATGCGCCGGACTCTTGGGCAGAGAGGCTCTCGCCGAGTCCGAGCTTCCAGCTGGCTCCTTCATTAGGAGAGGCATGTTTGGCGCAAGCGTTTTTTCGCCGGGTGGGGCACGCCTGGACTTCAAGGCAAAAGAGCGCCGGGCCTGGGTAGTGGACAGGAGGCTCTTTGACCGGGCGCTTGTGAACCAGGCAATGCAGGAGGGCGCAAGCCTTCGTCTCTGCTCAAGAGTGAGAGGGATTAAGATGGACGGCGAAAGAAGAATCCTGGTACTCTCTGATGATAGCGAGATCTCAGCCAGAGTCGTCATATCTGCCGAGGGAGTCTCTGCTATTCTGGCCCGCCGAGCTGGCATCGCGCCACCGCAGACCATTCTCTCAGGTGCCCAAGTGGAGGCAGCCTTTGCAGTAGAGGATCCTGACAAGGTCGAGGTCCACCTGGGCCAGGCCTCCGGACTCTTCGCCTGGGTGATTCCTTTGAGCAAGAGCACAGCCAGGATCGGGCTATGCGCCAGCGATCGCGGCTGCGACAGGCTGAGGACGTTTTTGAAATCAGACATAATTGCCAAAAGGCTTCTGGGCTCGCCTGTGGCGCTTAATGTTGGAGGCCTGCCGCTGGGCCCGCCTGGAGCCACTGCGGTCCACGGGCTCTTGGCAGTGGGCGACGCAGCCGGCCAGGTCAAGCCTACATCCGGCGGAGGCGTCTATCCCGGACTGGTGGCCGCGAAGATTGCCGGAGGCGTGGCTGCTGCCGCAGCAATGGAGGGCGACAGCTCAGCTCAGCGTCTGTCCGAGTATGACCGGCTCTGGAGGGCAGCACTGGGACGGGAGCTGGAGATCGGCATGAGAGTCAACCGAATGATGGCGAAGATGAAGCCATACGAGATCGACGAGCTGGTGGGCTACCTGGCAGCGAAACCTAGGCTCATAAAAGCAATCGAGGAGCACGGCGACATCGACCGGCCTAGCAGACTCATGGTACGAATGCTCCGGCACCTGGACTGGGACGCCATCCGTCTGGCAAGGCTACTGGGGTATGCGCTCGCATGAAAAATTAATAATTTTAAATCGCCTCCACTCGACTGTTTCCAATCTCGTCCTCGACCACCAGGACGGTGTTGTCGAACTGCCCCTGCACATCGCTGATGTGGCTGATGGCAATGATCTGGGGAAAGCGATCTTCGAGGCTTCGCAGCATCTGAATCATCTTCTCTCTGTGCTCCTGGTCTTGGCTGCCGAAGACCTCATCCAGGATCAGGAAGGAGTAGCTCTCTCCACCCGGGCCGAAGCGCATCAAGTACTCGCTGATGGCCACCCGCACTGAGACTGCAATCATGTCTATCTCTCCGCCTGAGTAGCGGGATATGGGGTAATAGGCTCCTGCATCCTCGACTTGAATGTTGAAGTCATCATCGATCTTGAGCAGGCTGTATTTGCCTGATACCTCCTCCAGGATCTCTCCGGCTGTCCGGGCGATATCATTCTTGACCCGGATCAGCACCTGGTCCATGAAGCTGTTGACGAGAGCACGCGTAACATCCACCACCTCCAGGCTGCGTGAGAGCTGATTGCAGCTGCTCTCAAGCTCGGCCTTCCGCTCTGCTTCCTGAATCAGTCGCTCTTTCTTTGCCAGGAGAACTCCCATCTGCACCTGCAGCCCAGAGACTGATGCTCTCGCCTTTTCAAGCTCCTCTTTTGCACTGGCCAAAGCGACTCTTGCCCTCTCGTGCTCTTCCTTTTTGTAGGCCAGGGCGTCAACCTGCCGCATGATTTCTTTCAGATCAGATCCAAGCCTCTCAGATGACGCTCTGGCAGCTGCCAGCCTCTCTCTGGCCTCGCCCTCTCCAGCCAAAACAAGAGAAATCCTCCGGCTCTCGCTCTCGGATGACGCCAGACTCTTCTTCTCCTTGAAAAGCGACTCGTACTCCCTGGGATCGTAGCCCAGCGCCCTCTGCGACTCAACTAAAGCCTGAAGCGCCCTCTCAAGACCTGCGACCTCCTGCTCCAGCTTCCGCCGCCTCTCCACGAGATCGGGAATTGTCGCCAGCCTCTCTGTGAGGGCAAGAAATCGGTCATGCAGAGGCTTCGTCGAGGCTATGCGCTTCTTTGCCAGGAGAAAATCCGATTCGTTGTAGCCCAAGGCATCCGCCTGGCCAGACAGCTCAGTAAGCTTCACTCTCTGTGCCTCAAGTTCCCTCTCACTTTTGGCAATCTCAGCCTCAAGGCCAGGCAGATCATTCAGACGCAAAAGGAGCAGGTTGTATTCCTGGACAAGAGGCTCAAGCGCTTTTAGAGCCGCTTGCACCTGTTCGAACAATGCAGCATCAAAGAAGACCTCTCCCAGCTCCTCGATTTTGGCCAGAATCTCCTTCTGCTCGGCCTGCGACTCGTGCATCTGCATGGCCAGGCTCTTCTGCTGGGCCTGCAGAGCAGCTCTCCGACTCTTTTGAGCATTCAACAGATCAAAAGCTTGCTTCAGATTGCTCCTCGACCTGGCTGCTCCCTCCATCCTCTCGGTTTGAGAGGCAATGCCTAGAGCGAGCTTCTCCTTCTCCCCTCTGGCCGCGACCATAGAGCTTTCGTACTTCCCGATGAGCAGATCACGCTGGCCCAAGAGCGGCCTCTCGCAGGTGGGACACAGCCCATCTCCTCCGAGAGCTTTGACCTTTTTCAGAGATCTCTCTGCCTCTGCGAGAGCATTCTCAGCCACCCTGTAGCTTGCCCTCATATCAGCCAGGACGCGGGACAATTCGCTGTTCAACTGGTCTAGATCCCGATCCTGCCTGAGCAGGACGGCTTCTCTCTCCTCGATGTCCCCGATGTTGCCGATCTCCTCCTGAGCCTTTTCTGCCTCGACCTTCAGCCGGCCCAGACGCTCCTCTATGCTACCTTTCCTGGCAAGGAGGCCATCAAGCTCCCTCTGTCTCTCTCTTTGCCGAGATAGCTCAGCGAGCGCATCCCTCTGCCTCGTCTCCTCTTCTCGACAGCCAGATATCTCCTGCAGTCGGGTCTTTGCCCGGAGCAGATCGTCTCTGAGATTTTTGGCGCGAGAGAGAGCGGCCCCTGTGGACTGCACCCTGACAGTCTCCTCCTTGATGGCAGCCTGCATCTCCCTGTGCCTGTCCCTCAACTCCTCCAGAGAGACTAATCTGTCCTGCAGCCTGTTGTGCTCCTCCTCAAGGGGCTTCAGCTCCGTGCGTTCTGCGGCATCCATCTCCAGCTCCTGGAGCCTTTTCTTGCTCTCGGCCAACGCCTTTCTCTCTCCCACAAGCGCCGCCTCCTGAGAGGCTATGCTCCGGGCAGACTGCTCATAGACAGACCTGTTCGGCTCCAAATCATCCAACCGCTCTTTGATGACGATAAGCCTCTCCAGAAGCGGGGCGATATCCGAGAGCCTCTTTTTTGATGATTCGATCTGAATGAGCCTCGTCTGTTCAAATCGAGCTATCTCATCAAGCGACTTCTTCTGTGACTCAATGCTCGTCGCCCTCTCCAGGAGAATGCCATGCAATCGCATCCTCTCTGCCATCGCCTCAAGCCCCTGCCGTCTCGTCTCCTCGACCCCGGCCAAGCTTTCTCTCCTCCTCTCGGCCACCTCCAGATCCGTTTTAGCCGCCAGAATATCCGATGCTGCCGTCTCCAGGCGGAGAGATACGTCACCCATTTCGGCCAGAGCTCCTGCCAGCCGGTTTTTCTTCTCATCGAGACCCGCCCGATCCGTCTTGATCAGATCAACTGCATATTCCTTGATGTCCTCCAGGCCCAGGAGCTTGAGAAGATATTCCCTCTTGCCCATTGCTCCCTCCTTGAGCAGGTTGTCCAGATCCTTCTGCCGAGCGTAAAAGGTCTTCATGAAATCCTGATAGCTGATCTTCAGTACGCTCTCGAGCCTGGCATCAACCTCCCGGCTCCCCGTGGCAATTCTCTGGCCATCCAAGACCAGATAGGCCTCCGGTGTCAGGCCTTTTCCTTTCATGGACCGGTAGATGACCAGCTCCTGCTTTCCCAACGAAATGGTCAGGCTCGCCTCAACAGCATCAGACTCTCGCGCCCTGGCATTTCTGATAAAATCCCTTTTTATTCCCGAGGCCCGGTTGCCATAAAGAGCCCAGGCAATGGCATCCACGATTGTGCTCTTGCCAGATCCGTTGCTTCCTACAATTCCGGTAAGCCCGTCAGAGAACTCCAGCTCCGCCCGCCGAAACTTTTTGAAGTTCTTCATGACAAGCTTATTCAGCTGCATCCAACGCCTCTTTGCGCCTGGCTTCTACCGCCTTCTTCATGATCTCGGAACCGTAGGCCATTACATCATCCTTGATCTTTTGCGGCACGCTCTTCTGCGACGACTCTTCCTCAAGATAAAGTGAGAACTCCTCATGCAGCGTTCGGCGGTCTACAGGCCGCTCTATATGCTCCACAACATCCGCAAATTCGGCCTTTATCTTGAAATACAGAGAGGCCGCACCAAGAAGAGAAAGCCTGGTCTGATCTATATTCCGGTAAGCCGCACGGTTGACATTTTTGAGGGTGATCCGCACCATCCTATCTTTTAGATCATCCTCCTGGCATAGCTCCATGAGGCGTTCGGCAATCTCCTCGGATCGCAGTCCTCCGCAATCTATAGCAGGATGATCAATCATGTACCTGGGCCGAACTGAAATGCTCTCCGCCCGTCCAGTCTCCAGGTCTATCTCCAGCATTCCTTTCCGGTCCTGGGCTTCGCCGAAGTTGAAGTACTCCAGGGATCCGCTATACCAGGCGTTTTCGGATATCTGGGCCTGGCCGTGGAAGTGGCCGAGAGCAATATAGTCAAAATCATTTTTCAGGAGGCTGTCGGAAAGCTCATGCTCACCCACGCTTCTCATTCTTTTATTGGAAAGCGACTCCACGAGACCGTGCATGACCAGCACATCTCTTCCTGTTCTATCGATCCTTTCAAACTCAGTCAGGTAATCTTTAGGCTCAAGGCAGAAGGGTATGCAATGAAAGTGGTGGTCTCCGACCTCAAACCTTTCGTATTCATACCTCTGGGCGATGTGCACGCCTTTCAGATCCTCAAAGAGCCTGAACGGGCTCGTCTGCGAGAAGCTCTTGGGAGCATCGTGATTTCCGCTGATTATGATCACAGGTATGCCTTTTTCAATCAGCCTCAGGAGGCCCTTCTGAAAGACAAACAGAGGCCTGATCTTGGGACGAACGTGATGAAAGACATCTCCGGAATGGACTACCGCATCCGGTCGCAGCTCTATGATCCTCTCTATGGCCTCGTTGAATCCGGAGTAGACCATCTCTTCAATGCGGTTTCGTCCATGCTCATCCAACCGGCTGTAGCTGGAGAATCCCAGATGCGAATCGGCCAGATGAATTATCTTCATGCGATCACCCTATTCCAGAAACGGCTTGAAGCCGCCTTTTTTGATCAGCCTCTCAGGCGGATCTTCAAGGTTGAGGCGGCGCATGTAATCCTCATAGCGATGGATCCTCGCAGGCACAGGGAAAGGGATGTTGAGGGTTGAGACCACAGCCTCACCCTTTTCGAGGGTCTGGATCTCTATGTCCATTGAGGTGAGGTCCTGCTTGGCCGACTCCTCAAGCTGCTGGCGGTCATTTCTGTCTCCCAGGCCCATGACAACCAGGGTATTGAACTGAGAGAGCAGTTGCTTTTCTATGAGCTTGGGCTGCTGGGTGATGGCACATAACCCCACACCGAACTTGCGCCCCTCGCGTGCGATGCTCTCGAAGCGAGATGTGTTGCTCGCCGCCCCCAGCACCCTCTGAGCCTCTTCGATGGTGATGAGGCAGTTCTTCCGGCACTCTTCGCCCTCTTTTTCGTCTTTCTTGTACTCTTCCAGAATATAGCGGGATATGACAGAGAGCAAGAATAGCTCAGACCTGTCGCTCATCCTCGGAATATCCACGAGGACCACTTTGCCTTTCTGCAGATTGGACAGGATGTTGGCAAGGCTCGACCTCTTCTTGATGTACGAGTTTCTTCCCAGTTCATTCTTGATCCGTCTCACGAGCACATTTAGAGTGCTGTCCTTGAAGCCCTCCTGCATCATTCGGGCCATGCCCTCAGGAGTTTTGATCTCATCGAGCCAGCTATTCGGATCAAATATCCTGGATATCGCATCAAGCGCATCTCTTTGGGGAGCGGACCACTCATAGAGCAACGCAATGTCCTCAGGAAATATCTCGCACTCCGAGATGGTCAGATCCTCGACACCTGGATCCGTTGCGTTGCTCCTGTCGGTAGAGTAACAGGCAAGGCCTTCTCTGTATCTCGTGAGATGGACCAGACCCTTGACCTGACTGTTCCTCTTTCCCTTCAGGTACTCACCATGAGGATCGACGATAAGGAGGCCGAACTTTGAATCGCCCTGAGCCGCGAGACGCATGCATGAAGCTGCAAAGACCTTCATGAAATTCGATTTGCCCATGCCGGTAGTTGCGAAGACGCCCATGTGGTGGTCAATTGCATCGCTATGCAGAGCCACAGGAATCTCTTCTACCAACCGCGATCCGTTTCGGAGATAGCCAACCTCGATGTCACCCATCACCTGGCTCAAGAACTTGAACTCTTCCCTCTCGGCTCTGGAGACAGGCGAGAACTTGGTCGGCAGCGTTCGGGATTTTTTGAACTCCAGATTTTTGTTTATACATCCCAACGGCTCGGCCACAACTCGGTTAAAGATTTGATCGGAATCGAAGAACTGGGTGCCTTTCATTGTGGTGTCCCAATGGCCATCATAGTTGGAGCTGTGCTCTATGTTCAGGACACGAGCCAGATAGGTCAATCCCTGATCATTGACTGAAAAGATCTGGCCCACCTCCACCCTCTCCTCGTCCGGTAGATTGAAGGGCACAATAAACTGGTACTCGGATACATTCCTGGAGACGATGCGGTAGGTCGTATCTTTTCCCTCGATCACCTTTCGGTTGAGCAGACTCGTAGCGTTATCGGGCTGTGCCCGTGTCTCATTGGTTTGCACCTTGCACTCATCTCCTAAAATCCGGTTCTCATCTCCAGGATGTCGTGATAGTCCTGCATAAGCATTCTGATCTCCTGATGAGCCATTCCAAGCTCCGAGAGCCTGGCGATCAGCCTTTCGCGCGCTGCCGCTCCCTCCTGCTCTGTGATCCTGATATCCCGGTGGGCCCTAAAAAGCGCATGAGGATAGCCCAGACACTCGGCTGAGCAGGAGTGATCTGTCAGCTTCCCCAGGATCTGTCCCATATCGTCGCCCAGGTACGCAGGCACGTCAACACGGAAGGCGTGCTCCGACTCCCCACAGAACCGGACGACGTAGGTCTGGCCGCCCCATTTCCCCTGCCCGGCGTCAACCTTTTTGCCCTTCAGGCTCAGGTACCAGGCCTCTCCCGGCAGGAGTTCGCTCGCTGCCATGCAGGAATGCTTCACAAAGGGCAGCGTGATCTCTTCTCCCCAGGAGAGAGAGCTGGACTTGGCCACAGCCAGCAGCGTGACCTCTTTCTCAGAAGCCCTGGAGAAGATGGTAGCTAAAACATCCCTCAACGGCTCGAAGACCTCGAAGCTGCCGTCGTAGAGAATGATGTCACCTGGATGGGACCGGCTAAGAGCATCGTTTATGGCCACATACTCCTGCATCTCCCGATAGTAACTGGAGAGTCGGTCCAGATCCGACTCCTTGAGATTGATTGCATTGAGGCCAAAGAAGTGCTCAAGATACGGATCAAAATTCGTACTGGACAGCTTTGGATCGGCTAAGAAGAGGTCGTCAAATGTAATGACTGTGCGCTGCCAGTCTCTTTTCCGGTAGACCGCATATCCTGCTCGGATGAGGTTGACGTTCGCAGTCAAATAGCTGCAAACGGCGGCATTGGAGCCGTCTATGGCAAAAATCTCCCCTGAGAAGTCGCTGGGCTGTACGACTACAAAATTGTTCTTTTCTACCCCAGTCTGGCAGAGAAATTGGTCCAATCCGTCGAGAGATATGTGATCGCGTATAAGCTCGGCAATAATTGAAAGTCGGCCTCGGTCTTCCATTCGAAATTGTTGTAGCTTCTGCCAAGTATATAACGGCTTGCCGAATTGTCTCCTAAATAGATCTGGCGATCGACAGGATCAGGAGGACCATAAGAAGGAGGGAGGCAAAAGCCTTGGTGTAGGAGGGATAGAATAGAAATTGAC
>CAZFFD010000001.1:0-8377 GCA_964518035.1 uncultured Methanotrichaceae archaeon | reverse complement strand
ATAAGAAGGAGGGAGGCAAAAGCCTTGGTGTAGGAGGGATAGAATAGAAATTGACTTTTGCCTATTTTGGTTCTGCAATCAACAAATAAATAATTTTCGGTAATCGTCCATCAACGAAAAGCGCTTGCTTAACAATGGCTCATTATAACAGGAATGATTTAGCCGATATTTCTGCTCTGTCCGTCTCAATTCTATCCTGCTCACCCCGTTCCTCAGTCATCACCCGGTAGATGCCTGTCACAACTCCAACCATTGCAGGAGCTAAAAAGAAGCCAGCTATTCCTGCGACAAGGCCGCCGCCCAGAAAAGCCAAAAGCACCAGCAAAGGATGCAACGAGGATTTGGCATAAACGATATAGGGCCGGATGACCAGCTCCGCGATATGAACCAAGATGGAGGCAACGATGAAGAACAGCCAGGCATTCAGAGGACCAAGCTCGATGTACCTGCCGACAGCCGTCGGGATGAAGACCAACCAGGTGAGAAATGGAACCAGTCCTGCAAGAAAGACTATGCTTGCCATGGCAAATGGGCGGGGAACGGCAAAGATGTAGAATATGGCAACAGAAGTAATGCCTCCAGCAATGGCTGTATAGATGCTGCCCATATAGACACCGCAGAGGATGCTGTCAATTCTAGAAAGGCAACGCATCTCCAGGCTCTTCTTCTCCAGATCAAAGAACTCCATGACTGCTCCCGCCAGTCGGTCTCCATCCAGCAACAAAAAGTAGCAGACGCAAAGGGATATCAATAAATTTATAATTCCCAAAGTTATCGTTGAACCCAACTGAAAGACCGGAAGGCCAGCCAGGAGATTGAGTCCCATTCCAGTCAGATTGGCCATGCTTCGGGAGATTTCATCCAATATCACCGGGGGAATATGGATCCTGGAGACTGATTCGAATATGAGGTTGACGATCACCTCCTGGTGTCCTTCCAGCCACTTAATCTGATTAGAGGCCTCGATCACACCTGTCGCAAAGATCGCCGAGAGTGGAACCACTATGCAGACTATGGCCGAGATCGAGCCTATCCGCCGGTTCTGTTTGAATATATCACGCACCGGGCGACCGACATAGGAGAAGACCAGCCCCAGGATCAGTCCGTCGAGAAGC
Source organism: uncultured Methanotrichaceae archaeon (assembly GCA_964518035.1). Classification (GTDB taxonomy): domain Archaea; phylum Halobacteriota; class Methanosarcinia; order Methanotrichales; family Methanotrichaceae; genus Methanothrix. The sequence goes on along the minus strand of CAZFFD010000001.1, from coordinate 7,262 downwards.
GGCCAGATGTAGTAGGAAAGAAGAATCGCCAGAGCAAGCGTGAAGAACATTAGCCAATTCTTTTTGCCCAGTCGGTAGGGCATCTCAAGCGGCATGGGTGATTTCATGGTTAAGTCTGGCAGGATATCAAGCTTTGGGACTGCAGGGTATATCTGAGACCTTCCATCGTCATCCATATTTGCCCTATCGGTTCAATGAAAGAAGGAAAAAAGCGGCAATTCCCGGATGATCTCCGGGATATTTTATCGATCTAATACAGGCTTACACGCCGGGAAGCGAATTTCCTGGATTTTCAGGCGATGTTCCCGGTACCGCGCCCACCCAAGTATAATATGCATCTGCAGGATAGCCGAGAATTCGTCCGCTCGCATCCGGCTTCAGGACACCTGCGCTCGATGACTGAGTTGTCACGACAATGGGAGAGCGCGTGAACTCATTTATCAAGGTCTGGTTGTTGGCAAAGGCTGTATAGAGGAACTGATAGTAGCTCTGCAAATAGGTGTTATACTGCCCGGCATAGTCTGTCACATATTGACCACGCCCGTAGTATTCTCCCATAAACAGCCCAATTTTCAGGCCATTGGCCACACCTCTTTGATACTCGGTCATCTCCCCGAGAACCGGAGGCATGGCCAGGGCAAGGATAAATAGTACGGCTATCGCCGCGATCAACTTCATCTTTTTCATCTCCTGGAGGCATGCAATATTTCCATAAGCCTTTAGCTTTTCTCTCGTCATCTGATTCCCTTAAAGCATACCTCCAGGTGTCTCTCGCTTGGTTTTTTTGTCATCAGGCTTACGGCTACAGTAACGAGCAGTGCTAAAGGTAAGGCCACCAATATCGGGTCCACTACCGGCCAGGGCATCACGGCAATCAGCACATCCTGCCCGAAGAGCATCTTGCAGATGCCCAGGGGCACTGCTTCGGCTTTATGGATGAACAGATACCAAAAGACCGTTACAAATGTGCCAGTAAAGAGTCCGGCTATGGCTCCGGCTTTGGTCGTCCTCTGCCAGTAAAGCCCCAGTGTGTACATGGGCAGGAACGCAGCAGCACATAGACCGAAGAAGATTGCTGTGCCGCGAGCAATTATATTTTCGGGCAGGATATAGCCCAGGATCACGGCAATGATGATGGCCACGATTATCCCCATCCTGGTTACGAGGATGGATTTGCTGCCCCGTTTCCTGGTGATGGTCTCGTAGATATCTCTGCCTATGGCGCTTCCCTGAGTATGGAACTGGGAGCTTGAAGTAGACATGGCCGCGGCCAATAGGGTCAGCATGAACAGATAGACGAACCACTCCGGAGTGGCAGCGTTGATGTAGATGGGAATTATGCTGTCGGCGTTTCCGTTTGCGATGTTTATTGAGATATTTCCCTGAGTCTTCAGGAAAAATACATTCGAGAGAGCCCCTACTGTGAATGCGACGCCGGTCATCATGAGGATGAAGACGCCACCGATGAGCACGCCCCGGTTAAGCTCCCTATTGGATTTGACTGTCATGAAACGCACGGCTAGCTGGGGCATGGCCAGGACGCCGATTCCCACACCCAGCACAATGGTTGAGACGAGGGTCCACCACCAGGTGCTGCCCAAGACAGGCATCACAGTCCAGCCTGCATGCCCCATGGCGGCAAATTTGGCTGGAACAAGGTTGGCCATTTCGGTGAGGGCTTGATGAGCCGGGACGATTCCCCCCAGATGGGAATAAGTGATGAAGAGCAGAATTATCATGCCCGCGAACATGATCGTCCCCTGCATGGCATCGGTATACATGACTCCACGCAAACCTCCCCAGATGACATATGCGGCAATGATCACAGAATAGATGAGCAACGCCACATCAAAGTCGATGGCAAGAGTCGTCTCCATGAACCGGGCGGCACCTATCAGGACCACGGAGGCGTAAAGGGGCATTCCAAGGAAGATAACGAGACCACTGCCATATTGGATGAACCTGCTGTCAAATCTCTTGCCCAGCAGTTCCGGGAAGGTCATTGCGTTGAGGTTATGGCCCATCTTGCGGGTTCGTTTGCCGTAAACGATGAATGCCACGAAGATGCCCACGAATATATTGAAGAACGTTAGCCATAGTAGTCCCATTCCAAAGAGGCCAGCATTGCCGCCGAAGCCCACGATGGCCGAGGTGCTTATGAATGTGGCTCCGTAGCTCATGGCCATGATGTAGGGGTGGGTCTTTCTGCCTGCGACCAGGTAGCCCTCTGAGTCTTTGGTTGATTTCCAGCCCCGGTAACCCAGATAGATTGTGGCGAGAAGGTAGATCAGAATGATTACATTTAGGAGAAGAACATTCATCTAAATCACAGCCCCAGCTCTTTTTCCTGCATCTCTTCCTCATTAGCTTCCCAGGCGGCTTCTTCTTTGATTTCCAATGCCTCAAGCTCTCCCTCCCGGTTCCAGTTTATTATGCCGTAAACCAGGCACAATAGTGCGCTTAATATGCAAAGAAGATATACGCCCCAAATCCAGGGATCGTCAAAGCCAAGCAATCTTATCACCAACTCCACCGATTTTGTTCACGGATGCAGAAAAGGGGCCTGAAGCATGATCACGTGATGCTCCTGCCCGGTCCTGCTGCCATGTTGTGGTACGTGGTAGCATGTAGCATAATAACTGGCTATAAGGGTGTCGGTCAGCAATATAAATTATAATTATTCTTTTGAATGTGTTAAATTGGCTGGTCTTGCTATTGGCATTTGGAGGCTATCGAGGTTTCACGATCATTGCCGGCATTTGTCGCGCAAGAGCCCAACACCAGAAATTACATGGCCGATCAATATGTCTCAGACCAGATTCATCCTTTGAAGATTAGGGCTCCAATGGATATTCATCTTTTTAATACATAGGGAGGAAGGAGGGTCATGAATTCCCCATCCTTTAGGTCGAGGATGAAGTGAACCGGCGCCCGATTTTTATGTTTGCAATTCAGCCAAATGTCCTCCACATTCAAGTACCCCTGGACTTTGCGTCGAGGCTTAGATGGTAGGCGAAATGATTTCTGGATTCTACAACATCGAAAAAATACCAAAACATTTATTAATGATGTATTTGAACGGCAAAACATGAATATGAAAAATGCTACGATATGTCTTTTGCTAACATTAACAATATTGTTTAGCCATGCGGATGCTCAATGCGTTAATAAGGAGAGAAGTGGCTTTTATTCAGAAGACTGGATTGGCACATGGTACACGACTACGGGCATTAAGTACACGATTACAGCAAATGGGGAAAATGTGCATGCAGATTATGTTAGTTCAGGTCAAGCATGTTCATTTGACGGAAAGATTATTCATATGAGGCCCCCAAATAAAAGCTCTCCAAATTCACGCCAGGATTACATAGAAGGAACTTGGAGCAATCCGTCGAGTAATCGCGGAGGAAATATCCTCCTCTGGATGACGAGCGACTGCAAATATTTCAATGGAATATATACTGATGGGACATACGATTTTAATTGGATGCAAGAAAATGTCTATGGATGGGAAACTTGTCATAAAGTCTAAAGAAGTGATTGGATAACGGAATATACCATCCTGATACATCAGGCCGAGGAGGGAGGCTTTTGGTCAGAGATCCCCACATTTCCCGGATGCTACTCCCAGGGAGAGACAATTGATGAAGCCTTGCAGAACGCCAAGGAAGCCATCGAATCCTATCTGATAGCCTTAAAAGAAGATCAGGTAGAGGCCCCAATCGAAGAGAGCCTATTCATAGGAAAGGTTAGAGTTGAAGTTGCAGGCTTGTGATCCGGCGTGATACTTGACAGACGATCATGAGATCCTCACCCGCTGGCGGAAGGGCCCGCGCCCGTGCGCGGTGGCCCCGCTGGAGGGGGCGGCGGAGCGCGCAGGAATGCGGCAAAGGGGGCTCTGCAGGACGCGAATTTGTAGCATTGTTGCTCTCAGGATGAATATCAATTATGCTGAGTTGACCAATACATTCATCTGATTATCTGCATAATGAGACAGCATGAGGTTCGAGACCCCCAATCCTTCCTTATCCTAAAGACCTGCCATCACTGAGAGGTTCAGATAAATGAAAACACTCAATGAGGAAATAAAAACCAGTTCTCTTCCATCTCTGCATCAAATTATGCAAAACCTTCGTGCACATTTGCCGCAGCTTCGTGAAGAGTACAACATCCGCTATGTCTGGCTCTTCGGATCATTTGTGCGAGGCAAGCAGCATAGCCGCAGTGACCTTGATGTTCTTGTGGAGTTTGAACAAGCACCAACTCTTCCCAAATTCATATCTCTGGAGCACAGACTGCACGAAATCACCGGCCTTAAAGTAGATCTCGTATCTATTCGAGCCTTAAAGGGCAAAATAGGCGAGCGCATCCTGCAAGAGAAGGTTGCACTGTGAAGTCTGAACGAAGGTACATCGATTTGCTTCACAGAGGATTTGGAGTTCGAAGACTTCCTCCGGGATGAGAAAACTCGCTATTCAGTGATCCGCGCTCTGGAGATTGTAGGCGAAGCGTGCAAGAAGGTGCCAACGGCGATCAGGCAACGAAACCCGCAAGTGCCGTGGAAGGAGATGGCAGGCATGAGAGATAGGCTCATTCATGGCTATTTCGGAGTTGATGATGAGATTGTCTGGAAGACGGCCAGAGAATTCGCACCCGAAATCCGGTTCGCAATCGCAACAATAATCGAATGTGAAATATCAAGATCGATAGAACAGCATTAGGCTGCGAGAATTGGAAAAATCTGATTGTTTCACCCGCGGCTCGCGCGCCCGTGCGTTGGGGGACCGGCGGCGCTCATGGGGGCTGGGCGATGGTTCATGCGAGCGTGCAGCAACAGGAGCAAGAACATGCTGCCATTCGATCGGAATTTTATGCTTTCCTGCTTCATCTCTAATTGCCCGTTTTGGAGAAAGATGGATAGGATTAGCTATATCAAGAAACACACACAATTGGAATACAACATGAGAACCCTAATTCAGATTCATAAAGAGGAAAAATATTTCGTAGCAATTGACCTGATTACAAATGTAGCCGATCAAGGATTGACTGAAAGCGAAGCGATCTCCAATTTGAAGAAGGGCCTTGAGGAGCATTATCAGGTTCTTTTAGAGCTGGCTCCTAAAGGACGAAAGCTCTCATTTCTGGATATCGAGGTAGAGGGATTTGCCCAAGCTTCCGGCAATCTCAGCTAAAAAGGTTATCAAGGCCCTGGATACGCTTGGCTTCAAGGTCTATCGCCAGACAGGTAGCCATATCCACCTCTGGAATGAGAAAAGAAATCTGGTCGTTACCGTGCCGAATCATCCAGAGCTGGCAAAGGGCACATTGATCTCGATTATGAAGCAAGCGAGGCTGGAGAGAAAGGAATTCATTGAGGCCTTGAAGGAGTAGGCAAGGATCTTAATTCGATCGATTCTGATAGCGATGGTGTGAGCTTTGACCGCCGCCAGGGGCGCGCCCGTGCGTGTGTCCGCAGGAGGCGGCGGCGGAGCGCGCAGGAATTCGGCAAATAGGGCTGGCTAGAAGTGAATTTGCGGCATTGTTGCTCTCTGAATAGATATTGATTATGCCGCATTGACCAATACATTCATCTGATTATCTGCATATTTATTCTGCATGCGCTTCAATGTCGTGGTCAGAAAGGATGAGGATGATTATTACGTTGCCACGGTTCCAGAGCTTCCAGGCTGTCATACTCAGGCCAAAAGCCTTGACGATCTGATGAATAGGATCAAGGAGGCTATTTTACTCTATCTGGAGACTGAAGGCAGCAGCACCATTGGAAGCTTTGTAGGAGTGCAGGTTGTCGAAGTTGAAACCTGTTGAAGCCAAAGTTGTTATCAAAGCGCTGGGAAGAATCGGCTTTCTCCCGGTACGGCAGAGAGGCAGCCACCTCATCATGAAGCACCCCGATGGCAGGAGCACAGTAATTCCCGTGCATCCTGGAGAAGAGCTTGGGCGGGGAATTCTGATGGAGATTATGAGTGATGTGGGGATGAGCAAGAAAGAGTTTTTAGAGCTGCTGGAGCACTAGAAGAAGTGCCTCAGGGTAGGAACGGATCGCCTGCCGCAGCTAGGGGGCGCGCGCCTGTGCGTGGGGAACTTGCTGCGCTCGTAGGCAGGAGGCTGGGGGAGCGCTGGCATGCAGCAACAGGGGCAGGAACATGCTGCCATAGATGATGATTTTATTTTTTCCGGTCTAATCTTTAATTGCATGTTCTGCAGAAAGATAGAGGGGATTAGCTATATCAAGAAACACGCACAAATAGAATGCAGCATGAGAACCCTAATTCAGATTCATAAAGAGGGAAAATACTTCGTAGCAATTGACCTGATTACAAATGTAGCCGATCAAGGATTGACTGAAAGCGAAGCGATCTCCAATTTGAAGAAGGGCCTTGAGGAGCATTATCAGGTTCTTTTAGAGCTGGCTCCTAAAGGACGAAAGCTCTCATTTCTGGATATCGAGGTAGAGGGATTTGCCCAAGCTTCCGGCAATCTCAGTTAAAGCTGCCATCAAGGCTCTGGATCAATTTGGATTTAAGGTCTATCGACAGACCTGCAGCCATATTCATCTCTGGAATGAAGAAAGAAATCTGGTCGTTACAGTTCCTAATCATCCAGAGCTGGCAAAAGGCACATTGATTTCGATTATGAAGCAAGCGAGGCTGGAGAGAAAGGAATTCATTGCAGCCTTGAAGGAGTAGGCAATGATCATAATTCGATCGATTTTGATAGCGATGATGTGAGCCTTGACCGCCGTCAAGGGACTCGCGCGAGGGCGTTCGACAAAGGGGCAAGCAGGGTGTAAATTTGTTGCATTCTTACTTCTTGGTTGAGTATTGATTATTCAGCGTTGACCAATACATTCCTCTGATTATTCTCATTTAGGCAGTTTGTCCCATAACCCTTCATATTTGAGTGGCTGATCCCATGCCATACCTCCTGTCTCAAATTTATGACTATAAGGTTTTCCTCGCACTATTTCGGCTTGCTTCATTCGCTCTAGGTGTTGTTTCAGTTCCTTCGTTATGTCATCTGAATTTAGAATGAAGTATTGAGGAGACTCTGTTAAATTTCTTGGGACATAGACAAGAATGAAATATTGATCATCTCGGTTGTTTTCTGATGGTTTTATTATCCAATAATTTTTCATAGACTGGCCTTTGATATCAATCGAGAAATGTTTATTACCTGGAGTCTCAACCCCACATTTCGCATTAACACTCCAATCCATAATATTTTTTGCAGTCATGCCCAAG